>JBCCYK010000036.1:0-34047 GCA_039189905.1 Planctomycetota bacterium
GAAGCGGTACTCGTACTCGAGACAGCAACGAGTCGAGTAGGAGTACGAGTACCGCCACTCCGCGGCTGAGTACGAGCACGATTTCCCTTTCCATTCCCGTGACAACGTCCCGATGGGTTGCGTCTTAAGCTGGACGATCTCGTTAGCTCCCGGTGTTGCGAACACAAAACAAATCGCGTGGTAACCGGTCGCTAACGCGATTCGGCTGATATGCAAACTGTCATTGAAATGCGATCACGAATAGACAATGCACTACAGTCTTCCTGGTCGGTACAGGTCCAACGCTGGCCTGCCCGTCAGTGCGGCGAAGACTTGCGTCGTTTGGGTGCGAAGGGAGCGAAACCAATCTTCCATGGGACCCGACGCCGGAGCGTCGATTTTAAACGCATAAGGGGCGGGCCAACCGAACGAACAGCCAAGGCTCTCCACGGTCGTTTCAACGGCGATCAAGCATTCGAAGGGGTCTGCATGCGATTCTCCATCAGAGTCTTCTCGCGTGATAAGAAAGTCAGGTGGAATCGTTCCCGGAACGTCGCCCGGCTCTTCGTCATCCGTTTCGACGGGAACCAAATCAACCTGACAGACCCGCTGCGTTGGATGGACACGACCTCGTAGTAGGTCGGTTTGGCAAAGAGGACCCAATGCCCCTTCGATCCATTGCCGCAGCGTCCTTGGTCGGGGAGCATTTGCGCATTCGGGAAACTGAGATTCAAGGGCGGACAACGCGAGCGGGGTCAGGCAGTCACTCGGCCGACAAGGCAACTCCGCATCCAGCAGGCTTTCCGGATCATGGTCATGGGAACACCCGTTCTGATGCCACCAACCCGTGCTGAGGTCCGGGCCAATTCCGGGGTATTGCGTCGCCGACCCCAAGGGGTGAGTTTCTCGCGTGCGGCCCCGGGCAAAGACCTGCACGTCATATCCAAGAAAGCGACCGTAGAGGGCCGCTTCGATGCCGGTGGGTGTGCAGCCCACAATGGCAATGCGCCCCGGCGTTTCCAGTGTTTCAGTCAATGATTCCGAGGATTCTGAGAGCGTCATGTTGGCGGGTTCGGGACGTGGGTCTCGGAGAAGCTGATTTCATCGGGACAAGGGGGGGTTTTGACGCTAAGCTATACTCCCGCGGTTTTCCGGCTACCCGTCAACGCTTTCAGGCATGACAAACGAATCGAACCTTGTGTCCAACGAGATCGCCCCCGGCAAGGTCGGCAGCGATCGCCGTCCGCTCGCTGACTCCGTCGAACGTCCGCCCGAGTCGCTCGAACGTGTGAAGGTGGCGCTGACGCCTCAGGAACGCTTTGAGGAGTATTTGCAGAGCAAAGGACAGCGTCAAACCAAGCCAAGAAAATTCTTGGTTGAAAAAGTGTTCGCGCAGCATGCTCATTTTGACGCGGATGAACTCATCGAGAAGCTGCCACGACGTGGAGAACCGGACTATGTGAGCGCTGCGACCGTGTACCGATCTCTACGCGAGTTTGTCGACGCGGGCTTGCTCAATGCCTTCCAATTGGATGGACGCACCGTCTATGAATTGGACTACGGCTATCCGCAACACGACCACTTGTATTGCACACGCTGTCGGAAACTGATTGAGTTTCAAAGTGATGCCATCAAGGAAAGTTGCGCCGCCGAGGCGGCGGAACACGGTTTCCGAGTGACAGGGCACCGCTTGATCGTGCATGGTGTCTGCCGTGAGTGCTCAGGCAGCCGTCGTACCAAGCGTAAGCAGGACTTGGTTTAGGACGGGTCATAAGCTCCGCTACCCAAACCACGTCCGCGCGGCATCAGGTAGCACATGCCGATGCCGAGAAAATAGAGGAACATTAGCGGAACGGCCAGCGCCACCATGCTGGTGACGTCGGCGGGGGTGGCGATCATCGCGATCACAAAGATCACCACGACCGCGATCCGCCAACTTTCTAAGTACGACTTCGTCTCAACCAACCCAATCCGCTGCAGAAAGAGCATGATGATGGGCAGTTGAAACGCGATGCCAAAGCCCAATGGCAACAAGAGCACAAGATTGACGTAGTGTGATAGACGTGGGTCCGCAGCCACATCCATGCTGGCGTTGAATGACAGCAGGAACTGCAAGACAAACTGCAAGACGAAACCAAAGGCGAGCACTACCCCTGACACGAACAAGATCACGCTGATTGGCAAATAAACATAAACGTACTTGCGCTCGTGTGCGTGCAGACCAGCAGCCACAAAGCTCCAGAGATAATAAAAGATTCCCGGGGATGCGATCACGGCGCCGATGATCAAGCCCGCCTTGATCCACGTCATGAAGGGCTCTTCCATCTTGAGGGAGCTCACACTCTGCTCCGACCGTCGGAACTGAAGCCTCGGTTGCAGGGCTGTGGGCTCACCGGCCGCCAAGAGCTGCTCCAAGGCATCCGCACCTGACAACGTTGTGGCGGATTCCTCTTTGGAGTCAGGGGCATCCACACCCATCGCTGCTTCTGTCGAAACCGCACTCGCCGAGGAAGGGTTGGAGGCCGCTTGTCGGTTGCTCAGTGCCTGCGGCGCGTCATAAACCAGCTCGGCGACCAGTGACTCTTCTGACAAGAAACTGAGCCATGGCTTGACGACCGGGTCGTCTTTATCCCAACCGAGTTTCGTGAGATCGCGCTCGGCACGGAATTCGACGATTGCAGCCTTGAGCGGTGCTTGAATGTAGCGAATGACGCGGTTCGCGAAGAAAAGCCCGATGCCCAAACCCACCATCAGGCACAGGATCGCGCGGACCAGCGCTTGCCGCAGTTCCTCCAGATGCTCCCCGAAAGTCATCGTGGAGTTGTCGAACAAATCGTCTTTGGGGCGAGCGAGTGCGTCCACGGTCTATCAGCTGGTTGAAATAATCCGACGTCAACCAAAATTCATGCGAAGCGTGAATCCTGGTCGTGTGTTGTTGTGCGCTGGTCGGGTGCGTAGACGCGGCCGACCTCCCCCCACAGTGTACCTGCGACGGTCGAATTCGCACGACACCCCCTCGGTTTCGTTGTTGTGCCCGTGCAAGCCGACTAGAGTGGAACGCACGAACAGTCCCGCGAGAACCCACGATTGAAACCGATTCACGACGATGATTTACTTCATTCTTTGGGCCGTTTTTCTACTTGGCTGCATCGTTGCGGTTCCCGTAGCGCAGATGATGGAGAATCGCAAGCGGCGGGCGCTTCTGGGACCGGAAGCCGCCCAGGCTGGTTTCGAGGACGAGGAGGAAGCTGAATTCACAGATGGGGAGTTCCAAGACGAAGGGGTCCAGGAGGTCGCGTCATTCGAAGAGGGGGGCGGGGATGGTTTCGAGGGCATGGGCGACGACAATGGATTTGGAGAGGCGTCCGCCGACGACTTCGCGGCATTTGATGAAGAATTCAAGTAGCCCGAAACAAGATGAATCTGTCCACACGCGGTCGTTCAGGCCCGGACGCCAAGGCACTTTGGTGTGGACCATGTCCACTTCGACGTCGCACACATGGCTGGTCAAATTGACATGGCTGGGCCGGCTGGCATTGGTGGGCCAGCTGGGGCTTTTCACATGCCTGCTGACCGTCTTAGGCTCCACGCGTGCCGCCGCTGCGGACCGCTTTCCGTTCGTGATTCCCGGGGATGACGCGACGCCATCGGCAACCGACAGGTCGGGCTTGCTGCAGGGCCCGATTGATCCAGACGCCTATGTGACCGTCGCCGGGAATCGATTCGAAGTGCCGAACTCGCAAGGCGGGACCGATCGAATTCGCTTCTGGGGTATGAACCTTTGTTTTGGCGCGAATTTTCCTACGCACAATGAAGCCGAACGCGTCGCCGCACACCTTGCGAAGCTCGGTTGCAATGCCGTGCGTTTTCACCACATGGACATGCAAGACGCGCCGAGCGGGATCTGGTCACGAGCCCAAGGCAGGCTGCGCGAATTCGATGACGAGATGGTCGATCGCTTGGACTACTTCTTAGACCAACTGCATCGACGCGGGATTTACGCCAATCTCAACCTGCATGTTTCGCGCACTCTCAAGCCCGAAGAGGGATTTGAGTCGTTGGGCAACGCGCCTTGGTGGGCGGCATCGAACAAGTGGGTGATGTACTACGACCGTGCTGTGCAGTCGCAGTTGAAACGCTATTGCCGCATGTTGTTGGATCACCGCAATCCCTATCGCGGAAACCGTCGGCGTGCCGACGACGCGGGGATCGCGCTGATCGAAATGCTCAACGAAAACTACTTCAGCCAGAAGGGATACGACCTGGCCGACAAACTCCCCGTGCAGTTTCAACGCTCGTTGCAACAACGTTGGCAAGAATGGCTTCGCAGCACTTATGGAGATGACGAAACACTGATTCAGGCTTGGTCGACAAGCGGCTCCGAGCGTGTCGCTGTGATCAACGCGGAATCGTTCTCAACGAGCCTCGGAAGCTGGCACGTCAATGGACCCGAAGACGCGGCATTGCCTTACAAGCTCGGCGAGCCGACAGGGTTACGTGAAGGCCCCGCCAATGCGATTCGCTTGATGCCAGTGAAAACGACGGAGCAGGACTACGCCCAGCAGTTGCAACAGACCCAACTGAGTGTCCAGGCAGATGAGCCATTCACGCTTCGTTTCTGGGTGCGATCGGACACACCAAGGCAGTTCAAGGTGGAGGTGTCGTCGGTCGACGGAGGGCAATGGCGAGACCTTGGGTTGTTCAGCATTCTGGACGCGACCCCGCAATGGCAGCTGTACGAACGGCTGGTGATGCCACGCGAAACCATCGACGAGGCCGTTGGTCTTTCGTTCAGCATTGGTAACGATGCGACGCCCATCGAGTTCGCTGGCATTCAGCTTTGGCGCGGCGGACCCGACGGTAGCATCCCGAACGAACAGTCGCTCGCAGGCAGCACGTTGACCATCCCTAGCCCATCGTTCCCAGCGAAAGCGCACACGGATATGCAGCGGTTCCTCTTGGAAACCGAGATGGAATGGGTCCGTGAGTTGAAGTCGTTCCTTCAAAACGAGCTGGGCGTGAAGACTCCGATCACAGCGAGCCAGCTCGACTATCACGCACATCGCGTGAACGTGGAGCTGAATGACTTTGTTGATCTCCACAACTATTGGCATCATCCGGAGTTTCCGGCCGACGCTAATTGGAGCCCGGATCGCTGGACCGTCCAGAACGAACCCATGGAAAGTGATCCCACGCGCGCGGATTGGCCCGCGAACTCCTTGCTGACGCGAATGGCTTGGCGAGTCAAGGACAAGCCCATGACCTTGTCGGAGTGGAATTATCCTGAGCCTGCCTACGCGTCGAGTGGCTGTGTTCCGATGGCGGCGGTGCTTTGCGGGCTTCAGGACTGGGATGGCGTGTTCTTTTTTCAGTACGACCAGAACGAAGGCACGTCGACTCGGACAGCACTTGCTCGGAGCCCATGGTTTCGTGATCGCACGAACAGCTTCTTTAGCTTCAACGCGCAACCCGTGAAGTTGGCGTTGTTTTCACAGTTCGCAAACGTTTTTGTCCGTGGCGATTTGAATCCACTTGCCAGTGTTCGCGTTGCCGCGCCAGACGCCGTGTTCGATGCGAGATGGGCGTTTGCTCATCGGTTGCAGACGCAACCGGGCGCTGCTCCGTACAGGCTTTCCAACGATGAGACGGTTCCAACGGCCAGGCGTTTGACAACATCATCGCGATTCTCCGAAGACCAACCGACCGTTCAGTGGGTCTCTGATCCGGCCACCGCACGAGGCGTGATCGCACTGCGAACGCCCGCAACGCGCGGGCTTTGGGGAACAATCGCGGAACAGTCAACGATGCTTGGCGGTGTGGCAGTGGGAATTGGAAAGCTGGAGCCCAACTACGGGACCGTCGTGTTGTCCTCACTGGACGGCAGGCCGCTCGAATCCGCGACCGGTTTTGTGGTGACGGTGGCGTCTTCGAGTGAGAATGCGAACATGGGTTTCAACAAAGAACGCACCAGCGTTGGCAGAGCGTGGGGCAGTGGCCCCACACGGCTGGCCCCGATGACATGTTCCGTTGGTCTGCCTTCGACCCAGTTTGCGGGGGCAATGTGCTACTGCCTCGATGGCCGAGGTCGACGCAAGCGTTCCGTGCCGGTTCGGAACGAAGGTGATTGGCTGCGAATCGACCTGGGAGCACAACATGAGACCCTTTGGTACGAAGTCAGCGTTCCTAGGTGAGGCGGCGACTGGCACCGATGCTGTGTTCAGTCGGGTGAACCGTACTCGCTTCACAGCCGCTCATTGCCATCGGTCGATGACCGTCCTTGATTCACATAACGCTTGGCGCTGAGGATCATCAATCGGTTCTCGCCCAGGAACTCCGTGACTTCTCCTGTGATGATCCATTTGTCATCACGCGGATCTTCTTCGATCGCTCGGACGATTCGGCTGAGCATCAGATTCTCGAGGACCAACAGCTTCGGAAGCTGATGGGGCTGAATATTGCTGGTTCGCGTTCGCTCCGTGCCCAGCGGTGTCTTATCGTCGAAAGGACTTTGATCCAGAACAGAGTTCGTTGTGCGTTGTGGTCTTTGCGGTGGCGGGGCAGCATCCATTGCGGCCATCCCAAGCTCCATTCCTCCCGAGGAGGATTCGGGACGGAACTGCCACCGCGGTCCGACGCGTGCCACGCGACCGATGGTTTCTACCACGGAGGTGCCTTCGCGGAAAACGAAACCAACCGACCCGTCGCCGCTCGCATCCCGCTGCTGTGTCGCTGACAGGCTGCTGCCGAGACCAGCCGACGGGTTTGCGGACCGATCTTGGGCGTTCAGGCCCATGCCCGTGAAGAGCACAAGCATCCACGCGCTAACGCCACACCGTGATCGGGGCCCGCACAGCCACGCACGTGTTTCGTAGGGCCTGCTGCACGCCCGATCAGTCATGACGTGGCATGGCAAAGGCGTGAAGGCTCAAGACCGTCCCAACGGCGATCATCGCCAAGCCCATCCAACGGGGCGGGTGCACTCGTTTTGTCGGCTTGGGATGCACCTGCAACATGAAGTTGCTGAAGGAGTCCGTCGATGCCATCGGCGTTTGCTTGGTGACCCGGCTCAATGCTTCCGTCGCAGGTGTGTTCAACACGAACGAATCCACCATACGGAACTGAATTCCCAATAGGATCAGCAGAACGCCGAGCAAGAAGTATCGGTTGCGGGTCATTTGCATGGGAGGAGACCTCGGATCGAGAACCGGTATCGCGTCCACGCCCTGGCCATGTTGGAACGCGCGCTTAACTAGTTATCGTCAAGAGCGTGGTGAATGATTGATGGGGACCGACCCGTTTTCGCTTGTGACAATCAGTGCGTCTGTGATAATCCGAGCGGTCGTAGCGACGCGTTCCAACGAGGTTTCCCTTCGGATAATCCCACATCTGAATCGGAACAAAGCATTAAAAACACTCTGCCATCCAGGGACGGGGACCGGCAAAAAGCCTGTCCGCGGTGGCCACCGCATTCGCCGTACCCGAAAGCCAACCCAGATACGATAACTCGCGGGCTGAGAAGAGCCCGCTGTAGAGCGGCGCCAGCGCTTGGACCGACATTTGCAGATGCAAACCGGAATCCGAATGGGTCGCTTGCTTGACGACTGCCCGGCCACCGGTGACTGAAAGATGCCATGGCCCGCTGTTTTGGGGGAACAAAGGATCCTGCACGTGGAGTTGGATTTGTTCATCCACATCTTGCTGATAGCCCCGAGCGGACAAAGCAGCCGGAACATCGACTAGACGAAGCAACCAACGTTCCATGTCGACAACATCCGCCCATGCCTCGGATGCAAACAGCAATAGCGGGTCGTCAGTGCCCCCTGGCCAGCGAAAGCGATCGTGCATGCTGCGATGGTCCCACGTCAACGCCATCAGACGACGGAGTGCCGCCGGCGTCGTCGCAACCCAATCCCCACAACGCAGCACGGCTGGGACCCTCCCGGTGCTGTTTCCCTGATACAGAATCACGTAGCCTTCGGGTTGCTCTGGCTCCCCGAGCAAATAGGCGACGCCGGGTTGTTCGCTATGGGGATGGAGTAGCCGTTCCCACAGGCCCTGACTCCGGTGCAAGCAACCGTTTGCAAACTCTCCGCGAGTGTTCTCCAGCCGCTCCAGCACATGCAAGTCGGGTGTTGCGTGTCGGTGGCACGGAAGCGAGCGGTCGGGTTCAGGTAGGCAACGCAGGGGCAGTTCATACTCCCAGCGACTGCCCGCCTGTTCGAAGCCGACGCTGCGATACAAACGTTGCGTGGACGCATAAAGACACGCCAGGGGAATGCCCTCTTGGCGTAGCTCCCTCAGTGTCTGTTCCAACAATTTGCGGCACACCCCGGTGCCGCGATGGGATCCCGCGATGGCAACGCCCGAAAAGCCGGCCATGGGGACACTTCGTCCGCCAAAGAACTGGCCACATCGGTAAAACGCCATGCCACCGACAACCTGATCGTCCGCCAAAGCAAGCCGCACGTTGTTGGGCTCTACACGCCGCAAGTAAGCATCCCAGCCTGTGACGTCCGTGCCCAGCAGCGACTCATTCGCAATGCTCAGGTAGGCCGCGATCCACTCCGATCGCTCGCGCTCACTTTTCGCATCGGCATTGTCGACTGGGTCGGGCAAAGCCATGATCTGAGTGTCGGTCACCGGCTCCAGCCCTTGCTACGTTGAATCATGCTGCGTCAGCGGTTTGCTCGCCGAGGCCTGCACGTGCCTCCTGTTTTGCGAGCAAGCGTTTTTGATAGCGGCTTTGGACCACGTCAACGATGATCAAGACGCCCAAGACAAAATAGAAAGTGGTCTTTGTCATGGGTTCCACGTGGTAGGTGAAGAGGCGGATGTGCGCGAGATGCCCGCCTTCGCTCACCAGCATCACCCCCACGATGAAGAGAATGAAGAGACCCAGCACCTCGTACATCCGGTTCTTGGCGAGAAAGGAGGCCACCTTGTCCGCCAAGACGATCATCAGAATCCCGCCGATGATGATCGCGGTCGACATGATCCAGAGATTGTCGCTCAGGGCCATGGCCGACAGGATGGAATCAAATGAGAAAATGAGGTTCATCACCACGATCAGGCCAACCGTCTTGGCGACGCTCGCCGGTTGCTTGGACTCCCCTTCCGTCAGGTCCGGTTCAGCAAGCAGGTGGTAAATCTCTTTCACGGCCGTCCACAGAATGAAGGCACCCCCGAAGAGTACGATCAAGGAGTGCCCTGATACCTCCGCGTCAAAGATGTTGTTGTGCAGTTCGAAGAAGGGCTCTTCTAACAAGCGAATCAGGTTGACGATCACCATCAGGAGGCCGATTCGGAACAGGACCGCGAGCATGATCCCGAGCTTGCGAACCATGGCTTGTTTGTCTGCCTCAACGCGTTTGCTCTCAATGGACAGATACAGGAGGTTGTCAAACCCAAGCACCGCCTGGAGCAAGACCAGCATGCCGAGGGTGAACAGACCTGAGACAGAGAACAATTCGGCCATGTCGTGGAACCTTTTGGGAGTCGCTCGCGTCACTCACGCGAATTTGTACCAACCGGCTTGCCTGCCTGAAAGCCTGCGCATGGGGCTGCCCAACGAACCAGACCGATGCATGCCCATTCGAAACGTGTGACGGGGTTGCGTCGTGGGGTTGCAAAAGATCCGTCCAAAACACAAACGCATGCAGGAAATGGGGGCCCTTCCCGCATGGTCGCTGACCGTGACCTACGCTTTCAGTAGCGGCCATCGATTGGGCGTAGCAGCGGGTGGATTGAAACAACAAGTAGTACTGCAATCGCTAGGAGCGGACTTATCCGCATCCTCAACGTTCCAATGGGGTAAAGTGCAATGCGCGTTCGGACAAAGGTTTTGTCATTGGTTGCGATCTCGGTCGCAGCAATCGGGTTTGCCGGAGCAACACAAGCGTGGCGAGCCAATCAGACATCGGCGGAAATGGCATCCGTCGAGCAACTCTGTGAGTTCTCCGTCAAGATCAGCAATCTGGTCCATGAAACGCAGAAAGAGCGTGGCATGACGGCGGGCTTTCTTGGTAGCAAAGGGAAGTCGTTTGCCACAGAGTTGCCGGCACAACAAAAAACGACGGATGAGCGCGTCAGCGATCTCGATGCCTTCCTCGTTGACTTCGATTTCGAACCCTTCCCGGAGATGGCCGAGAAGTACACAGTCGCTCGGTCAAAACTCGATCTCGCTTTGGGATTGCGTGGCAAGGTATTGGGACTCTCTGTACCCGCGAAGGAAGCGATCGGGGCCTACACCGCGAACAACGCGGCGATGCTCAACACGATCGGCTGCATTCCGGGGCTCACCACCGAACGCGAGACCGCGACGGACATCTCAGCCTATCTCTCGTTCTTGAAGGCAAAGGAACGTGCGGGCATCGAACGCGCTGTTCTGGCGAATACTTTTGCGACGGACCAGTTCGGGCCTGGCATGTTCCAGAAGCTCGTCTCGCTGGTGTCGCTGCAGAAAACCTACCAGGACGAGTTCAAGTCGATTGCTTCCGAAGCGGCCGTGGCGCACTTCGCGCAGCGTCGCCAGCTTCCATGCGTCGCGGAAGTGCAGGGCTTTCGTGAGGTTGCCTTTGAGAAGGCGAATGAAGGTGGATTTGGGCAAGATTCCAAGACTTGGTTCGCTGCCAAGACGGCCGAGATCAACGGGTTGAAGGAGACAGAAAATTTCCTCTCCCAACAGCTTATCGAGGATGCTCGCAGCGCCAACGCAGCCGCGAGCAAGCAAGCCTACTTGGCGATGGGAATCGCGGTTTTGGGCATCCTATGTGTCGGCGTTCTCGGGTGGATCACGACGCGATCGTTGCTGAAGTCGATCTTTGAATTGCGAGATGCGTTCCGGGAGATCGCGGAAGGTGAAGGTGACTTGACGAGCCGTCTTCCGTCATCCAATGACGAGTTTGGCGATCTTGCTCGCTGCTTCAACACCTTCGTGCAGCGCATCCACGATACGGTTTGCAGCATCGCGGGGAACGCCAGCACCCTGAGCTCCGCCAGCGACCATCTCTGCCGATCCGCCACGAACCTGCAAACGGGCACCACGCAGTCCAAGACGCGTTCGGCGACCGTGAGCAGCGCGGCGGAAGAGCTGAACATCAACATGGACAACATGGCGGAAGCGAGCAGTGAAATGACTTCGGCGATCTCGACCGTCGCCGTTGCGGTGGAACAGATGAAGAGCACGATCACGGAGATCGCCGAGAACACCGAACGTTCGGCCCAGGTCGCGGCGTTGGCGGCTTCCACCGCGAAGGTGTCCAACGAGAAGGTTGGCGACATGGGAACCGCTGCGAACGAAATCGGCAAAGTGATTGAGGTGATTGAAGACATTGCCGAGCAGACCAACCTGTTGGCACTCAACGCGACCATTGAGGCGGCTCGCGCAGGTGAGGCCGGAAAGGGTTTCGCCGTCGTTGCAACCGAGGTCAAGGAATTGGCCAAGCAGACGGCCGCCGCAATCGAAGAGATCCGGGGCCGGATCGAGTTGATGCAGACCTGCACGACCGAAACGGTGGAATCGATCCAGCAGATCAGCCAAGTGATCGGCGATGTGAACAACCTGAGTCAGACCATTGCCGCCGCGGTTGAGGAACAGAACGTGACCACGCAGCAAATCGCCGAACACATCGGTAGCACGGCCGAGCGATCGGAAGTGGTCGCGCGTGGCGTCTCTGAATCCGCTTTGGCCACACGTGAAATCTCACAGAGCATCGCCGAGGTGGACACGGTGCTGCAAGAAACGTCTGTGAACGCGGATCAGAGCCAGGCGTCCGGCGAGGAGTTGTTGCGGCTCGCTTCTGAGATGCGAGATTCGGTGGGTCAGTTCCGCATCGACGAGAGCGAACGAGAGCTCGCGGCGACCCACTAGACGCAGGTCTGGTTTGGCAGGTCGAAAAACGGCCCGTGGTTGGAGTACAGCCTTCAGACACTCGCGCGCGAAGGCTCCGGGCGGCTAAAGCCTGGACTCCAACATCGCGGGGCGTATCAGTGGACGCCGCGACGGATCTCAGAGCCCTCGAATCGGATCTGAAACCGGTACACCTTCTTGGTCACACAGGTGATCTTCCCGCTGGAAACATCGAACTGATAAGGCACTTCCGTTCGATTCACGTTGGCCACGGCGCGAAAGCCCCGCTCCGCAAACACGTCGATCACCATCGCCAAGGCGAGGGGGTCTTCAAAGATGGGATCTTCGCTGTTGACCACCGCCAAACCCGCAATGGCGTGACGACGCACGATCGGCATGAAGCGGTGCTGGATGACGTCAAGGGCTTCGTGGAAGAGCTCGCGATGCTCCAGTTCGTAGCTGTCCAGACGCCGAACCAATTCCTGCCGGGCATGAATGCTTAGCTCCGATGCAAGCGGAAGCTTTCGAACGGCGTCATAGGTGGCAGGGTCGAGTTCAAGCGAAGACTGATAGGCGAGTTCGCTCAGAATATTCTTCTCAACTTCTTCGACGGAGCCGCCAGCGTCGATGAAGTGATAGTGATAAATCTGCTTGAGCGATTTGAGCGCGTCCCACGTTTTCTCCTTGAAAACACGGTAACGCCGTTTGGCGGCGACGGGATCCAAGTCCGTCGCTCGGATGGGAATGCGTTCGTCGCCTTCCGATGGAGCACGCTCGTTGTGCAGCATCGCCATGCGACCGCGATACAGCTGACGCTCGATACTCGTCTTCTCATCGATGAAGAGAACGACCGCGTGCACGGTCGGTTTTCGAAAGTTGATGGCCAGCGGCGTGTTGTGATACTCGCGATACAGCTGATTCATTTTCTGAACCAACAGATGCAAGCATTCGACTTGCACGCGCGTACGCGGGAAGCCATCCAGAATGCAACCATCCCGGTAGTCTTCCTCGAGCAATTTGCGAAACAGGATGCTGATCACCTCGGTGTCGCCCACCATCTGGCCCGCATTCTTGATGCGTTCCGCCTCCGGCGTGTCCAGCAGACTGCTGACGATGATCGGAGGGCAGGTCAATCCGCGCGCTTTGGCGATGAACCCCGAGTTGGTGCCTTTCCCCGCCCCCGGCGCACCTCCGAGGAGGATCAGCTCCTTCGTGAACCGGAGGTTCTCGTGACCGATGCTTTCCTCCAGGTCACTCCAAACGGTCTCGAAGATGACCTGAGCGTCCTTGACCTCCAGATCCTCCACCGATGCCGCGGGACCAGCTGTTGTTCCCGCTAACGCCTGGTTCGCGTCTTCGGCCGCGCTCGCGGTTACTTCGGTGGAGGAAGCGTCCTTCTGCTTTGGCAAGGCATCGGGAACTTCATCGAAGGTCGGGTCCATGAACTCGTTGTCGGTTGGAAGGGAAAGCGAGGTAAAGAGAGAGCGAGGTGCTTGAGACGCCTGTTTCGGGTGAGAGGCCCACGTGGCGAGAGTGGGCCTGATCCACGTTCGTATCCTACATCGACACGGGAGGGTGACGAAGTCAGACGTTCTGATTCTCAAGGATCAAATCGTGCAGTCGCGGGTCCGCCAGGGAATCCGCCGTCAGGATCGCACCGTCGAAGGAGTGTGTTTGGGTGTGGTCGTTCGGGATGGCAACAACCTTGGCCCCAGCCGCAACGCCCGCGGCTGTTCCATTGCCACTGTCCTCCAACACCAGCATCCGCGACGGAGGGACTTCGAAGATCGCGGCGGCTTTCACGTAGATCTCAGGATCGGGCTTCCCGCGAACGACATCGTCCCCCGAAAGAATGAAACGCAGCGAGTTCGCCCAGTCAACCTGCGACAATATCCGATCGACAAACAGGCGACGGCTGCTGGTCGTCAATGCGAATGGCAGCCCGCTGCCGCAGAGTCGGGCAATCCAGTCGTCCAAGCCCGGCATCGGTCTCAGATCGGTTTCGAGCAAGCGGGAGTAGATTGCGTCGGATTCTCGCAGCAGAGATTCGGGTTCATCGTCAAGCCGATGGAACTGAATCATGGCATCCATCGCCGCCAGGCCGATTCGCCCCATCATCTGGGACTGCAGTTCGGCGGAGAAGCGGAATCCCCGCGGTTTCAGGATCTCGTCGCCGACTCGGAAGTACAAACGTTCGGTGTCGAACAATAATCCGTCCATATCCAAGGCAATTGCGTCGACTTTCGGCATTTTTTCTGTCCGGATTGGCACGGTTTACGCATAAACCTGAAGACGGAGAGGGAGAAAGGGATCGTAAAATCGCCATTCCCGCAAGGACGCAACGCCGCTATTGTCTCAAAACTGGACCTGAGGGTCGCAATTCTCGATTATGGCCACTTCTATTCAGTCGCATCGCATGGATCGCTTGACGACAACATCGGCTGCGCAGGGCTCAGCTGCGCATTCTGCTCCCGGGCTTGATGGTTCCCTGCGGGTCGGCGCAGGACGCGTCCGTGCACTTTTGCCGGCATGGCCCACAAGCCTCATGTTTGGATTGGCGTTGGTCGCGCTCGGCGTCTCCGTGTACCTGTCCTATGTGGGGCTGACCGGCTCCAAGATTGCCGGCTGCAGTGGGGACGTGATCGACTGCTCCCATGTCCTGACCAGTCGATGGTCCAAAGTCGCCGGATGGCCCGTGGCTTTGCCTGCCGTTGGGCTCTACGTGACGCTCTTGAGCCTGCTTGGGTATCGACAGGTCACGGGAAAAATCAGCGTGAATGGCGGCCTGCTGTTCTTGAGCACCTCGGCCGCCTTGGCCGGGATTTGGTTCACCGCACTGCAGATTTTTGATCTGGGACATTTTTGCCCGTACTGCTTGGTCGCCCACGCTTGTGGCTTGAGTTTGGCGGTGATTGCTTGGTGCCATCTCAACGCCCAGGCAAAGACGCGGGTCGGGTCGGGAATCTTGGCGATGGCCGGCGTTTCGGGTCTGGTTGCGACACAGTTGTTGAGCGAGCCGCCGAAAACTTACGAGATCGAATACCATGCTCCGGTCGAGATCGACGGCGCCATGGAAGACATCATGTCCTCCCCGACTGCCGACGATATCTTAGCACCACCGGCTCCGTCAGCACCCGCGGATGACGCTGGCTTGTTTGAAAGTCCGATCGGTCGCACCGACGCCCAAGATCAGGAGTTTGCGTCGCCACTCGCAACGACAGACAACTCCCGCTCGGTGAATGCGTTGGACTGGCTTTCGGTTTCACCCATCAGTTTCCTCGGTGTGCTGGCCGTCTCGAGTGCAAACGTGGAGGATGCCGATTCGGAGCAATCGGATTCAGCGGACGAAGAATCCAAAGCCTCGGACGGCGAAAAAGTCGCGAAGGCAAAACCCGCACCACCGCGGCGTTTGGTTCCTGTTGCAGGAGGCAGTGTCAAACTCAACGCGGCCGACTGGCCGCTCTACGGGGATGTCGATGACAAGATCATCATCGCCGAGATGTTTGACTACACCTGTGAACATTGTCGACGCACACACAAGGCAATCAAACAGGCGAAAGAGCTGACGGGTGGCAACATGGCCGTGTTGGCATTGCCGGTGCCCCTGCATCGCTCCTGCAACCCGGCTGCCAAAAACAACAAGCCAGGCGGTGAGGTGGCTTGTGAGCTTGCCAAGATCTCGATCGCGGTTTGGTTGACGGACCGCAGTCAGTTCGCCGCCATGCACGATTGGATCTTCGCGACGAAGCCCACGGCATCCCAGGCAAGGTCGCACGCGGAGTCGCTGGTGGACCCCGCACAACTTCGTGACAAATTGGCCAGCGACTTGCCGGCCAAGTTCGTGAGCAAGCACGTCTACCTGTACCAGAAGGCGGGACAAGGTGCCCTGCCGAAAATCATGTTTCCCAACACAACCTTGGTCGGCGAGATCGGCAGCGGGAAAACCATCGTTGATCTCGCCAATCGTTGATCGATTGGTTGAGGCGGCGCGACCTCAACGTGTGACGCGATCCGCGGTCACGCCGTTCCAGTCGTCGGTTCGAAACGGCGTCAGCGGCAGACCGGCCTTGGATTGCACATTGCAAACCGGATTGTCGGCCCATCCGTAGCGGACCGCGACGGGCGCATCCACGTCTGTCGACCAGACTTCCACCGTGTCGCGATCGACCATCTTGGCTTCGGCATCGTGAAAAACTTTGTCGTCGCCCGCGATGGTGAAGCCGACGAGCCTGTTCGTGTCGAAGGTATCCAGTCCTTCACCGACATGATCAAAGTCGACGCGAAGGCGCCCGTTGGCCGCTTGGGTCATCGAAGTGTACTGGGGACTGCGATAGGAAATCTCATAGCCATAATCCTTCGCAAGGGCCCACCGTGCTAAACGCTTCGCGACATCCTGTTTGTTCTTCGGGTGAATGTCGCTTGCTTCACCCAGATTGATGATGACGGCCTGACCGACGTTATCCAGCTTGTCCATGGTCATGGTTTGGGCTTCGCGCAGCTCGGCCCAAGCACTCTCGGCAGGTGACTCCGTCTCGGCCATGAAATCCGCAAGTTGGACATAGTAGAACGGGAAGTCGCCTTGGTCCCAAAGCTCACGCCAGGTCTGGATCATCAGCGGAAACAAGTCGCGATATTGGTATGCCCGCGAGGAATTCGATTCGCCCTGATACCAAATCACGCCTCGGATTCCATAGCCGACGGTTGGATGGAGAACGCCGTTGTAGATGTTGGCCGGACGCTGATTGCCGTTGGCCATGTTGCGCGGCGCGCGGGGTGCATTCCCTTTCTTTCCGCCCGCAACCCAAGCTTCTCGTTTCTGTTGCCAAGTGGCCGTCAGTTTCTCAAAGTCGTAGTTGGCCATCATGGTTTCCCATTGCTCCATCAACGGTTGGAAACGACCGTCGTCATCAAGAACATCCTTGGGAACCCAAGCCTCTGCCGCGGATCCACCCCAGGCGTCATCGATCAAACCAATCGGGACATTCAGTGTCTGTTGCAACTGGCGACCAAAGAAATAGCCCACGGCCGAGAAGTCGCGAACGGTGTCCGGGTTGGCTTTGGACCAGCTTCCATTGAAATCACGCTGCGGTTCTTGCACACCGACCTGCGGCACGCTGATCAATCGAATCTGATCGTTGTTCGCGGCCAAGCACTCCAATGCGGCATCGTTGCTTTGGCCCACTGACCATTGCATGTTGGACTGGCCCGAACAAATCCAAACTTCGCCGGATAGAACATCCTGAAACCGCTTTTCCTGATCCTGTGCGGTGACAACCAACTCGAAGGGTCCCCCCGCCGGCAGGCCCTTCAACTGAATATCAAAACGTCCGTTCGCGTCGCTTTTGCTGGACGCTTGACGATCGGCGAGTCGAGCCATGACCTCGATGTTGGGATCCGTCCAACCCCAAACGCGAATCGGCTGATCACGCTGGACAACCATATGATCCCCAAAAAGGGACGGGAGCATCAGTTCCGCTGCGCGGATCGGAACCGATGGGGCGGCGTGTATCAGCGTGAAGGCAACCAAGCAGGCAAACCGCAAGTGTCTCAGCATCGTGTCATCTCGTATCAGGCGGGGGGATGGGAAAGGGGTGCCCATCATAGCCACAGTGAACCCCAGCGTGCTTGATGCTGATCCACAACCCGTTCCGCGATGGCCAAACTGGCCGTCGCAGCGGGGCTGGGCGCGTTCAACACATGCGTGAACGCGGGCGTGGAAGCAAAGAGAAAGTCATCGATGAGGTTCCCTCCCGCATCGACCGCCTGGGCACGGACACCCGCCCGCGCGTGCATCAGATCTTGCGAGCGGACCGCGGGAAGCAGCCGCTGGAGTGCGGCGACAAACGCGGCCTTCGAGATCGAACGATGCATCTCAGCGATCCCCATTCGCCAATGACGTTTCATCAAGCGATACGCACCCGGGAAACGCATCATCTCGCCAAGATCAGAAAGAGACACATCACGCCAGCGATAACCATGACGCGCGAGCGCCAGCACCGCATTGGGCCCGCACTCAACCCCCCCGCCGATCATGCGCGTGAAGTGCACGCCCAAAAATGGAAAGTTCGGATCCGGCACCGGGTAAATAAGATTGCGAACCAAGGACCATCGTGATTGAACAAGTTCGTAGTACTCACCACGAAAAGGAATGATGCGGCACTCAGGTGCATCCGCAAGCTTGTCGGCTACATTCGCCATCACGCCGTGTTTCGCCTGTCGGAAAACCGCATCACTGTGTAAGCCGGCGCAGTTGATCGCGGTCCGCGTGATCCAGGCGTTGCCACCACCATCCCGCAAGTGAAGGCCCTTGTCCTCGGAGTGTATCTGGGTGACGCGAAACCCAGTACGAATCACGCCGCCCTGGTCGCGAAAACGTTCGGCCATGGCGCGTGCGACGACGGCGTAGTCGACGATCCCCGTTTCCGGTACCTCCAGTGCGGCGACCCCCGCAGCCTGCGGTTCCAACTCCCGCAAGCGGTCGGTGCCAATGCGTGAAAACTCGACGCCGTTTTCATTCGCCCGCTCAGCGATGCGTTCCAGCATCGGGAGCTCGCTTTCGCGAGTCGCCACGACGACCTTCCCGCAGCGATCCCAGGGCACCGAGTTGGAACGGCAGAATCCCTCCATCATGGCCTTGCCACGCCGACAAAGCAGTGCTTTATCGCTGCCCGGGCGATAGTAAATCCCCGAGTGGATGACGCCGGAATTGTGGCCGGTTTGGTGCTGGGCCAACTCCGATTCCGATTCCAGCAAAGCCACGGTCAACTCGGGCCGCCTCTCTTTCAGGGTCATCGCGGTCGCCAAACCAACGATTCCACCCCCGATAACCGTCACCAGTGGGACATCTGCTGTGAAAGGGTGGCTTTGCATGGGGGCCTGTTGCACGAATCTTGAATTCAGCGGGAGATGCTCATTTTGAATCGTATGTTTCCACTGACGGGCGGTACTGAATCAGTTGGGGGGCACAACTGCGGACTCGCCCAGTACTTTCGGGGCACAAAAGTCATGGTAGCTACTCAGAAACAGCAGAACGATCACGATATCGTCTACCTGTCGGTCGACGACCTTCAGGTGGGGGCCAAGTGCCGTCGACCGCTCGAGGACGACGACGGCGTCTTGTTGCTTGGTGCGGGCACGCGCATCACGCAGGAATTGATTCATACGCTCAAGGATCGCGAGATCCAAGAGCTGCCAATTCACAAGGACGACTTGGATGCTCTGACCAAGTCGGCCTCGGGCCGGGGCCCAAGTTCCAAGTCAAAAACGGGTTCTCGCAAGTCACCGACGGACTTTCAAGCGACCAAACCACAGGACTGGCCCAAGGGATTTCCACTACGCGAGGGCTTGGTGGATCGAAGGTCCGAACCGCTCGATGAGGGTCGCGCGGCAAAGCTCCGGGAGCAAGTGAGTCACGCTCGCAGTGACTTCGAAGAACTCCGTATGGCCCTGACGGAACAGAAGCTCCAGACCATCGAGGCCATGGAGTCTCTTTCCAACGCGTTTGCCGAAACCATTGTCGACGACCACGACCAAACCCTGGGTCAGATCGTGACATGTGATCAGCAAATGACTCTGGTTGATCGCAGCGTCAAACTCGCCGTCTTGGGGATGGCCATCGCAACCGAGATGGAACTGGATGGTCCCTCAGTGCTCGAGGTTGGGAAAGCAGGCCTATTGCACGACATTGGTCTGTTCGTGATGGACCCACAGCTGAGCGTTTATGGTCGTCTGCCGCTCTCGGATGAAGAGCTCTGGCAATATCGAAAGCATCCCATCACATCGGTCAACAGCCTGCGTGACGTCACGGAGCTGTCCAGCTCGGTGATCTTAGCCATCGAGCAGGTTCACGAGCAGTTTGACGGTTCCGGCTATCCGTTTGGACTTGAGGGAAAACGAGCGCACGTGTACTCGCGGATCCTCAACGTCTGTGATGCGTACCTTCGTTTGGTGATCGGAACGAGTTACCGAAAGTCGTTGGTGCCGCACGACGCCCTTGGATTCTTACTGCACCAGGCAGGTTATGGTGTCTTTGACCCGAAAGTGGTTCACGCGATCCTGCGAACCGAATCTCTGTTTCCCCTGGGAAGCCGTGTGGCGTTGGATGATGGGAACGAAGCCGTTGTGATACGTCGTCCCGAAACGGGGTATGCCAACCCGATTGTCCAGGACAACTCCGGCAACCGCATCGACCTTGCCGCGGAGAGCGTTTCGATCAAATGCCCCTTGGTCGAGCCTGACCTCAATCAGATGCGATTGTCGCAAGAGACCATGGCACAGATGCGTTGGTCCCCCGCTGACGAACTCAGCTTCGAGTGATTCGCTCTTGATCTCGCATCACGTCCATCGATCTCAACGAGTCGATGGACGTGCCCGCGTAAAGGCCGCCCACACGAGGGTCGTCGCGGCAAGCCACGACGCGATGCACCAGTAGACCGCCACGCCATGACCATCCGGTTCATAGGCCACGCGCAAGCGCCAGCGACCCGCGGGGACTGCCATGGCTTGGCAAAGTCCATCGGCACGGAGAATGGGAACGCGTTGTTGCTCGGTTTCACCGTCTGGAAGCGATTGCAACTCACCCGTCCAATGACCATCCTGAAAAACATGCCGGACCAACCAAGTCGCTTGGCGCGTTTCGATATCGATCACGAACCCTTGTGGTGATTCATCGATCACGGAGAAACCGACTTGCCCGATGGTTTGTGTCGCCAGCTCTTGGGACGGAGGAAGTCGATCGACCGAGGTTTCGACGAAAAGGCGTTGCTCTCCGAAAGACGCCAAGGACTCCATCCAAGTCCCCCAGTCCCACGATCCGCGAACCAGGGTGACCTGACGCTCCGCCTCGGCAGATCGATCCTGCATCGTGCGATCAGTCCGGTCCGCATAGGGTTCAAAGCGACCCATCGGCAAGGTGACCGGATCGACGTCGAGCGACCCCTTCCATCGACGATCATTGAGATGGATCTCGCCACGAATGCCGAACCGGTCGGCCATGATCCGCCACAGTTCACGCGACCCAAGCTGGTCGTCGTCGCCCACCCGATTGGATGCCGGCCATAGTGATTGATAGCGAGCCGAAGCCAGTGTTCGCATGCTGTTGAAGACGGCAATGTCGTCAATCAGGTGCCAGCGACCAAACTCGTTTGTACGGCCTGCGACGGAGGTTTCCAACAAGCGATTCGGAGCGGAATTCCGAGCCCATGTTTTCGGCCATTCCGAGTCCAAAGCACGTCGCAGCCAACGACCGGGAAGCTTGCTGGGTTCCGCGCGGTTGCATTGTTCCAGCAAAGCTTGCTCGCGTTCGCAATTGACGACAGGAATGAGACGCCAGTGCGCGCATGACAACTCCACAACCATCAAAGCGACCACCCATCGGATCGCGGCGGAGTTTGAGATCCATCGCATGTGACAACTCCCCAACACTGCCAGCAGCATTGCGACTGCAGCGAGGAGTCCTAATGCGCGCTGCTGAAGCCCGGATCGAACAAGATCCGGCTGAACGGGACCCCACCAGGGATCCGGAGCCGCGTTGATGCGTGGAATGAGGTCATCCAACCACGCCGGCAACCAAAGCGCCAGCAACATTCCCACGGAGACCACGCCCAACGCGATCCGCCAACGCGCCTGCCAGATGGATCGGAGCGTTTCGTGGCCGCGATTGCGATGTTGGCTGAGGTGGTGCGTCTGAACCGCAACGGCCATTGACGTCCCCAGTGTAAACAGCGTCAACCACTTGGAGGGATAACGAAACGCGTCGTAGCCTGGCAGGAAATGCCACAGCGCCCAATAAGGGCCCCAAGCCGATCCATCCAGTGTTTGCATCCATTCCATGTTGATCGCTGGCATCCCCGTGGCGTCGAGGAAAGCCTGTGCAACATTCCCAAGGAATCGGACGCAGTACATCGGACCGTAAGCACCCAGTGCCGCGCAAGCGGCGAAACATGCGAGGGAGCCCCAGCCGGTTCGTTCCCTCGGTGCCGAGCCGCGGTTCTTCTTCGACTTTCGCTTCCGGCGTCGGTGCACTAGCAACAGCGGAACCATCAGGAATCCGCCGTAGACAGTTGGCGTCCACAGTGCATCGATGTGGTCCGTTTGCCCTTGCCGGAACACGAGACGATCCCAGCGGTCATTCTGTGGCCATGGCGTCCCGTAGAGGTTGCCAACCAACAGTTCCGCCCACCGCCAAGGCCCCACAGAGAATCCCAGTGAGGCCTCGCGCTGACGGTCATCACTGTCTATGTGCAAGGCCGATGTCAGTGACATGTCTCGACCCACATGCATGCGTTCGCTTTGCGCTGCCCAACGGCAAGACGCCAGCAGCTGGGGTGCACAGAGCGAGCCAGCGAGCAGAGCAACGCCGAACCATCGCAGTGTCTGTTTGCCCAACACGACCACTCGGATTCCCCAAGTCGTTCTTATTCCCCTGTCATCATCGCCGGCAAACGCTCGCCGTAGCATGAGAACTCCGGTCGCGATGACCGCGTGCAGTGCGGTTTGGGGATCACCTCCTAAAACCATCAGCGCTAACGCCATCGCAGGTACCACGACCGCCAATGCCCAAGAAAGTCGGACTCGCGATCCGAAGCCGCAAAAGACCAATGGCAGCCAAGACGCACTCACTAAGAACGGCGGGTTGGTCGCCAGGAACAGAATGGAGCCAGACAAGGGGTAAAGAATCGATGCCAAGAGGCAGGCGTGTCGCCTCAAACGCAGGTTTCGGGCGAGAGCTTGGATTGTGAGGCTCGCGATGATCAGGTGCAAAACGACGTACCAGCCCATCGCAATCGCTGGGTCGGGTGCCAATCGGTAGACGCAATCGCGAATGGGATAGAAGAGAGCGGTGGTGGTTTCACCGGCCAAAGGCATCCCCGTTTGATCCAGGTCATTCCACAGCGGCGTGAACCAGTAGAGCGGACCCGCAGCGACGCAGCGTTCATGCACGAACTGATAAAGCGGCGTGTAGAAGTGATCCACATCGCGGAAGGCAAAGCGTTCCTGGCCCAACACAACGCCATGAAACATCACCGCGATCAAGACCGGACCCAGTGCCCAGGTTCCGAGGTTCAAACACCAGTCGGGCCAAGGCGTGGCCGTGTCCCAAACGCCATGCGAATGGCTTTGCTCATCCGACGACAGTTGCCCGGCAGATGTGGTGATCTCAGAGTGATCCGTTTCGGGCTTGATTGCGGAGGGATTCGGCACGTCGTAATACGTCGTCGGATGATTCCAGGGCGTCGGGTACCATCTGCACGTCGACGATCCGGTGATCGCGAAGTTCACCCGGCCACAGTGTTTCAGCAACAAAGTCGATTCCCGGCCACTGATACCAGGGCGGTCGGATGTTGCGGCGAATCACTTCCGTGCGATAGCCATCCCTCTCAATGCGAAACTCTCGGGTCCCATAGTGTAGGAACGGGCTCGCTGCGGGTGTCGTTCCAATGACCTGGTTGTCCACCGAAACGGTGGCACCGGGTGGACTCGTACGCACCTCCAAACGGCGTCGAACGCAGCCCAGAGAAGCAGACACCAGGCAAAAAACAGCGGTCAAGGCGAATGTGCGTGCAAGGGTGCCCTTTGGTTTCATATCGCTTTGATCACCTTGTGTTTCACGGCCACCGATTACAAGCGTTTGCTTCAACAGCTCCGTTTAACAAGTGGAGAGTCAACAAGGCAAGAGAATCTGTCCATCGATCATCGCGCAGCCGCATCGGTTGACGACGGGATTCCCGGCAACGCACCCACTTGCAGACGCTCGATCTGTGATGACAGAAGCTCCATGGTGCTCAGACGAATTGTGGCATGCCGCAACGCCAGGCTGATGCGCGGCGTCCCGTCTTGGTTCTTTTGAAACCACTGCGCGGGTCGCCCTTCGGAACCTTGGAGTGTGACCAAATCCTTGACCGCCGCGTAGGCGCATCTGTCCGCGGTGAACTCGGCAAGCCCGTTCTCCGAACGGTTACGGAACACCACGCCGCCTTCCGCAGAAACTTCCCAGGCAGTTGCTTGCTTCTCGCCCATGACCCGCTCCGGACCCTCACGCACCTGAACCGGATCGACCGCCAATCGCAGTCTTTGACTATCCAGTGTCATCTCACCATTGGAAATCAGGTTCATCTGCCGCGCGTCGAAACGTTCCTGGAAATCAGGCATGGGGCGAACCCCGATGCGAACGCCCCGATGGAAAACCAGGTCGCCGGTTTGGATGTCGGACCGCAACTCCCCTTGGTAGAGCAAGTGAATGCCGGTGATGGACGGTTCCTGACCGCTGTCCCTTCGCGTTGGGCCCTCGAGCATGTTCTTGTCATAGACGGAGCCTTGCACCTGAGTCGCGGCTATCTTCTCTTCGCGTTCAAACGCCGCCGACAAGGAACCCGGTAGCCAGGCAAAATACTCACCCGGACCCGGGGCTTCGAGTTGCCCGGCGCCGATCGGGTTGCCTGCGATACCTGGACTGACCTGGGTGGAAACATTCGCAGTGGGAGTCGTCGTGGGTGATCGACCGGGACGCCAGGTGAGCCGGGGCGCCGCAAAGTGGTGACGTGAATCCAGTTCGCCTTGCGAGTTGTAGCGTCGCAAGTCAACGGTCACGGGCGACGCTTGTCCTCGGGTGACCACGATCTCCGAGAGGCCTGTTTGCCGAAACGACTTGGGTTGATTGATCTCAACACCCTGGGACAGCATCAGGTGGAGCTCCTCTCCCGCGATTCGGAGGTCACTGACGATCCCCGCTTGAGCAATCCCAGCGTGGAGATCAACGCCTCCCAGCAGCTTCACGGCCGTGCCGTCAAACGCCATCCCCGAGCCAAACTGCACCTCCGGTGGACGCGTCCAATGGGACGGGGTCCCCCTCTCATCGGAGGACAGCGTTGGCAGCATCCCGGAGGGCACGACGAAGGACCCAGCACGGTCCATGCGGATCTGGTTCAGATCCGGAAGCACCTGGATCTGCGGGCCAACGAAGTAGCCGTCATCCAGTGTCAGCTTTGCGTTGCCACCGGGCGGCCCGCTGAGCTGAAGCACATCGTTGCCCGGACCGTCCCGAAAACGCAGCGTCGCGCCCGTCAACTCAGCGTCCATCCAGTTAGGGCCAGTCGCATTCGATGCGCCCCGTACCGCTAAGCGATGAAGGACACGAACATCACCGACGACGCTGATATCGGTTTCATGGAGACGTTCCCCGTGCAACGTGATCTGGGCCGAGACGCGTTCACCGTGCAGCTTGGGCTTCGGCGAGGCGAGGTCGGCTTCCGGTCGCGTCGCGTCGCGGGCCGCAGCCGGTTGTTTGACCCACGCGTTCGCATCGGATGGGCCTGTCGCATTCGTGATGGGCGGCGGTGATTGATGTTGGAAGTAGAGCTGGAGCAGCGGTGTCGCGACATCCATCCACTTGGATCGAATGTGGACGTCACCGCCAGCCGCAAAACGATCCGGTAGCAGCCGCGAATCCCAACGACCGGGCTCGGAAACGGCATCACCACGTTGTGGCTCGCCTGATGCCGGAGGTTTCAGGAACATCTGCATCCAATCGGCCGCAAAGGAACCACCATCCTGGAGTTTCGCGGTGGGTTTGCCCTCACAGACCACGCGAACCTCTTGATCGATCTGCTCCAAGGTGGTGGGGCTGGTCGAGGTGATCTCCAGTTCGTGGTCCCACGTGAACTCTCGAAGCATGGATTCCGGTGACGTGTCGAGCATTCGGCCAGGGCCGAGTGCGAGGATCTTCCCCAGCATACGAGGTTGCTTGGGGTCGAAACGGTACTGGAGGGCGCTTAGCTTGGACTGCAAGCGTCCATGCTGAATGTGAACGGTTTGGATGGACCGCGGCTTGTTGCGTCCGGTGGCGACGGGGGAGGCTTTCGTCGCCATCGGCCGAATATCAAAGACTCCTTCAACGGGGTCGAATAGCAACTCGCCGGCGGCGACATCCAGCGATTGCTCGTCCACATGAACCGACAGCGGATAGCCCGTCGCGGCGACGCGATCGATCCAGTCGAGTGCCGTCGTGCGTGGACGATCCGCATTCATCGGGTCCCGCAACGTCAGTTGCAACGAATGGCAGTGAAACCAATCGCTGGCCTGTTCGGCCTTCATCGCCGTCTCGTTGCGATGCCGTGTTAAACGCACCTCACGATTCAAGGCGAGCTGATCCAAGGCAAAGTCATATTCGATCCGACCATTGCACCGGAGTTGCAGCCAACCCTCGGATGACGGTCCCGGGGAGGGGCGAAAATCATCCAGGGGAAGCAAGATTTCACGCAGATAGATCAACTCCAGTCGATCGAGTGCCCCGGAGAGATCCCGCCTGCCGTTGCCGCCCGTTCCACCTGGCGTGGAGGTTGCCAAATGAAGGGTCAAATCTCGCCCCACCAGACTGGCACGTCCAAACCGCATGTGAATGGCCGCGGTGGTCCAGATACGGTGATTGTCAATGCCGACTTTCGAGGTGAGGATTTCGAAGCGTTGCTGGCTTCGGCGATCCTTGTTCTTGGTTTGATAAACCGAAGCCGGTGTCAAGCTGGACGCTCGTTGTTTGGACGCATGAGACGGAGGGTTAGCGGCTGGCGAGTCACGTTTGATGCTGACATTGCCAAGGATTTCGCCGCTGCGAATACCCGGGGCACGTCCGCTGGTGATGTCGAGGGCGTCTGTAAATTCAATTCGCGCTCCCTCGCGGGAGTGCACCATGATGGGAGGTTCCGCACTTGCTTCGCTCAGGTTCTGGCCGATCACAATGGCAATCGGCCAGAGTCGCCACTTCTTGGGTCCCTCTTGTTCCCAGTCTTGAAAGAGTAAAACCCCATCGTCCGTTTTCAGACGAATGCAGCGTCCACGTTGCCAATCGGATTCGGAAAACCAATGCTGAAGGGAGCCGTCATCCTGGTGGATGGGCCGCGCCGCAACGGGCGCCTGCTCCATTTTCTCGGGGATCAACCAAAGGGTCACCGTCGACTGATAGACGCCCATCAGCACGAGCAGGGAGGCCAAAGAAACGCAGTAGTGTTTCATCCCGTCCCGTCTGCGTCCGGGTTGACCGTCTCTGGAAACGCAGTCGATTGCACGGCGTTCGCCCAGCGACCACCGGCGCGCAAGAGGCGCTCCACACATTCACGGACAACACCCTGGCCGCCGCGAGTGCGGAGCACCCAATGAGCCTGTTCGATGACGTCGCGCGCGGCATCCGCCGGGGCTGCCGCGAGCGTGACACGGCTCATCACGGCAAGGTCGGGAAGATCGTCTCCGAGATAGGCCACTTGGTCAGGTCGCACGTTCCATCGCCGCATCATTTCTTGCGCGGCGGGCCACTTGTGGTCATGACCCTGCACCCAATCGACGATTCCCAGTTCGTCACAACGGCGCGCCACCATGGGGCTCTTTCTGCCGGTGATCACTCCGAACTGAAACCCTGCCTGACGCCACAGTTGGATTCCCAATCCGTCGCGCACGTGGAACGCTTTGGACTCACCGTTGGTGGAGTCATAGAGCAAGCATCCATCGGTCATCACACCATCAATGTCCGAGATCATGCAGGTGATTTGTGCCGCGTAAGCCTCGTCCGAGATCGATTGAGTCATGAACGCTCTAGCCTCCGGAACGGGAGCACCTTGCTGTTGCGATGCGATGCACCGGAGTCTTGATTCCACTCGGTGGCCTCCTCATGCATCATGCCCGCTGCGATCAGATCGGTGATATCAATCATGCCGACCGGGGTGCCGAACGAATCGACGACGGGGAGTTCGCTGATTCGATGACGCGATAGGACCTCGAGCGCCGTCGCCAACATTTCTCCCTGGCGAACACAGATGGGTTCGCCGGTCATCACGCCCGAAACCGGGCTGTCCAACGAGACGTCACGACGCTGCTGGAGAAGGCGGGCCAGATCGCTGTCGGTGAAGATGCCGGCCAAGCGGCCATCCTCCTCGACGATCATGACCGCGCCACAGCGTCTGGAGCCGGAATCAGCGATCGCATCTCTCACCGAGAGGCTGGCCTTCGCAATGCGGCATTGGTCGCGGTGCCTCATCATTTCTTCGACGCGAGACAATTTTCGGCCCAGTGCGCCACCGGGATGGTGCCGCGCGAAGTCGTCCGCTGTGAAGCCTCGTAGTTCACTGGCACGCAGTGCAATGGCATCGCCGACGGCCAACATCGCCGCCGTGCTACTGGACGGCGCCAGCGCGTGTTGGCAGGCTTCCGTGTGTTGACCGATCGGGACGACGTGGGTCGCCGCATTGGCGAGCGGGTTACTTTCGTTGGCCGTGATGGCGATCAATCCGGTCGTGCGATCCGCCAGGTCGCCGACAATGCGAAGAATCTCTTCGCTGCGTCCGGAATTGGAAAGAGCCATCACCAGGTCGTCGTCCCGCACACGTCCCAGGTCGCCATGAACGGCTTCAGACGGATGCAGGAAGTGAGCGGGGGAACCGGTGCTACCGAGGGTGGCGACCAGCTTTTGGCCGATCAGACCCGCCTTGCCGACACCCGTGACGACCACGCATCCTTGGCAGCGAGCCACGGCCTCGGCGGCCACGGCCGCGGCCTGACAGGCGATGCTGGCGGCCCGACGGATCGCCGCGGCCTCGGCTTCCAAGGTCCGAGCGATCGACGCGGCTCCGGCGGAGTGGTCAAACTGCTCTTTTCGAAGGGGAATGGCAGTCACGGCAGCGTCCTTGCCACGTGTTTTTCTGGGGCGGGTGGTCAGGCGAACGCCATCACGGTTGTGATCGTCATGGGACAGCACCCGAAACGGACCAGACAGGCATGGGACTTTACCCAAACCGCCGGACCGCTCGCAACGTCGCCTCTGAGAGGCATCGCGACAAGGTCGCTGCGGGACTCTGTTATGCACCTCGTGAAACACGCATAATTGGAGCATTTTCCTAACCCCCCTGTCTGAGAGTTCCCTCCCCGTTGAATGCAGCGACCGAGTTTCCCGCGGACTTGCGGCATGCGGTGACGCAATTGAAGAACGAGGGCATCGTTGTCAGTGCCACGCTGCTGCCCGAGGTGGCATCCACCAATTCATGGGCAATGGAGCGTTTGAAACTCTCCGCTGCGGAGGGTGCGAATCGCGCGACGGACATACCGCTCGGGTTGGACCAGCTTCCGCACCTCGTAATCGCTGGCAAACAGACCGCGGGCAGGGGGCGTCAGGGTAGGTCCTGGCTGTCCTCAGACGATTCGCTGACATTCAGTCTGGTCTTGCCGAACGCGTCCTTGCTGTTGCCCATTGCGGTTGGGGTCGCCATCACGAGTGCCTTGGAATCATCGGTGGAGCAACCCATCGGAATCAAATGGCCCAACGACATCGTGATCCAATCGGCGACGGATGGCGTGTGGCGCAAAGCTGCGGGGGTCTTGATCGAAACCGTTCAAACACAAGCGAGGGAAACGACCTCCGATGGTGGTGTGGTGCTAGGGGTCGGCGTCAACTTGAATCGGTGTCCCCGAGACCTGCCAAACGGTGGCCTTGCGGCAACGTCCCTATCCGCTGCGTCCAAACGGCTGGAGCCGCTCGACCGGGCTGAGATCCTGGTCCAACTGGTCACGTGTATCCTGGACCTTGCGAGTGGATTGCCGTGGCAAACCCATTCTGTGTTGGAGGCGTTTCGAAAAAGGTGCGTTCTGACGGGCCATGCGGTTCGCGTTCAACGAGTTCCTGGTTCAGGCGCCGACGAGCTCACGGGGTGCTGTCAGGGCATCGATTCGGAGGGGAATTTGACCGTGTCGACGCCTGAGGGCGATCACACAATCGCCAGTGGTGAGGTTCTGAGAACCCGTTGGAGTGTGGGGTGATGCGTTTCGTCGCATGGTTGAAACGCCGCCGGGAAGAGGTTCTGCTTGAGCCAGTCCAGCATCCACACTGATTCTCGAGGTCAGCTCTGCGCGACGAACCGTGAGGATTTCGACTTGAAGAAGATTTGGATTGGTTTTGATCTCGGCGGCACGAAAATGTTGACGGTCGCCTACGACGAGGACTTCAAGGTCCTGGGTCGTCGACGGCGGAAGACCCGGGGACGCGAGGGCTCTGACTCGGGTGTCGAACGGATTGCCAGCACGATCGATCGACTGCTCAACGAAAACGACTTGCAAGAGGCAGAGATCCAATGCATCGGGATTGGCTGTCCTGGCCCCATCGACTTGGAAAAAGGTCGTATCCTCACCACACCCAACTTAGGCTGGGACGATGTTGATCTACGAGACTTCTTGAAACAGCGTTTTGACTGCCCCGTCGCGGTGCTCAACGATGTCGATGCGGGCGTGTTTGGCGAGTACTCGTTCGGAGTAGCGAAAGGGAGCCGATGTACGGTTGGCATCTTTCCTGGGACCGGTGTCGGGGGTGGTTGCGTTTACGAGGGAAAGATCCTCCATGGCGCGGGGATCTCGTGCATGGAAATTGGCCACACACGGATCAGCAGCAGTATCCGGAGCAGCGGCTATGAACTTCCGGGGACGGTGGAAGCCGAAGCCAGCCGACTGACGATCGCCGCAGAAGCGGCGAAAGCAGCCTATCGAGGCGAAGCACCGGAGCTACTTCGGATTGCGGGAACTGATCTCTCCGAAATTCGTAGCGGTGCTTTGTCGGAATCCGTGGAAGCGGGTGACAAGACGGTCAAACGACTGATCGAAGAGGCCTGCACCGCTATCGGCTATGCGGTCGTCAACGTGGTGCATACGCTTTGCCCCGACACCATCGTCTTGGGCGGCGGTTTGGTCGAAGCCATGGAAGACCTCGTCGTTGGCCGCGTGAAGAAGACCGCGAAGGACTGTGTGCTTTCGGTCTACCGTGACCGTTTCGACGTGAAGGCAGCCAAGTTGGGCGACGACGCCGGCGTTCTTGGGGCCGCCATTTGGGCCAAACAAGATTGCCAATGAACACGAGTGATTCGCAATCCAACGCCCGGCAATCCGCCATGTCGCGATCCGCAATATCGCAATCACCCGTGCTGGGCTATTGCACCAATGTGCATGCGGGAACGGATGTGGGATCGATCCTGGGAACGCTCGAGGACATTTCGGGGCGCGTGCGGCGCGAGGTTGGCGTGGACTCTTTGGGTGTTGGGCTGTGGTTACCCGATTCGGCCACATCGGAGCTGTTGAGGACTGGCGTCGAACCTCTGTCCGAAGTCATGCGTGCCAACGCGTTGGCTGCCTACACCATCAACGGATTTCCCTTCGCCAACTTCCACGCGAAACGTGTGAAGCACGCCGTCTATCGGCCAACCTGGTGGGAGCCGGAACGGGCACGTTACACGGAGAACCTGGCCCACGTCTTGGCAGCCTTGTTGCCAGACCACGCGGACTTGGGGACGATCAGCACGCTGCCCTTGGGATGGCCGCTACCAAAGCACCTTCGCGCGGCTCCGTCGACGGACGATGATCAATACCATGCGGGCGTGCTGTGTGAAAAGCATCCCCAGTGGTTGGACGAGGAGCAGGTCCGCTTGGCGGCAAAACAACTGCAAACGTTGGCGGAACAACTCAAGGCCTTGGAGTCCGAGACTGGCAAAAGGATTGTGATCGCGATCGAACCGGAACCGGGCTGTTTGCTACACCGCACGCAAGATCTGATCGCGTTGTTTGATGCTCACCTCGATGACCCAACCTCACGACGTTACCTGTCGGTCTGTCACGACATCTGTCATGCAGCCGTGATGGGCGAATCGCAGGAAACGGTACTCAAACAATACGCCGACGCGGAGATCACGATCGGAAAGGTCCAGGTTAGCAGCGCGATTGTTGCCCATTGGCGGGACAAAGACCGGCAAGCACAGGATGCCATGTTGGACCAGTTGCGTTCCTTTGCGGAGGACCGCTATCTGCACCAAACCGGCGTTTGGGACCGAGAGGGCCAGTTCACCCTTTTCGGTGATTTACCGGAATTGATCGAAGCAAGCCGCGAACATCCCGAGCTGCTGGAAAGTCATGATCGGTGGGTGATTCACTTTCATGTGCCCGTGTTTCTTGAAAACTTTGGCGCCTTGAACACCACACGACAGGACGTGGAAACTGTTTTTGCGGTCTTGGCGTCAGAACTGGGGACGTATCGGTTCACGGGGCAGTGGGAGATCGAGACCTATGCGTGGTCGGTCATGCCAGAATCGATGCGACAGTCCGGCTTAGTTGCCGATATCGCGAGTGAAGTCGGCTGGTGTCGTCGCCTCATGGATCCAACCACACACAACTGACATGCGCAATATCGAACTTGGGGTGAACGTGGACCATGTGGCTACCGTGCGCCAGGCGCGCCGCACGATCGAACCGGATCCCGTCGCGGCCGCATCGATGGCCCAGTTGGGAGGTGCCGATGCGATCACGTTTCACCTGCGAGAAGACCGCCGTCACATCCAGGACCGCGATGTCGAGCTGTTGATGCAGACCGTATCCGTGCGCACCAACTTTGAACTGGCCTGCGCGGATGAGGTGCTCGCGATCTGTTGTCGGCTGCAGCCCACCTGTGCCCTGTTGGTCCCAGAAAGTCGGCAGGAGGTGACAACGGAGGGCGGATTAGACGTCGCAGGCGATACCGGACGCGTGCGCGCCGCCGTGTCACGACTGAAAGACGCCAACATTCGGGTCAGCCTGTTTTTGGATCCGGAGCCCACGCAGATTGCCGCCGCCGCCGAGATGGGCGTCGATTCGGTCGAATTACACACCGGTCCCTATGCCTTAGCGCAAGGAGACGCCACTGCGAAGGAACTGAAACGGCTCGCGTGCGCCGGCGCCGAAGCAAACGCGGCGGGGCTCAAGCTCCACGCGGGACATGGCTTGACGTACAGCAACGTTCGGCCCGTGGCGGCGCTGGAGGGCATGATGGAGCTCAACATCGGTCACAGTATTGTAAGCCGCGCCGTGATGGTGGGGATGCAAAACGCGGTCGCGGAGATGCGTCGCCTTCTCGATGTCGTCGTGCTTGCCGCTCGCTAAAGCACCCTGCCGACCCGATCTTCGGCTTGGACGTGTGTGGATGTCATCCCCGCCCTCCCGTTCTCAGTCCAAAGTGTTTTTTTTAACACTTCTCGCTGATCGCCACCAAATGCACCCTCCCACGGCAAGCCGCGGGAGGGTGGCCTTGGTTTGGTTGCGTTTCAGTGGTCGAGATCGGCGAGAAGTGTCGTTTTTTCCGGTGCAACCAAGGTGCGAGAACCCGTCGAGCCATCTGGGTTAAACTGAGAGGGTGGTGCAGGGTCACGACGCGGGGGCGACCGGCGACTCCCGGCTCAAGCGGCGTGGACTTGATGGCGATCCGCGGAACGATCTGAAGGAAACAGCGACTGTGGTATGAAAGATAACTGTGTTTCCCCCGTCGTGTTGTTTGATCCCGAGCGGCAGAAACGCTTGCTCGAGGGGATGATCCAGCGCGTGGGCAAATCCAGTTCGCAGCATGTGGAATTGTTGCGCGAGTTTGATGCTAGCAGCCTAAGTCTTGAGCAACAGCTGGCACGGCAGTTGGCGGACGTCAAGGAAAGTTGCCATTCCGATCGACGCAGTGCCTTGGAACAGTGGGACGAGGCGCAGGAGGCGGCCATCGCTGCCTACGAAGCGACGACGATTGACACGCATGAGCAGCTACGCCGCCTGACCGCAACCTCGCGTCGCAAGCGAGCCGAGTTGGAGAAGGCGATTCTGGGCAAGGTCGAGAAACGGATTCAAGCCATCGACCATCAATACAATTCCCGGAAAGATCAACCGGTCATCCAGCAGAAGAAGGAGCACAAAGAGCTTGATGAAGCACTTCACACGCTGGATGACGAGATCGCTTGGACGCGCGAGTTAACCATTCGTCGACTCAATCGTTTTCTCGACATTCAGTATCCAAAGAACCCTCACGAGGAGTTTACGGAAGCGGCCCCGGAAAGTGTTCGTGATGCCGTGGCGATGGTCTATCGGCATCGTGGAAGACTCCAAGAAGTCAACGAGCGGATGGTCAGTGGCTTCGCTGCAAAGACCGTTGATTCGTTCTATCTTCCCGCCGTGGTGGCTGTCATCATCGCTTGCTGGGCCTTCGGGGCGCTCGCCATGCAGGCGGAACCTTTGGTGCCATGGATGATGGCCGGTATCCCTGTCGCGGGCGTGGTTGGATTCACCGTTTTTGCCGCGCTTCAGATTCCACTGCGCCGCAGCACGCGTCTGTTCACAACAGTGCAAGCTGCCAAAATTAAAAAATAACGTTTCACACGAATCATAGAGGGAGAGATGGGGGGTCGGGTGCCCCTCCCCTC
>JBCCYK010000037.1:0-33860 GCA_039189905.1 Planctomycetota bacterium
CGAGAAGCGACCCGGATCGACCCCAACGCCATCGTCGCCTTGACGCAGTTGGTGCATGTGGAGCTGAGAATGGGTCGCGTCGAGAAAGCAATGGAGATCGCCAACGCCGCCTGTGAAGTGCATCCTGATCGCATTCCCCTTCTCCTAGCGCGCAGGCGAGTCCACCTGCGAATGGGGAAACGAAAGGAGGCCAACAACGACTGGAAGCTCGCTCAAGAGATTGACACGAGCCTCGTTCCCGAGCTGCTAACTCGAGCCAGTGCAACAGCGGACTTGCCAAACCTTGATGCGACTAACGATGCGCTGCGTGCGAGATCACTCGAAGGGGAAACCAACCGCGTGCTGGTGTCATTGATGACGATACACGTCAAGAGGCATGAGTACCAAGAAGCCATTGAAGCGCTGGATCAACTGAGGCGACAACAGCCAGATGAGCTCCAGCACGTGGTGGATCAAGCTGTCTTGATGGCGCGTCTCAAGAGAGGATCGGAGTGCAGGGATCTCCTCGCGATGCTGGATGGTGGCGATGCCAACGGTTTGGTGTTCTACCAAGCCGCCTGTGCCTCGTCGCTGTTGGGCAAACCACACGATCAAGATCGAGCTCTCTACTTACTGTCAGAATCAATTCTCTCAGGCTATTTGCCGTTGGGCATGCGGCAAGACCCCGACCTGATCGCGCTCTGGGGACGGCCCGAGTTTGAAGCCCTTGCAAAAACATGTGATCTCAAGCGTTCCGCAGGTAGCAGAACGCCAGTGAGTTCGTTGCAGACACCTCCATGACAAGCCCCCTCGTTCATCCCACTCCCCTGACTGTTTGACATGACTTCTTCCAAGCCCGTGCAGCGTCGTCTACATCCTTCTGTCCAGCAGCTTGAATCGCGGTGCCTATTGGCTGCGTTTGGTACCCCGTGGCCCAATCCTCGCTCGCTGACCGTCAGCTTCCCCGACGACGGAATTGATGTCGCCGGGGCAAGCAACGACCTTCATGCGGAGCTAAACGCGGTCGCGACCTCAGACCAATGGCAAGAACTCCTTTTGCGGGCTTTCCAGACATGGTCGATCCATGCCGACATCAATGTGGGTCTGCAGTCGGATGCCAACCTGGACCTGGGTGTGATGGGTCTCGCTCACGATGATCCAAGGATGGGAGACTTTCGAGTCGCGGCACGCCCACAAACAGGCGTGATCGCGAACGCACTTCCCTATCAGCAAGTTGCAGGCACCTTCGCCGGCGATCTCGTTCTCAATTCCGATGAGACGTTTCGCTACGACGATTGGTCCGGTGGAACCGCGGCACCAACCAGCGGCGATGAGAAGGACCTTTTCAGCGTTTTCTTGCACGAGACCGGCAATTCCTTGGGTTTGCCCGACAACCTGCAAACCCACACCGTGATGTTTGCGAATTACAGCGGCCTATCAGGCGTGCTTTCGCAGGATGACATCTCCGAGATCCAGGCCCTCTACGGACAACGTTCCGACCCCTACGAATCGGTGAGCAACGACACAGTTTCGTCGGCAACCTTGATCCCAGCACCCGTCGGATTCGATCCTTCGGTCGATGTCATCTCCGTTCGCGGGAGCATCGCGGCCGCCTCGGACGTTGATGTCTTCGAGCATCCCATCGTCGCGGGAGAGTCCGAGTTACAAATTCGATTGCAAACCAATGGGATCAGCCTGCTCGAGAGCGACGTCGAGGTTCTTGACCAGAACGGATTGGTGATCGCCAGTGCCGTTTCTCAGGACGTGTTTCAAAACAGCCTTACCTTGGACCTGTCTGACCTGAGCCAGACCACGGCCATCCACATTCGTTTGCAGTCCAAATCCGACAGCTACTACGAGGTCGGTGACTACGTTCTTCAACTGGACTACCGGCCGACCGGGGCACGCGCGGCGCTTGGCGACTGGCCTGAATTCGACTTTGACTACGCTGCCTTATGGGACGACGACCGGTTGATCGATGGCGAAAGTGGCGTCGATGACACGGTGGCCACGGCGGAAGTCTGGGACCGTGTGCAGTCCGCACTCGATCACGATCCCTACGTTGCGAACAAAGCAATTGCATCAGCAGGCGATGTCGACCATCTGTCGATCACCGCACCATCCGTGATCGACGGCGCGCTTCGCGTCCAGGTCTCTCCCTTGGGGACGTCACCTGCGTCGATGAGGGTGCAGGTGCTGGACGACACGGGACAGACCGTGGGTGCCGTTGGTCGTCTGCACGCCAATGGCACCTGGGTGCTGGAGGTCGCAGAACCGGTCGCCAGCCAAGAGTACATCATTGCCGTCTCCGTGGACCCGAGTTCGACCGTCGACGTCGGTAACTATCTCGCGGAAGCACGGTTCCTGGAAACGGACGTCCAGATGGTGGATTTCGTTTCGGGAACGCTGTCCGGTTCCAACGCAGACTATCACAGCTGGGCTGCGGGTGATGAGAAGCTGTATCGCTTCGAATTGTCTGTTAGCGGCACAGCACCCAATGCAACCGGCGGCGTCAAGATGATCATCTATGACGCTCAGACGCTTCAGCCAAAGTTCGAATTGGCTGCCCTCGCCGGTGATACGCGTGCGGGATTTGTCATGCTCCCCCAAGGAGACTATGTCGTCCGCACGGGCAAGTTTGGTGGAGGAACCATTGACTTGGATTTCCAGACCCGTCTCAGTGGCATCTCAGATGACCAGGACCCGAACGACCCGTACGACTATGACTACAACTATGAGTATTACTACGACTATAGCGGGAGCAATTACTACTACTACTATGACCCGTACGGCTACTACTACGGAGGTTACTGATCGTTCGTTGCAAGGGTCCGTGAAAGAGATCGCTTCCCACTCATTCTATTGCTGAACTGATGTGTCCATGATTGCCCAGCAAGCACCGTCGGTGGATGATGCTCGTCACACCGACCAGCGCGACATGATCGCGGTGGACTGCGCACGAGAGATATCCCTGCTCGATGGTCACGATACTCCGACAACTTCCTCATCGCGTCGCCAGGAAAGGATCCGACGGACCGTGGCGACGAGCGTCGCGGAGCAGCGTCTGGCGGATGCTGCAGCGATCTGGACGTTCCCGGAAGATCCCGAGCCCGCGGATCTGATGCTCGATGGGATACTGCTTCATGCCGATGGAGATCCCGATGCGGCGTTGCAACGATTTCGGGCAGCCGGTCATCGAGCTCCCGTCGATTGGAAACCGCTGGCGTTACAAGGTTGGGTTCAAGAGCAAAGTGGTCGGCAACGGCACGCGATTCAGTGCTACCGAAATGCGATGACGCTCGATCGATCCGGGCATGCCCGCACGCTGGCGCTGTGCCGATTGCTGCTGCGGTTGGGCCGCTTGCCAATGGCCGTAAGCATGCTTCAGACCGCACTTGCGAATAACCAACGCAACCCCCAGATCAATCGTGAATTGGCCCGTCTTTACGAACGCAGGGCCTCCATCAATCAAAAGCGCGGTCGCACGGAAGTGCGACGGCAGTTTTTGCAAAAGGCCTCGAGGCACTATCAAGTCGCCTTCGAAGCCTCCGGTGATTCGTCAGCGCGTGTGGCGCAGGCGATGGTTCTCCGCCAGATGGGTGACCACGAATCGTCGAAACGACTGCTTCAACAGGCGGTCGACCAAATGGATGGTTCTCAGCACCACGCCGCCGACTGGGCTCGGACGCTGCTCGCATCCGAGAAACTGGATTCCGGCGATCTTTCCGAAGCGAGTCGCGACTTGCTTCAGGTCTTGTCGAGTGATCCCCATCGTGCCGTGGCACACTTCCGTTACGCGAGATCTCTTCGATTCTCGAAGTCCGACGCCACGGATCGTTATTTGGACTCGCTGCTCGACACGTTGGCGCGACCGGACCTCAAACGACGCGATGAGATCCTTTGTCGTTTTGCACTGGGGAAAGTGCAGGACGACTTGGGCAACCATGAACAAGCTTGGGATGCGTATCGCCGCGGCAACGAGCTGAAGTTGCCTGAGGACACGGTACGCCGCGATGAGAAAAGGGAGCGGCTCGAGCGGAGAATGCGAAACCAGGTGGAGATGTACCAGGGTTTCTTCCATGGCTCGCGAATCGAAGCCTATCAACGCGGCGGCCATGAAACCGAGCAACCGATCTTTATCGTGGGCATGCCAAGGTCAGGGACAACGCTCACAGAGCACATCCTCAGCTGCCATCCTGAGGTTTCCGCGGCGGGTGAGCTGAAGGACATCGAGAACATGGTGTGCCGTTTCCGGAACGCCTGCTCTGGTCGCGCGGAACCTTCCCTGCGAAAGAAGCAAGCCAATGCTTTCAGCCGTCACGGCAAGGCAGGGTTGGCGGCAATGCTCCCGCTTCGCAACGATGAAGACGACGACGGCACGCGCGATTCGGGTTTTGGCGAGAGTAACTATCCGCAGGCGATTGCAGACCTGAGCGATGAGCTTCGCTGCGGTTTGGCAGACTTCTACCTCGATTCGCTGCGCCAGAGTGCAGACGCAACATCGCGACGCATCACCGACAAAATGCCGACTAACTTCTGGCACTTGGGGTGGATCGCGGCCTTGATGCCCAACGCCAAGATCGTGCATTGCCGCCGTCATCCACTGGATACGTTGGTTTCATCCCTCTGTCAAAACCTGAGTTTTCCTTACTGCGACCCGAACGCGTGGACGAGCGTTTACTTGGCTTACCAGACGATGATGCGTCATTGGGAGTCCGTGATGCCCCACTCCATCCTGAGCATCGACTACGAACAATTGGTTTGCGATCCCAAACCGACCATTGAGAGAATGCTGGCACACTGTTCGCTTGATTGGGACGACGCGTGCTTGTCTTCCGAAAAAAACACGCGTGCCGTTCATACTCCCAGCAAGTGGCAGGTGCGACAGCCGATCTATCAGTCTTCCATGGGAAAATGGCAACGCTTCGACAGGCACCTTGAAGACGTCCGGGACCGGCTGGGAATCTGACCTGGTATTCCGCCCCATCTCACTATTCGCGCGCAGCCATAGCGAAAGAAGCCAAGCCTTCGGGGAGTTTCGCAACCCGAAAACCAAGTTGCGGCGGAGTACTTGATTGGCCTCAAACCTTGGAGCCACGAGGCAAAGCCCGTTGATCTCCGCGCAGCGCTGCTTATTCGCCGAATCCGCGGTGCAAAGTATCAGTGGCTCCCATTTGTGAGCAGGGTTACACTGGAGGTGGCGTCGCTGCACGCCCAGGTCGCATCATGCCCAGGTCGCATGGCCGGTTTCCGTGCGGAGGCGATCGGCTTGCAAACCGGTTTCGTGACTGAGATCCCACCCCAACCGACAGACAGTGCGATCATCGCCTCGTCGCGCTCGACAAAACGCGACGACGGTTTTGATCTGTCTTTCACCCCCCCTTACATCGCTCCATTGATTGACATGGTGACTGTTCGCACTTTGTTCCGCTATCGCGTTGTTGCTGCCATCACCATTCTGGCGGCAGCATTCGCCGCTTCCGCGGGTGCCCAGGAACGCTCCCCCGTGGATGGGGATGGAAAGGTTGTCGACTTTCAGCGTGATATTGCGCCTCTTTTCGTGAAGCACTGCCTGGAGTGCCACGGCCCGGAGGAAGCCAAGAACGACTTTCGTGTCGACGAGCCGGATTCGATTTTCTCCTACGTCGAACCGGAAGACGTGGAATCGAGCTGGCTTTACATCGATTATTTGGTCACCGAGGATGACGACCTGCTCATGCCGCCACGAAGCCATGGCGGTCCGCTGTCCCCAAGCGAGCTTGCTTTGGTGCGGCTGTGGATTGAAGAGGGTGCCACCTGGCCTGACGATGCCGTCGTTAGCGATGGCGAGGCCAAAACGACCGCCGAGCCCGCCGCCGAACCTGCCTCGCTTGGCGTGGTCGGACGGGTCTGGGCGTTTCAGGGATTCCTTCATCCGGCGACGGTGCACTTTCCGATCGCATTGTTGCTCGTGGGTGCCCTCTTTGTCGTTGTGGGTTTCAAGTTTCCTGTTTGGGGGACGCAAATCCCCATGGCCTGCCTTGTGCTGGGGGCCTTGTCGGCGATTGGCGCCACGATGATGGGCTGGTCCTTTGCGGTTCAAGAAGGCTACGGCTCGTGGACCAAAGTGGACACGGACTCAGAGATCTTTTGGCACCGTTGGTCCGCTGTGATCGTGACGGTGACATCGACTCTTTTGGCGATCGTTGCCATCAAGGCGTTTCGCGCTGAGAGCGAGAAGCTGACGCGTGTTTGGAAAGTCGGTTTGTTGGCCGTTGCGGCGATGGTCGGTGCTGTGGGCCATCAGGGCGGCGAGTTGACCTACGGCAAAGACTTCTACCCCAAGGCATTTCGAATTCTGCTTGACCAGGCCGAGGAGCAAGAGGGCGAGGCACCGCCGTCATCTGAAGCGAGCGATGTGGCGTCGGTATCGAATGAGACGCAGACCCGTTCATGACCAATGTATCCGAGCAGAATGACGCTTCCACGGCAAAGGTCGTGAGTGTGGGCAAGACGGATGCCGTGGATGCAACCGACCCGCGTTTCATCAACCGGGAATTGGCGTGGTTGGAATTCAATCAACGCGTGCTCGAACAAGCGAGTGATGAATCGCTGCCGCTTCTAGAGCGAGTCAAATTCCTTGCCATCACGGGCTCCAATCTCGATGAATTCGTGATGGTGCGAGTGGGCGGTCTGCGTTTGCAGCGTGAGCGATCGCAAGGGCGTCAGCGAGACCCGTCCGGCATGACGCTGGATCAACAATTGGACCGGGTCTTGAAACGCTGTCACGAATTGACGTCACAGCAAGAAAAGTTGCTCAATGAAGAGCTCCTGCCCGCACTGGAGCGAAGCGGGATTCGACGCGTGGATCTCAATCGCTGCGATGACCGGGTGCTTGAAACTGCCGCCAAGCAATTTCACGGGGACGTGCAAGCCGTCTTGTCGCCGCAAGCCCTTCATGACCGCCAGTTCCCCATGCTGCCGGGGCTTGGTTTGAACCTGTGTGTTCAACTGCAACCGGGTGACGAACTGGGACGGGTTGCCTCCAAGGCAAAGCACGAAACCGAAGAACAGCAGTTCGCCATCATCCCACTCGGACGGACGCTGCCACGCATCGTCGCCCTGCGGGTGTCCAACGCGAACCAGCGTGGGGAATCAGAATCGGGTTTCGCATACGTCCTGCTAGAAGACTTGGTGGGCCATTTCGTAGGCACACTTTTTCCTGGTCGGCAGGTCATTGGCTGCGAGCCTTTTCGTATCACTCGTAACGCGGACATCGAACTTCGCGAGGACGGGGCGGGCGACCTTCTCGGTGGCATGGAAGAGGTCTTGGAGAGCCGTCGTCAGTCACAAGTCGTGCGACTCGAGATCCACGCGGAAACGACCGAGGACATCCGGAACTTTCTGATGGACACCTTCGATGTCGATCAGCAAGCCGTGTTCTCAAATCGCTGCCCATTGGACCTCACGTGCCTTTGGTCTCTCCACGGCTTGCGCGGCTTTGACCAACTACGCGATGCCGCTTGGCCTCCGCAAGCGAGTCCGCAGATTGATCCCGGTCAGTCCATGTTCAGCAGCATCGCCGGTGGCGATGTGATGCTGATTCATCCTTTTGAGTCCTTTGATCCAGTCGTTCGCTTGATTGAGGAGGCTTCGAGTGATCCGGACGTGCTCGCGATCAAACAGATTCTGTATCGCACCAGCCGCAACAGCCCCATTGTTTCCGCGCTCGTCCGTGCTGCCGAACGCGACAAATATGTAACGGCCATTGTGGAACTCAAAGCGCGCTTTGACGAAGCACGCAACATCGAGTGGGCGCGCGAGATGGAGCAAGCCGGTGTCCAAGTGATTTATGGCATCCGCGGGCTGAAGACACATGCCAAGGTCTGCATCATCGTCCGCCGCGAACCCCAGGGTATTGTTCGATACGTCCATTTTGGAACGGGCAATTACAACGAGGTGACCGCCAACCTATACAGCGATGTTTCATTGCTGACGTGTGACGACGCATTAGGCGCCGATGCCACGTCGTTCTTCAACGCGGTGACGGGCGCCAGCCAACCTCAGAACTTGCAACACCTAGCAGCAGCGCCTTTGACCTTGCGTCGTCGTCTATTGGAACTCATCGACGGCGAAACGAAGCGATCGAGGCAGGGACAGCGAGCCGAGATCACGGCCAAACTGAACGCGCTTGTCGATACCGAGGTGATCGACGCACTGTATCGCGCCAGCCAAGCGGGCGTTCGAATCAAGCTGAATGTTCGCGGGATTTGCTGTTTGCGACCAGGCGTTCCGAATCTCAGCGATACCATCGAAGTGATCTCCGTTGTCGATCGTTTTCTCGAGCACGCGCGTGTGGTGGACTTTCGTCACGGTGGTGAGCACCAGGTGTTTGTCAGCAGTGCGGATTGGATGCCACGCAACCTGGATCGAAGGGTCGAGCTCTTTGTTCCGGTCACCGACCCCAAGTGCCGCACGCGACTACGCGACATGCTCCAGCTGTACTTCCGCGACACACGGAATGCGTGGCGGATGGATGCTGATGGCCAGTACCACCGGATCACGACGCCTCCCAACACGGAGTCCGTTCGAGCCCAGGAGTTGCTCCACCAACAGGCGGTTGACCGAAGCAGGAAACAGACCACGCGGTTTCAACCGCATCGTCGCAGTCAATCCGACTGAACAGCAGCGTTTAGAACAACGATTGCTGAATCGCGGGAAGCGGGTATTCGCTCGACGCGCGATCGATTGTGAAGTGTCGCAAGACGGCGCCAGCCAGGTCGACCCCCGACAGGAACGCGCCTTCGACACGCGGGCCCCCGCACCAGTCACCACACGCACCGACTTGATCTGATGGATCCCAAATCGACCGGCGCGGCAACGCGTTCTGGGTGTTGGCATACCGCCAGCGGTGAGCCGTGGCATAAACGAGCTCTCGACGATCGAATGGAACGATCGCCCCGAAGGCATCGATCATGGCCTGAAGGGCTTGCTCCTGGGACAATTCCAAGTTTGCGTTTGACCAATCCGACGATGCATGCACCACCCAGGTTTGAATCTCAGCATGGCCTGCCCCTCGTTCGGGTTGTCGGCCGGGCTTGGAGCTGTCGCACGCCACCCACGACAATGGGCCTTCGTTGAGAAAGGCACCTTGGAAGCTGGCCTTCGTTTGCGACTTCCATGCCAAGAGAGCGGCCCAACAAGACTGCATGTCCACCGATTCCACTTCCCCTCGAAAACAACAGCCACGCGGCAAGAGATCGAGTGTCTGTGGGGGAGGACAATTGATTAGAACCGTGTCAAACGTTCCCAAAAGGCCGCCCGCTAGGTCTCGGAGTTGCCATCGCTCCGAATCGCGTGAGAGTGAACCCACTCGCGTGTTCGCGATGACCTGCAAATCGCGGGCAAGGTGTTTCGCAATCGCATTCATCGATGGCGTGCCGACGTGGCGGACGGTGGCACGCTTTTCCGCACGCACCGATCCATCGCCGCCCAGTTCCACAATCCGCCCCATCCAAGGTTCCACAACTCCATCGTCGATCCAGCTGTTGACGAAACGCGCGAATCGATCGTCTCGAACGGTGAAGTATTGCGCACCATGATCAAACTGCAGACCGTGGTCCAAACCATCCACTCGAACACGGCGTGTGGACAAGCGTCCTCCCACGCCTCGCGATTTTTCAAACAGGCAAACATCGACACCGTGATCCGACAGCACGCGACCGGCTGCGAGACCAGCCAAACCGGCGCCAACGATGGCGACCCGAGGCAGGTCTCGCGCGATGGGGCGTTCAACAATGCTCTCGAAGCTCGACACGTTCAGACGCCGGGCGTGCGACTCAATGGAACGCGGACGCACCTCGCCGAACACAGACTTCTCAGGCGGAAATGGACGGTCGAACAAGCCAAAGCACCAGAGGATACCCCCGTAACTGCTCGGGCTGCGTCCATCCAAGGCGTAGCGGTGATTGAGGTCCAGACAGCACGCGAGCGCCCGGCGCGGGTCGCGAGTCAGCGGCAGAAAACTCTTACCCCAACTCATCCGCAGGTTGTTGTGGAGTTCACCGTGTCGGATCAGGCTACTCTGTCCAAGGTTCCACAGCTTCCAGGGGCTTTCGCCGCGAGCAAGCGATTCCCAGGACAATTCCGCTTCACGCTGATCCGTGCTGTGTTCGTCGAGCGAGTCTCGCGCCCATGTCGGCAACGCGTCGATCGTTTCGAGCTCATCCGCATGGTGGTAGCAGTGATGAAACGCGAGCTCGCGCCACACCAACATCTCGTCCAGAAACTTGTCAGCACCAGCGGACTTCGCGTCGCGCGCGAGTCGCCAAGGACTCACCATGCCGTAGTGCAGGTAGGCGCTCATGCGGCTGACACCTGAGCCATCCGCCGCATCATTGCGACGGCTTTCGTAGTCGAGCAGATTCGTTTCGCGATAAGCATGCCACCTTCGATAACCAGCACGTGATCCGCCGGGGGTGTCCGCGACCGGCGCTATGCTGTGATCGATGTCGCAAGTGGAAATCAAGTCCGCAATGTCAGCATGTTGCAACTCCAAGGGTTCAAATCCCAGGTCGTCGTTCATGGAGGCGACTGGCGGGAGTTGCGGCCAGTGCAGGTCACAGCCCGACTCATGTTGACGTCGTTTCGCCGATCGAAACGCGGACGCGGATCGGCAGGCCTTCGCGTCAGCATCGACTGGTGCGAGGCAGTGAGCATCCACCACCAAGATCGGCGTCTGCGTCACGGCCCGAATGCGTTCGGACCACGCGGTGAGTGGCGGCACCGGCATCTGCTCGGTGATGAGGGCCGCGGCACGTCGCGTCAGGTCTCTCAGATGAGGCCCCCGATGCCCGCGCCGCTCCAGGTGGAATGCATAGCGAATTCCTAACGAGCGCATCTCTCGCTGCACATCGCGAGCGCCCTGAATTAAGAACGCGTGATGCCGGTCCGAAGCATAGGGGTATTTTTCAGAGACCGCGTGGTAGACCAGCAGTGGCAGCCCATTTTGATTCGCGAGGGCGATCGCTGCCTCCAACGCGGGATTTTCATGTGCCCGAATCGCGTTGTGCATCCAGTAGAGAACGAAGTTGCCGGGACCGTGGTGCGATTGATGCGGGGACACGATCCATTGGGCGCGATCGCGGAGATGGAGCGGCAATTGCGTATCCATTCAGTCCAGCACCTGATCGGCGGGCGAATCCGAGCGAGAAGTCACGGCTGGCGACCGCGCGCGGTCGCCGACACAACGCGATCGCAGGGAAGCATAGCGTCGTGGGAACCGGCAGTGCCGGATCGCAATCCGGGTGGTTACAATCGGCAGTAACCGACACCCGCCTCGTTCGCTTGCCCCCATTTCAGTTGGTCGGAATGCCAGTCCAGCAAATCAAAATGTTCAAAGGCGTTGATTCGGAGCTCCCCGAGCTCGAGCGCCAGATCAATCGTTGGATTCGAAAGACCGGGGTCCGCGTGCTCGCCGTCCATGGCAATCTGGCCAATCAGGACGGCTCCGGGGCGGGGCCCATGAGTTCGTTCGCGGCGGGACATGTTCTCGTCATCGTCCACTTCGAGGTGGACAAGCCCGAAGCCGAAAGCTGAGCGAGTCACTGAGCTGAGTCAGTCACTGCGCACTGCTGCGCGAACCGTTGGGCGACCCGGCGATCGGTTGCCCTTCAGGCAGAGGACGGGCTGCGGTCGCGAAACCACGCTGGTAGAGGTGTTCTCGAAGTGCCCGAAACCCCGCGAAACTATCGGGGTACACCCAAACGGTGATGGTGGTGGATCCTGGGTCACGTCCCGCCAACTCGATGTCTAAGAAGTTGCCCCCCGACATCACTTGCTCCAAGGGCTGCCCGTGTGGTTCCTCAACGGGTTCGAAAACAATGCCCGCCAACGTCATCCTGACACCGGTGGCGACCCCACCGCCCTGTCGGACACGCGCGAGCTGTTTGTCCATGGCGTAGTGAGCGATGTAGCCACGAATGGGACCCGCCACCCCCGCGTCCCGACGGTTTCGGCTGTTCGCGATCGCTCGCAGGTTCCCCTTGATCGATTCAATCAACGGATCAACCGGAACCACGCTCAACTGATTGCCTTTCAATCGCAGGTAGATTTCATCACCGAAGACCGTTTTGGCCATCGGGGTTGGCAAATGAGTGAGTCGGACCAAGTCGGGTTCAACCTCGTTTAGTTCGTCGCGTCGCCCTGCAAGTGATGCCAGTTCCGACTCACTTTGTGCCAACTGCGTTTGCAAGCGGGCTGCCGCAACGCGTTGCTCGTCCAAGTCCCGCTGCTTCTCTTCCCACGCCGACTGGGCAACCGACAACAAGTCCAAGAGTCGGTCGCGTTTTCGTTTCTCATGCTTCAGACGCTCGTCGTAACTCGCGATCGTCGCTTCCAAACGATGGGAATCTCGCTGGGCTGAAGCGGAACGCATGGCAAGTTGCCCAAGACGATCCAGCTGATCGGATGAAGCCACTTCGACTTTCTCTTCCGGGACGGGCTCTGGTTCTGATTCAGGGCTCGGTTGGGACTGCGCTCCCAAGACCACCACCAAGATGATCAGAATGCCGACCAGATTGGCAACGATGTCCAAGAACGCATCATGACCGAGGTCCAACTTGGTACGGTTGCGGCTCATCGCGCTCTCTCCACGACTTCAATCCCACTCCCTCGAAGGAGTGTTTGCAACTGATGGAACCGTTGTTCGGCGTGCGGCGCGACGGAGACCTCGAGACGGGGTTGCCATCGCGATCCAGGTAGGGGTGGCCCCCACTCATCGACGCGGTCACGCAACACACCTGCCAACTGCAATGTCGCGTCATTGACATCGCCGTTGGTGATCGACAGCGTTTGCTGCACCTGCGCCCGACCGAGACGGTCGAATTGAATGAGCTCAAATCGATCGGGGTAGCAAACCATCGAAATGGGACGAATCACCTGTCCGCCGCGCAGCTGACGCATCCAGTTCGGAAGTGCCCAGTCCTTGCCATCACGTCGCACTGGGGGCGTCGAACGAATATTGCTGGGTTTGAGCTGCCTCGTCGGATCCTCTTCGCAGTCGTCGCAGGGTTCCCCGCTCGCACCAGTCTGTGGGGCGGGCTGCGAGTTTGCTGTGGCTGTGGACGCACTTGCGCCAGCAGAGGACGGCTGCGTGGCGACCATTGGCGTTCCTTGTCCAGATGCCACTGACGCGTTCGCCGGCTGGGCGACCTGCGCACTCGCGGAATCGCTGGATCCCGATGTTCCCGCTTCCAATGACGGTGCATCCGCGACCGAAGACGTTGACGAACCGCCTCGGGGTGAAGATGCTGCTTGGCTACTCAGCATGGGTGATTCAGCGGGATGCCATTGACCGCGGTCACGCCCTGCCGCGTCCGTCGTCGACAGCGTCCCGGCGCTTTCTGCAAGCGATTTGTCATCCTCTTCGACAATGCGTTGCAATTCATTGCCTTCCGCGCCGCGACGCAACAGCTCATCGAGCGCTTCGGACTGGGAGCTGCCCTCCCCGGTCAAAACCACGCGTGATTGGCCTCCCGCAGCCGAAAAACTCCTTCCGTCACTGCCAGGAACGACGGCGGCGTTCCCACCGCCCAATCCACTTCCGTAGGGGAAGCTGTCCTGGTTCGAGAAGCCACTCGCCTGGGCTTGCAAGTCCAGTTGGCGCGCCGAAAGCGTTGGCAACGGTTTGGATGGACCGGAGCGACCCGACGCCGCGTCGCCTGAACTTAGGAATGAATCTCGGCTCATACGTTTGCCTGCCAACGCTCCGGTGCGACCAGGTGTTTCCCGGAATCCCCCTGGGGAGTATCCGGAGCGATCGGAATCGCCTTGCTCCCCAACACCGCGCCCGTTCCCCGCCCCGCCGCGAACAAACTGGCTCAACGATCTTGCGGAAGCCTCGTGGACCACCAACTCGATCTGTCGCTTCAGAACCGGATCCGAGGGTCCCATCGCCAAGTCCATGTCATCCGGAATCAACTCATAGCCGAATTGATCATCCCAGTCCTTCATGTTCGCACGCGCCAACTCGTAGGACTTGATCCCATCTGGCCGCACGATCAGCAACGGGTAGGGAGGAACTGCGTCACCGTAGTTCTGTAATGCATGGAGACGCACCGAACGAAGCGCCGCATCCAAGGGATTCGCGGAGGGTGAAGCCACCTGCGCCGCAGCGGCCAACTGACGTCGACTGATCTTCACGTCCTCCGGCCAAACGGTCACGCCTGACGACGTGCACTCGAGATAGATCGGACGTCGTGGTGTTGAGTTGGGTCCCATATGCGGGACGATCACAACGCGCGGTCGCTCGCTGGGTGGATTCGCTTTGAGTTCTTCGATCTCCGCTTTCAATGCCTCGATTTTCTCTTGGGTCCGTTCGAGCGCTGACACGTCCAACGACACCGGCTCTGCCTCACTCATCACCGACTCAATCTCGGCATTGAGTTGCCTGAGTTTCTCTCGTAGGCGAACGGAATGGGCCTCCACGCCCGTCAACTGGTCCCGTAACGACTCCATCTCCGCGGTCTGTTTGTCGCGTTGTGCGACGAGTGACTCTGTCCGGAACGTCTCTTCATCGATCAAACGCTTGGCCGAAACCGCGGTCAGACGAGTCGCAAGCACCGACTCATCGTCCACGGTTGGCTCGGGCGTTGATTCCGCCGTCTCACGCTGACGATTTTCTTTTGCCTGTTGGGCAACCAAAGCCAACAACAAGATTAACGTCCCGAGTGTGCAAACAAGCACAGCCAAGAACGGAAAAAGGGAAGGAGAGAGCGTCGCGCGGGGTCGACGGCTCATGCCGCGTGCCGGTGGCTAGAGGAGCGTTGCGGTGCATCATTGGATGCGCCGGTCGGAGTCATGCGTCCGGCCTGATTTTCGTCTGCCAGGCGCTTCGCAAGTGTGTCGACGGCACGTGCCAAAACACGCATTGCGTCTCCCATGATGGCCTGTTGCTCGCCGGCCGCTTCTGAGTTTTCCTCTGGGGACACGTGGGCCTGAGAAACGCTACCTTGCGCTGACAGCAGCTGTTGTTCCACGGCCTGCGTCAACACCTCGGTGTGTTGCAGCAAGCTGCTGCGATGCTGAGTCAGGTCATCACCAATCTGTTTCCATTGTGCTTGCCAAGCCGTTTGTTCATCTCGCATCGCCGCGCGCTGATCGCAATGCGACCGGTCCCATTGTTCGGCCACACGATGCATGGTGCTGTCCAGCTGATGCGCATGCTGAGCCAAGGGTGTGACCAAGGAGTTTTCGATGGCTGCCCGGATGATCCTTGCGTCGCGGTTGTGCTTTTGTGTCCAAGCTTCTTGCGCTTCTTGGATCGTGGTTTGCCACAAATGCGTTTGTGTTGTCAGCGATTGCTCCATCGCGCGACGGACGCCGTCACAAAGCGTGGCCACCAGTTCCGTTGGATTCTCGTCACTGCCCTTGGCCGGCAGTCCACGACTGATCAAATCAGCGATGCGATGGTCCACCGTTGCCAAGAGGTTCTGATGAGCGCGCTCGACGGGAAACTGCAGAAAGATCGCGATGACGGACAGGACCAAGCCTAAGGCCGTGGTATCGAAGGCGACGTACAAGCCACTCTTGAGGCGATCGACAGCGGCGTTCCCGTCCGTGAAGTCCAACCCACCCAGTGTTTGTGTGATTCCAATCACCGTGCCCAGGAATCCCAACATGGGAATCGCCCAGACAATGACGCGCACCAACCCAATGGAATCATGGGCGGCATCCGCGTCACGTTCCGAGAGCGTTCGCATCTCTTCCGCCAAGCCATCGGTGTGCTGGCGCCGCGATTGAAACGTCAGCAGCTGATGCAATCGGGAAATCATCCATGATGTCTTGGACTGAGCAGGCAACTGGTTCAACGACATCAGCCATTGGCGGGCAACAAATCCCGCGTCCTGTTCTTGACGCCACCGGGTGGAGATGTCCGTCGGTGCCGCCCCGTCGATCGGCAACAGGTCTTCGTCGCGGAGCAACCCGAGCGCGTGACGCTGAGCCATGTTCCGCATGGCCTGCTGGCCCAGAATGGTGACCGCAACCCAAAACAAAGTTGTCGCGGCCAAGGCTACCGGATGGCCGCAGAAGTAGCGGTTGGTCGCCTCCCAATCGATCGCGTAGATGGCCGCGTAGAACGCCGCTGCCAGCATCAATCCAGCCACGATTGGCAAGGCTGGCCCGCCCACCGAGGCTGCAACTCGGTCGTGCCGAAGAAGGTCGACTGACGCAAACGCGTCTGCGTCCTCCTCCTGTGCCATGGCGTCTTGCAGGGTTTGAGCCCGCTTTTCGCTGGGAATTGTTTGGGAAACCCCGTCGTCGGCAGACTGCGGCTTCGCGGCATCGTCCCAGTCAGACGGGTCGGTCGACACACTCATTGCACGCCAAATGGTTGAGAGCCAAACACGGTCGGAGATCCACTCTCACATGATCGACCGGTACAACCGCACGACTTGATCCAATCGCTACAAATTGCCCCACGCATTGGCCGAACCCTGCACGCGGCAGCCCTGATTGCATTGGCCCGTGACGCGGGAAATCTCTAAAACACGGGACGCCGCAACCGATTTCCAACCACACCAGGACGAAGCCCATGCGCCCCCCCATGCCCGCGGATCATCCGGTTCCCGACCGCCCCCCCCTTCGGTTTGGTCTCGCACTGGCAGGCGCAGGCTGGCCCCGACGCCTCCGCTGGCGGCACTTCCTCGGGTTTGTGGCGATGCTGGCCATCGCGGAACTCGCCGTGGGCCAGTTCCCGACGCCATCGACTCCCTTGGACCCAAGCGGTGAACAAGCTCGCACAGCCGCCCACCAGGGCATCATGAATGCGCAGGTTCCAACCCCGTCCGGCTTGATTGACGCTCGTCCGGGCCGCGATGTTGCGGGTTCGGGCGACCTAATCGGTTTTTCCAGTATCTCGGACGGGGGGCAGCAAACAATTACGCTCGTAAACACGCGAAAACTGTGGATGGCTGTGTATCATGTGAACGTGGAAGGGTCGATCCAGTTGGTCAGCAGCCGCCCCATCGATGCTGACTTTTCATTGGAACTGAATGTGACCGACCCCAAGCCATCCGCGATTCGCGATTTACAGTAATCGTTGGAGGCCCTTATCCGACCACACGCGTTTTCCCACGAAGCCCAGCCGATATGGCCACCTACCTTTCGCTCGAAGAAGCAGCCAAGAAACTTGGTATCCCCGCCGCAACCTTGATTGACCTTCGCAGTCAGGGACAAGTCCGCGGGTTTCGCGACGGAAGCAGTTGGAAGTTTCCGGAAAATGAGATCGACCGCCTCAAAGACGAATTACCAAACATCTCGGGTCTTGGCTCCGGAATTCTGGCGGCCGACGCGGGTGGATCGAATGCCGGTTCGGTCATCGGTGGTGACGGTGGAGCCGATGCCGCTGGTAGCGGAAGCGACTTGGAACTTGGCGAGGAAGGTGGCTCGGCGGGTGGCAGCGATGTCAATTTGATTCCCAGCGACGGCGGCACCGGAAGCGATGTCAAAGTGGTTGCCGGCGACTCTGGAAGTGGCTTGGCGATCGACCTGGATGACTTGGAGTTAGCGGGTTCCGCCATCAGCCACGATAGCGGTGAGTTGAACCTCGCCAGTGGTGTTGGTCAGGACGCCAGCAGCCCGACGCCCGGTCCAGGAAGTCAGCTCAGCCTCGGGGAGGATTCCGGCGAGTTGGATTTGATGGGGGACGCGCCCACGCCCGATCCAGCGTCGGCAAGCGGCGATTCCATTGACCTTGGGGCGGTCAGCGGTGGCGATAGCCCCAGCAGCCTCGAAATGATGAGTGATCTGGATTTGTCCTCGGATGCCGACGACCTTCTCTCTTCCAAGAGTTCGGTTGGTGGTGATGTTCTGAGTGAGCTCGACCTGCTGGCAGGCGAGGCGGGTGGTAGCGGGCTGATCACGGGGGACAGCGAAAGCCTCTTGGGCAGCTCACTGATGAGCGGCTCAAGCGGAGGCTCCTCCGGCGTCGACGACGCGCTTGCTGACGACGATGACTTGATCATCGCCGATGACGACGATGATCTGGTTGTCAGCAATATGGGCAGTGACATTTCGATTGCGGGTGACAGCGGCATCAATCTGATGAGCCCCTCGGACAGTGGTCTGTCACTTGAAAGCGAACCTCTCGACCTCGCGGGCAGCAGTATCTCCGCATTGGATTTGGGCGCCGAAATCAATGATGGATCGGGCACTGGAAGCGGCAACACACCAGGATCCGGTTTAGCACCCGTTGCCGACACAAGTGGTTCCGCGATTGACTTCCAGGCCGACGAGGAATTCCAGCTCTCACCTTCGGGCATCGGTTTGGAAGCGACGGAGGAGAGTGCTTCGCAGGTGATTGAAGTCGAAGAGAGCGAAGTGGCGGAAGCCGTTGAATTTGATGATGCCGACGGAGCTTTTGCCGACGGTGGTTTCGCAGCTGAGGACGCCTTTGGTGACGAGGCCGCAGCGGGTGGTCTTGAAGAGATGGACGCTTTGGACGAGGGCGGCCTGGACGACGCCGGCATTGCCGACGATGGTATGGGCATCGATACCTCGGGCAGCGTGGCGCCGATGGCTTCGGCCGGTGCGACCGCTTACGAGATTCCATTCACGCTCTTGCAGACCATTGGCCTCCTCTTGATCATCGGCACGCTCAGCCTCAGCGGGATGCTGATGACCGACCTGGTTCGGAATATGTGGACCTATTCGGAACCATCGGCGCCCGTTAGCTCGTTGACCGATGCCCTGATTGGTGTGATGGGCTGGGGCAGCTGAGCATCAAACCGCTTGGCACATCGCTTCTGACAACGCCTCCGCCATCTCACGTGCCGATTGGAAACGCCGCTCCCGATCCCTGCTAACCGCCCGCATGCAGATCGCTTCCAATTCCTCGGGCACCCAGTCACGCCGTCCCACATCAGTTGGCGTTCGGTAGTCACCACCCAGGGTGTAGTTCAAAACGGAAGCCAAGTCGTTTCCTTGCACAAGCGTGTTGAGCGCCAAGCAATCGAACAGCACGGCGCCCAAGGAGAAGACATCGCTGCGTCCATCCAAAGTGAACGTGCCCCCGATCTGTTCAGGGGACATGTACAGAGGCGTCCCAATGATCTGATCGACATGGGTGAGCCTCACATTCACGCGTCGATCGACGCCGTCGACTGGCGATGATTCGTCGGCTTGCCTATCTGGCTCGATAATCCATTTGGCGGTTCCCCAGTCGATCAACTTCACATCGCCGCTCTCCATCACCATGATGTTTTCTGGTTTCACATCGCGATGGAGCACGCCGGCTTCGTGCGCCGCTGCCAAGCAGTCGCCCACCTCCGCTACGATCGCCGCCAACCGTTCCAGTGGATAGTCCGCAATGACGGACGAGACACCGCCGCGCAGGCCATACAGGATTCGCCGCAAATCAACGCCACGGATCAGCTCCATGGTGAAGTAGGGCTTTGGGAAGGCGTCTTCGACCAAGTCGAATTGCTTGGGAACGCACGGATGATCGATGCTTTGCATCGCAAGCGGTTCCCGAAGAAACCGGGCTTGATCCTCAGCCCGATCGGTTCGTTCCAGCTGCATGCGTTTGAGCGCCACCGTTTGATCCATGATGGGATCAAAAGCACGGTAGACCTCCGAACCTCCGCCCGAACCAATCAACGCCAGTCGCTGATAGCGATCCAAAATACGCTTGGGCGCCGGTGGGATTTGAGTTTGCATTTGACGTGATTCAACAAGTTCATCGGCCTGCGAAGCCTAGAACGCGTCGGGGATCACGCCGCTGAAAACGAATCAATCAAGCCCTGAGCCCGCTTGCTATTTGCAAGAAGCAAACAGATGTAGCGGTTATAGGGCCACTCGTTCCGCATGAGCTTGCTCATTTTGTGCTATCGTCTGTCGTCCGTTACCGCTGAGTGCTCTCATCGACAGGCGACACCGTGGCGATGGCTTCACGACCCGTAGACGTGGTGTTGGTTCCCGCCAAGAGACTGCCCTCGTTCATCGGGTGGCCCGCAAGCACACGTTGATATCGTTGCAAATCAGTATTGATCTGTTGGTTAAGCCAGGCGGCATTGAGATGACCCGCGATCACCGCCGATGCGTAGAGCGGTGACGCATACTGGGGAATAAACTGCCCGACGGTTCCACCGACGTACGTCCCAAAGGCCGGATAGAGAATCCGCTGCGCTTCTGCGATTTGATCAATCTCCCCCGATTCATAGACATGATGCATCGCCTCCATGGACGCGATGGACTCATGGTGGATCGGCCAAACCCCATAGACCGCGCCGTAAGTGCCTGGGTATTCACGACGCGCAAAGTCCTTGGCATGACCTAACTCATGCAACGCGATCGCGGGAATGTCGCTGGTCAAGTGAATCGTCTGCGTCCACGGATTGAAGTGATCGCCGCCCAGAATCCGAGTTGGAAGAATGGCTTCCGCGAGTACCGACGCGGACCCGACCGTGTAACGGTACGGCCATGCAACCGTCTTGTTGGCGCGCAGCCGATTCCAGTCAGGGATCGGAGCGTACTGATTCACCCGGACTTTGAGGTGGGACAGACCATGTTTTGCGATGTAGTCGGCAGTGGCGTTGAGCGTTTTTTGCCCAACCCGATGATTGGAAACCCGTCGATCCCAGAGCAGAATCTTGCCGGGAATCCCAACATCAATTTTGTGCCATCGGATGAATCTTCGCTGGTCACCAGATTGGCTTCCAGGCTGCCATAGGTGAGGTCTGATTCAACTTCCAGGTCGTCCAGGTTCGGGAGGTTCAGTTGAACCAGATTTTGATTCTGCCCCGCTAAGACCCACTCCCAGTCATAGGCGTCGCCAAGGACCACCGGACCACCACCCCGCACCGCCAGCGATGCACCGGCACCCACGTAAGGCGTTGTGTCTGCCGTGACGTAGCCGATGCCATTGCCGTAGCGGAGTGATCGCTCCTTGAGATCAAAGTGCGTCCCGATTCGCGCTGACGCAGAATGCGGCAGCCAACGCCAAGCCCGGTGCCTGGCAGCCTTCGGTGATGCCTGGAAGAGCTCGGGGACATCCGGTTCAAACACGAGGGCACTCTGAAGCGACGCGTCAGCTTCCAAGTTCCCGTTGTCAGCCGCACTGTCACTTGACGCCAAACCCGTTTCCCCAAGCAACGGCGGTAAGGTCCAGGACCGCCAATCATCGCCAGACAAACCGGGCTCGCGTTTCCCACGTTCCCAATCGAAAGCATGTGTGCCAATCGAATCCCATTCGCCCGTCGCCTGGTCCAATCGCAGGGCGACCTGAGCTTCGGCGTTCTGCGGCGCCTCCTGACCCAGACAAACCATGCTCGGTGCAATGTCCAAGCAGGCTACGAGCAACGCGATCCAATGCAACAGCTGGCGTGAAACAGACCGAGACGCAGATCGTCGAACCAAGCTGGCACTCCCCGGTCGAGGGAAGAAATGAGGACAGTAGGTTTTTGCCAAATTGTCCCACAGATCATCAAGCCCAGTTTGGTGTCAAGATGCGTCTTGGAGGCGACGGATGGCAATCGCACCAGTGATCGCCGTCGCGTCAGAGGGGCATCTTGCCAGTGCGGGGGGCATCCGGGATACTGCCCGTCAGCACTCGGAAGTGACGGGTGCCACGCAAGCCGAAGTGGCGGAATTGGCAGACGCGCCGGATTCAAAATCCGGTGCCCTCACGGGCGTGTGGGTTCGAGTCCCACCTTCGGTATTCCCGCAAAAACTTGCTTCAGCACGGGCTCATTCCAAAGATGGAGTGAGCCCTTTTGCGTTGGGCTCTCAGAAATCGCGACCATAACGCGACCACCAGGGTGCTTGCGTTGCATTTGCAGAGGAGAGAGCTGTGGCTGGTTTGGAAGTCAGAAATGGGCGGTTCAACATCATCGTTCGCTTTGGCGGACGGCGTTTTGTCCGGTCACTCAAAACAACAGACGAATCGGTCGCACTCACTCGCAAGACTCGAGTCGAGGAAAACATTCGATTGGTTGAGAGCGGGCGGCTGGTCATCCCTCAGGACGCCGATGCCATCACTTTTTTACTTTCAGACGGCAAACTCACTTCAAAACCGCAGATAGAAGCGACGCTGACGCTTGCCAAGCTCTTCGAGCAATTCTTCGACGATGTACCTGACGGCAACCTGGAAGATACAACCCTGAGTGGGATGAGGCTGCATTCTCGCCATCTGCAACGCATTCTCGGGAAGCAGTTTGCTGTCCAGTCCCTTTGCAAAGATGACTTGCAAGGCTACGTCACCAAGCGCAGCAGGGAGAGGACAAACAGGGATACGAACGTTGCTGCCAGCACGATTCACAAAGAGCTTGTTACGTTTCGTACCGCTTGGGGATATGGCGTGAATACACAACGGCTTCATGGCGACTTTCCCAGAAAAGGCATTCGCATGCCAAAAGCGAAAGAAATGCCCGTGTTCCAAACCTGGAGTCAGATCACCTCACAGATTAAGCAAGGGGCAAAAGATGAGCTTTGGGATGCTCTGTACCTCGACATGGAGCAGATAACCAAGCTCTTGCGAGATGTTCGACGGTATGCCTCATACCCATTCATACATCCTATGTTTGCGATGGCAGCTTACACTGGGGCAAGACGCTCTGAGCTAATGCGATCCGAACTCAGCGACATTGACCTCGACACTGGGGTGATCACCATTCGAGAAAAGAAACGCGTGCGAGGACAACTCACAACTCGTCGCATCCCGATCGCCAAGCCATTGGATAAGATTCTGAGGGGATGGATCAAGAGTCATCCAGGCGGAGTCCATACGTTCTGCCATTCCGAGAAAGTTGTTGGTCGATCACGAAAAGGCAGCAGCCGGGCAGATGGACCAATTGCCCTAACAGGCCACGAAGCAAATTGGCACTTTCGGCACACGGTTGATGACAGCAATTGGGGAGTTCTGAAGGGCTGGCACTGTCTCCGACACAGCTTCATTTCGAATTGTGCAAGTAGGGGAATCGATCAACGTATGATCGACGAGTGGGTCGGTCACTCCACCGAAGCCATGCGTCGACGATATCGACACCTCTTTCCATCAACACAGCAAGATGCCATCAATCGGCTTTTCCTGTAGTCACAAGAGACCTGCGACGCGTCACCACTAGATCTGCTGAGGCTTTGGCAGCGGTAGCAAACCCATTGATCGAATTCGTTGCAGTTCCTCGTGCGAAATCATCCACTCCTTAGCTGAGCCTCGCCCACATACTCGCTTCTCGGCACGAACTCGACCTTGCCTGCACCATTCCCTCACGCTGTAGGCAGAACGGCCGAGCAGCTGCCCAACCGTCTTTGTGTCATACCATTCTTGAATGCTCTTGGCCTCAAGAAGCTGGTTGAGCTTTTCTTCAATCATCTCCAAGCGTTTCAATATCAGTTCGGTCATGTGTCTTCTCCCGGGAAACGGTAATCTCGCCCACAACAGTTCGCGTGGAAACTCCCAATCGTCAAACGGCGGCTCTCGTTGCACGCGCCAATCCTTGGACCTATCGTGAAAGCTCACCAACATGTTGGCGACCAGAGCGACGATCCACAAAGTGATTTGCCAGCAGTTGTCGTGGTCCTAGCAATGCTTTTAGAGCGCAGTCTGCTTCACCTGACTTGATTCGTGCACTCTCGTCGCACCGCGACACTTGGCGGGTTGTCAGCTTCGCGGAGAAGCTCAACCATCGACAGCTCTCGTGGTAAATGAGATGGCGAGAAGTAAGTTATCCGTGTTTGATACTGCGGAGACGTATGGCTAACGAAGCAATGACCAACAGCCACTTAAGTACTGGTCGCCGATCAGTACGGTACCGTGATCTTGAGACTCACATCGAAACCGTCCAGTTGCAACCAATACCAAAGTTGGTACCGCTCTATCAGGTGCACGTGCATCCCACTCAGCATGAACTGCGAGTAAGTCGTTGAAGTGTTTGATAGGATGGCGGTTGACCGTAACAGTTTTTTGATACGTAGGTCAAACTCCACCAACCGCCTCCGATCGGCTATCGTGCGCCCGAGCTTGTCAAATGGCCTTAAATTCAGGCGAGCTGCGTCCAGTGGCCGCGGTAACAGAGTTTATCTTGACCAAGGGCCGATTTTGAAGAACACTGAATTTGGAGGCAACGGATGACCCAAATCAGCAACAAATCCACCGCAATCACGACCGCCGAGTTGCTCCCACCGATTTTGGCGGGACAGCAGACGCCGACCACGCAAAAGAAGGTCGAGCGGTTTTACCTCTCCCTGGAGGAGATGCCCGAGGGTTGGATCACGCGGAGAGAAAGCCCGCACACACAGCGTGCCTACCGTCAGGACATCGAAAGCCTGTTTAGATTTCGTCCACTCCCATGGCCCCGCGACAGTTTGCAACTGCTCACGGTCACAGTCGCCGATGTGCAGCGGTGGCGGGATGCGATGATCGCAGACGGCAAAGCCCCAAAGACGATCAACCGCCGTGTCTCTTCAGTGTCCAGTTTCTTCAAATACCTGCAGGGCGTTGCGGCGGAGCTGCGTTTGCCGATCACGGTGCCCAATCCGGCCCACGCTCAATTCATCGCCAGGTCATCCACTAACCCGATCCACGAAACGAAATCATTGTCGGCAACCCGTGCCCGGCAGCTGATGGGACTTTCCCAGGGTGAAGACCTGATTGCGTATCGCGACCGTGCGATTTTGAAGTGGTATGTGTACTCCGGCGTGCGTCTCTCGACTGCCTGCAAGCTGAACAATGGCGACGTCCACGTTGACGGCGAAGAAACCACGGTCCGGATCACAGAGAAAGGTGACAAACACCGAACGATTGGTCTGCATTTCGCGGCGGCCGAGGCGCTCGAACAGTATGTGGTCCAGGCGGAGGTCAAGCGAGGGCCGCTGTTTCGGCCGCGAACCGGTCCTCGAAGCAGCCAACTGGCTAACAAGCGATTGACCGAAGCGGGCATGCACAAGATCGTGCGTGGGTACCTCGAGCAGTTGCCAGGAGCGATGGTTAGCGACGAGGATGCTGACGGAAAAGTGACGAAACGCTGTGTCTATTCAACGCACAGCTTGCGAGCAACGACAGCCACGCTGCTGCTAGATGCTGGCGTGGACACTTGCAAAGTCCAAGAACTTCTTGGCCATCGGCACGTGACGACCACTCAGATTTACGACAAAAGGCGTCGTGCCGCGTCGGACTCAGCCAGCCACGATGTGCCAATTTAGCCGCTAAACGCAACTTTTCGCGAAATTGAGAGGCTTTTCCAAAACAGCCCGATCCAACCGGCCTCCAAGTGTCTCTTCCACCACAAGTTTGCTGTACAAAGCTAGTTCGCAGGCGCAGACGCGATTGATCTGCTAAACTCGACATTCGTATGCTTTGGTTTAATGGGCCAGTGCACATGAGCCTGGCTAGTGGCCGATAATTAGCAATCGGAGGCCAGCGGTACCAACAGTCCGCGTGGTCCTGAATGTGGGGTCCAAGCAACAGTGGAATACGACAATTGGAGCAAGCGTGATCTGTCTGACACGCATTTCGTCTACGTGTGGGCCGATGGGATCTATGCAAAGGTTCGCTTGGAGGACGACGCCAACAAGAAGCAGTGTTTGTTGGTCCTGATGGGAGCGACTGCCGACGGCAAGAAGGAACTGATAGCGGTTCTCGATGGTTATCGCGAAAGCGAGCAGAGTTGGTGTGAATTGTTGCTCGACCTGAAACAACGTGGCTTGAAGATGGCTCCCAAGATCGCGGTGGGAGATGGAGCTTTGGGCTTCTGGGCTGCGATTCGCAAGGTGTTTTCGGAGACGCGTGAACAACGCTGCTGGGTTCACAAGACAGCCAACATCCTCAACAAGATGCCCAAGAGTGTTCAACCCAAAGCGAAAGCCGATCTACATGAGATCTGGCAGGCCGCAACGAAAGCCGATGCGATAAAGGCGTTTGATGCTTTCCTCGAAAAGTACGGCGCGAAGTATGCGCCCGCGTGTGACTGCCTGAACAAAGATCGCGATGTACTGCTGACGTTCTATGATTTCCCAGCCGAACACTGGGGCCACCTTCGGACGACCAATCCCATTGAATCAACCTTCGCCACGATCCGGCTTCGCCATCGGAAAACGAAAGGCAACGGCACGCGTCGTGCGAGCCTAGCGATACTGTTCAAGCTGGCACAGTCCGCCTCGAAGAAATGGAGACGCTTGCGCGGCTACGAACAAATCGTTCACGTCGTCGAAGGACGGTCCTTCCAAGACGGAATCCTGCAGGAAGAAATCGCTGCCTGATTCAATTCTCAGAACACAACATTTGACAATTGCTCACGCCAAAGACAGAAATAGCTTCCTGATGGTCGCGCACTCGAGAGTCACGCTAAAACAACAACCTCGCAAACTTGACAATTATTGCTTGAAACTCGATGTCGCCAATCAACAAAAAGCCAAGTCACTGACGCAGTCGACCAGATCAACTGGAACTGAAACCGAATGCTTCGGGAACCACTCTTAACTGATAGAGATATCACCTCAAGACTGACGCAGCCGACCAAGCGGCTCATTAGGTCCGTTCTTGCCGAACGTTATCGACTGTCACACCCTACGGAACCAGCATGAGAGGAACCCCAACGAAGCCCTCCTTTGTCCTCAATTTAAGCAGACTGGTAGCGATATTACTAGCGGCGGTCAGATTTGCTGTAATGGCAATCTCGACGGCACCATCATCTACACTTGACAGTTCTTCAGCCGAGTAGCCGTCAGGACAGAGAATCTCAGTCACCGTGCATGCTTCCTGGTCGACCCTCGTGATGCGCAGCACTTTCCTGGTGTCTCCTCGGTCAAAAACCAGAGATTTAGGCAAAACTCGAATCGTTGAGGTTCGCTTGCCATGTATGGGCAACTCCAACGCTGAACCATCACTTTCACCGAAAGCGAGGGTGATGGTTCCCCCAACAGTCCCTGCAGGTATGGTGGAGTCCACAACAGCTTCATACGTCAGGAGCCCTGGAGAGCTATCGGAAAGACGGACTGTCAAAAAAGGGTTACCGTGGACACTGACAAATGGAACTTCGTCAAGCGTTCTCTCAGAGACCAACCGGACGTGAAACTGCCGTGTCCAGGGGCCTATGCCCTCCAACTCACCAAACATGAGCTGGGATGGGACAGCCTTCACCTCAGGACTCACATATGCCGTGAGCGTGAGCGGAAACGCAGCAAGACTGGTGTCGTCAGAGTCCGTTCGCACAACTACCTGCTCCTTTACTGGCCCCTCTTTCCCGTGTGTATCAATCTTAATTGCAATACTACAGGAGGAGCCTGGCGCTATCGCCTCAAAGGAGCTTACCGCAACTTCCTGACAAGAGCAGCTTTTGTCGACTCCGATAATTCGCAGAGGGCCGCTTGTGTTATTGGGTATGGTGAACCTGTGCTCGACAGCAGCTCCAGGAAGTACATCGCCAAAGAAGTGACTGTTATTATTGGAGTCTGAAACTCGAATTTCGCCGGGACTGCAACCAATGAGAAATGCGGTTCCGAAGACAACTGCAAGCCCATGGCCTGCGGGCGGATCCGGGGCAACCATTTTCCTCCTCGACCACATCACCAGAATAATACACGACAGTGCAAGCACAGTTCCGATCACCGGATTGCTAAGTGTTGCAACCAATACACTTCTCCTGCCGAACGCACTTCTCACAGACTTGATTTCATCGGTAGAAACGACGATACCTCGACCAGAGAAGGTTTGCTCAATCTCCGATCTAGAGAATTCCCTTTGGTCACGCGGCGGACTGAATCCAAGAAACGTGTCCGTGCTGTCCGAATACCCCAGAATCACCATGAAGTGGTCACCCTTCTCGGTATTGAGATGCACGATGGCGGTTTCGTTTAGCGTAGCTAAGTCCTCGGTGCCTGCATCTGCAAATCCCTTCCAAGAGTAGTTCAGCTTCGAAAGGCATTCTCCAAGCTGTGATAAACTGGTGCCAGCGTCGCCTGGCCTGCAGTTTTCTTCCAAAAACTCCCTGTCAAATCCACCACGGTAAAAACACTCAAGAAATCCGATGCACTGCGGACCACACATCCTCCGCCCGTCTGCAATGTAGGGATTAGCTGGAAGCGTTTGCCTTTCATCACACAATCCGTTTGAACTTGCTGAAAACAGGACTACCAGAAATACGACTGTTTCAACCTTCTTCTTTCTGCGTCCCAGCGTAAAAAGTAAAAACACCGCAAGCATCACTGCATTGACGATGAGGAAGGTCTGCCGTCCGTTTCCGGGTGTCTCTGATCGAAGAAGCGTCTTCTCGGATAGCTCCTTGCGAGCAGCCGACGCAAGAGCAGCAAGCTCTGGAGTTTTCAATGACTCCTCTCCAATTCTGTAAGCGACACCAAATCGCGCGTCAGACACAGCTGTGTCCGCTGCAAAAGTGGGTTCGAAGACCGACTCGTCAAACTCATCGTCGTTGATGTCAACCTTGCTAGTAGAAAACCTCCAATCCAAGGCCGGCGGCTTGGATTCGTCCGTGAAAATAAGGTGCTGCCCAGAAACCGCGACCCAAAAGCCATTGCTATTTCCAAGCTCTACATTGATCGTTGAGACCGTGCCACTCGAGGTGTCTCGAGAGCTCCATGATTTAAACGCCCATCCTCTGGCCGGATCGAGAACGACATCGACAGATACGCGCCCGTCGGAGAGCTCGTAACCCAACTCAATGAGCCCCTCACCCGTCTCACGGACATCCACCGGTCGACCGCTCTTTTCGACCTCGACTAATTGAGGCATTACCGCAGTGCGTAGATACTCGACCGGATTTCTCCGGTTCTCGATAGATTTCCGGGCAGGCGCCGCAGCGTCAGCTACAACGGCTGACCGATAACCTTGTTCAATATCAGGGTTGTCGCCGCTCAGACGATCCCGATTGGGATCGAACTGCTCTACGACGGTGAGCTCACCGTTGAAGGTGGAGCTTACTTCAACCGGGGTGTCAGTGCCTTCCTTGTCGCCCGACTCGTTGAATTTTCCGGCGGTATGGCGAACAACCCTTCTACCGAGATAATCGCCGGTCCAAATCTGCTCCTCCCAGCCGACAAGCTTCCCATCGAATCGTTCTAGCCAACTTGAAGCAACGACGGCGTTTCTAAACAGAGCATCCCGTTCACGCAAGGCTTGCATGATCGTGCCAAAACTTGTCTCGCCAACGCACTCCCCGGTGACAATCGCCACCAGCATCAATGGTAAACATACGCGACGGAGGTTCATTTTACTCGCCGGTCCCGGTCCCGACGCACGTGTCATATGGCGCGTTGGTACATCCCGTAGGCTTTTCTTCCGTGCTGCCAGGACCACAGTTGCCGCCACATGACATTGGTAAACCACTGCAGTTGACGCAGGTTGCAACAGTCACGCATGGGTGAGTCGACGTGGTCGTGCAGCCCTCGAACCCCTCGTCGCCTTTGCCTACTTCGTCGCAGTCGACCCGATCAATTGAGTGGAAAGTGTACTGAGTGCAATAAGCATTACTGGAAGCGAGAACACAAGGAGCCCTAAAACCAGGTTGACAGGAGGGGTCAGAAAACGGCTCGAGACAATACACGCAACCTCCATGGCAACTTCCTAGCTGTAACCCAGTTGCTTCCGACACGCCAAACGCCTCAAGGCCGAAACATGCCACCACGCTGAGAAGTGGAATGAAAAAACACCTGAACAGCATCGCTAAGCCCTCGAAATGAGAATAAGCTAGTGATTGAGCGGTTCCTGGCACCCGATCGGCGACAGAAGCCTGTTGTCTGTGCAAGAAATCACGGGCCATCGTCGCCTGCACACATTGGCCCCGAAAGAGTGCACTTGGTGGAACGTTCGTCTTTCCCGGTTGGACTGGAGCAACCCATGCAATCAGGTAGAGAACAAGTTGCCACGTTCATACACGGCTTGAAATTTGAGCCGACACAGGACTCGTTACCTGAAGTTGACTTTGCCACACCGACACAGAAAATCGGAGTGACCAGTGTTCCCGTCGTGTGGGTAGAAGAGCCGCCCGAGTTTACACAGTTGTCGGCAACACACGCACCAGAGTTGTCAATCATACAGTCACGACACGCTGCACCGGTCGCAGAAATGAGCTCATGCTCGCTTGCTTCTCTCGGACAGGACTTGGAAGCTATGAGAGCTTGCCCGGAAACACAAGCTAAGATCAGCAAGAATACTCGCGGCATGACTAAACCTACTCGTTGCAGCGGGACGACGCCCACTATTGCCGAGAATTATTTCCCCGATTGCAATAGTCAAAAGGCGGGATTTGTCTAATTTTTCGCACAGTCGATTAATCAGGCTCTTCCCCAGAAACCGGTTGCGAAAACCTGAGTGTGAAGCTGGCCATTTTCATCAATGCGGAGGCCAACAGCAGAAGTAAGGAGTGTTGCGAACGAGCTACGTCTTGAGCTGACAGTTCGCCACCAGCAAACTGAACTATCAATGCGACTGAAGCTCTTCAGCCACCTTGGCATCCATCGTTTGCCAAGCGTCACGCGGTCGGCATTTGTGTTCTTCAGTATCGATTTCTTCAGTATCGATATCGAATCTGGGCATTCTCGGGACAGTCCACTTCCCGAACGACTGGAGGAAACCAGAGCCTCGGCTGCTAATGCTTGAAATGCACAAGGCTTATGCCGCGCCAGCCTTAGCATCCAATCAACCACCTAGAAAGCCCTCCGCAACCGTTGCCAACCACCCGGTCAGTACACCATCACTTGTCTCAACATCTTTGGCGAGTCATTGCTCCAACAGCCTCGCACCAAAGTCGGCGGCCAACAATTGAGGTACATCATGATGTCAATCCCCTCGAGCAACGCACACTGGCCAGACGCTCAGGCCCGCCCGACCGCCGATTTCCCCTACCTTTCCGCTTGACCTTGCGATTATCTGCTGGCCACCGTCACCTGGGGCCTCCACTACAATCCAAGGACCCACGCCGCAATCGGAAATTTTCGTTGTCGATCTTGCTCCAGCCCGACAGTCTACGCTACGGTACCGACGTGCAGGGCGTCCATGAAGGATCGGGTGCGATTATTGGTAGCATCAGGGCGTCTGAATAAGAATTTCAAATTGGCTTGGGCACCTGCAAACTCGCAGCGAGCTGGCCACGCCATCACGAAGCTGTCGAGAAAACACAATGGCATGGTCACCTTATCGAACCTCGTCTCCAGCGCTGCTCCTGGCCCTGCTGATATTTGCGACGCCAGCCAACGCCATGACATGGAGCAAACGAGTAACCCCGTCGTTCTTGGTAGATAATCGAAAGATCAGCGTTTCTGTTGATGAGACTCGGGGCAGTATGCTTGTGTTTTCGGTCACGGTGACTAATCCCGAACCTCGCTATCTTACCGCGAGGCTTGTCGTCCAGCACGACAACACTGTATTGTCGAGGTACAAGGAGGTGCGATATCATGAGGAGAAAATTACGTTCGAGTTTTCAATCGCAAAGCAAGCGCTGGATGAGTCAGTCTTTACGATCTCTGAGAGCTTCATCCTACGCAATCGTTCAGACACACCGCGACGGATGACTGGAAGTACCAATTACATATTTGACCTAAAGGCTCTGGCCGCTGTTAACAAGAGCAACACGGAATAGCTTTAGTTCCGGTAACGGGGGGTCGTTCGCCGAGTGTTGCTAATGCGCGAGCGAGTCTTCGAGTTAGTAGATCATCATTCAAATTGCAAGGGATGAGCTAGCGTCGAGTTTCTGTTTCCCGGTGCTTGTCGCCAGCATCTCTCTATGCCATAGCATCGCTCATGTGCCATGGACTAGCCATTGTCCTACATGTTCACCGGTTGGAGCCAACGGCCGCTTGCTGTGGATTCTTTGACAAGTGATTAGCAGCAATCATCGTGAGCCACCGAAGTTGGCGGATTCCTAGTGAGTGACCGTCTCGTCAAGGCATCACTTTAAGCGGTGACGCGATCTCTTCGAGTTCTATCTGGCAGGCTGATGCTTTAGACGAGAGCTCAGTATGCTCGGGCGTCGTCTCTAGGCTTGAGCCGCGCATGTCGACGAAATACTAGGTCCTCACTCGCTTTGCTTGAACCCTTCACCGGGGCAGAATGGCATCTCTGCCGGACAGACGACTTCACTGCTAAGCTGTTGGATACGTGTGCACAACAATGAATTCATCCGTTCCGACGCGCCCTCCTGGGCAAACTCCACTATAAAAGCCACGGCCCAGAGGAGGCGGCAAACGATTCTCTCTAGCATCCTTTCGATCAGTTTTTGGCCCAATCGCCCTTCACCAAACAGGCGTTACTGGCCCCGGGGGCCTAGGCTTTTTATTTGCATGACACGCGATGTTCACCTGTCATTCAACTAGACGCCTGAAGAAGGCTTCTTACTCCACTCGGTAACGCTAAGGGCGAGCCAGAATGGCGAACAACCAAGCCTACTCGCGAGATTCCAGGATTGATCTTGCTCGTGGAGTAGCGCTTCTGGTGATCTGCTCGGACCACGTTATTGGCAATCCACTTACACGCTATATGCCGCTCCGGACATGCTGTTTCGACATGGCCGACGTATTGGTTTTTCTGTCCGGATACACCGCCGGTAACCATTCAGCCGCTTGGAAATCGGTCTTGGTGAAATCGGTCTGATTCGTTTTGTTGGTTGCACCATGGAAGGAGCCACCGCAACAGCCGCCCCCACAATCGATGACGCGTTTATCGATCGTTTTTGCTTGGGCAAAGCGACTGAGCAGGACGCGCGACGGCTCGCCAGCGGCGACGCTGAAACATGTACCTTCACGCTCTTGGCGATCCAGCAACGACTTGCCGGTAGGCAGGCCGGTGGTCCCAACACGCCCTCGGGGTCCAAGCCGCCTTACCAGAAGCCCGGCCCAAAACCGCGTGGAAAACCAGGCAAGAAGCGCGGCGGTCAGAAGGGTCATCCCGGATCACGGCGTAAGCCGCCCATCGAAGCCGATCAAACCCGAGACTGGGTGCCCGAGAGCTGCCCGGATTGTGGCCAGAAGCTGCAGGATACCGGCGAAGTCCGAGAGCGTCTGACCGAAGACATTCCCGAAGATCTCAAGCCGGTCGTCACTCGGGATCGCTTGCATCGTGGCGTTTGCCCCCGCTGTCGCAAACGCTTCGAAGGCAAGCCGCCCGATGTTTTGCCGCGGTGCCAGCTGGGCAACCGAACCTTGGTTCTTTCGGCGATGCTGCATTTTCTTCAAGGCCTGACACTCAGCCAGATCACCGAGACATTCAACTTTCATCTGCAGCTGAAGCTGAGCGCCGGTGGGCTGGTCCAGATGTGGCATCGCTTGGCCGAGATCCTCTTTGCGTGGTATCAAGAAATTCAGGAGGAGAGTCTTTCGGCCGCCAAGCTTCACGCGGATGAAACGGGTTGGCGGGTGCAGGGAAAAACGCACTGGTTGTGGTGCTTTGCATCCGACGCTGCCGTTTACTACCTGATCGATCGCTCACGCGGTTCCCCGGCGCTGCAGAAGTTCTTCACACGCGAATTCGAGGGGACCCTGGTGAGCGACTTCTGGTCGCCTTATGACAGCGTTTTGTGCACCGACCAGCAGAAATGCTGGCCCCACTTGCTGCGCGACGTGGCGTCAGTCGATGAGAAGCATCGCGGTGATTCCGACTGGGATTCGTTTCGTCGGCGTCTGATGCGGGCATACAAGGATGCGAAGAAGCTCCACTCGCAGAAACCCTCGATGCACGAGGAGCCATACGATGCGGCGGTTGTCCGCTTGGAAGGTCGCTTGGCGTCGATGGGAGCCGAGTCATGGGACCACAGTGATGCCAAGCGTCTTGCCAAACGCCTAGCAAAGTACGGCAATGAGCTCCTGACATTTCTGTGGTACGACGATGTTCCTTCGAGCAATAACGCGGGCGAGCGAGCGATTCGCCCGGCGGTGATGATTCGCAAGAACAGCTACGC
>JBCCYK010000038.1:0-33483 GCA_039189905.1 Planctomycetota bacterium
ATCGGAACGTCGCAAGCGCTTGATGAAGAACCAAAACCCAATCAGCGTGAGGCCTCCAAGCCACAAGCCGACAACAAGCCGGAGCTACCCACGATAAACCCGGATGGACCAGAGAATCTAAGTTGGGTTCCGCGCAACTGGAAAGGGCAGCACAACAGAAGAAGGTGTTCGAGCCGTTAGAAACCGTTGACAAGAAGTTTGGCAAACAGGGTGTGTTTGATGGTTTGGATCGGGTCCGAGAGTCGCACAGGAACGTGAGGCTGCTATGAGCGACCAACTGAGTCGACGGATTTACGATTCGATCACCCAAGACGATGAAGTTCTGATCGAGCGTCTGTTTACAGAAAAGCCTTCATTGCTGAATGAACTGCCTCTCCTCGGACAATCATGGCTGTGTATTGCTGCAGCCAAGAACAGTCCTCGTGTGGTTCAGACGCTCCTAGGACTTGGCATTGAGATGCGCGACGACCCAGCGCTGGTCAGCCCACTGGGTGAAGCCTGCCGAAAGCAGGCATCTGACTGCGTCGAAATATTGCTTTCGCACAACGCTACCTTAAGCGGCAATACGACAAGCGGAAGGCCGCTGGTTGAGGCGATTGCCACGGGGAACATAGGCCTTGTGAAGCGACTGCTAGAGGCTGGTGCGGAGGTCAACTTCACTAGGGGTGAGCTAAAGTTCAGTCCTATTACCTTTGGCGAGTCATTTGGACATTCCCACAAGCCGATAGTCGAATTACTTCTTGCTCATGGTGCCGTTGATCCAGAAGCGGAGAATACATCTCCTGGCGATGATTCCTCACTGCTTGGTTTCGTCACCAACACGTATGGCAAGCCGGCAACCAATGCGTTTCAAGAGATCGTCTCAGATCTGCCCGTGTCCATTCTGGTGATACCAGGTGAATCCAATGCCTACACAAAGCGTTTGGTGACGAATGGCTTGTCCTCTCATGCGTCGCCTCTTCCGAACAGCGTTGAGGATGATGTTTTCTCACGGGTAGAATTGGTTTCCGAGTTCCCTGGCACTTGGATAGACCATCACTCCGGTGAGAGACTGGCTTCTGGTGAGTGGCTGGTCGACTGGATCCGTGGAATCGCCCATCAGATTGTGAGCCACGACATCGTCATCGAAGGCTTTGCAATCTTCTCAAACGGAGATCCGCCCGCGCCACGTGGGGAAAGTACGGAACTATCGTGTATCCTCGTTGTTCGCTTCCCAGATGACCCGGTGGCGTTCGCATCAACGGATACACCGGTGGCGTATTACCAAATGATTCCGATTTCTCGTGAAGAACGGGACCTCATCTACCGGGACGGTATCAACGCTTTCATTGAACGAATGATGGATGCCGACATACCGCCGATGGCCGCGTCTGAACGCCAGAACGTAGGCGTTTGAAGCGCATTGCCCGACGCCGCCATCCCCTCTGCGAACGAGCTTGGAACAGGAACCAGAAGACCTGCCTACAGTTGACGCATTCTTGTCTGCCGGAGCGGAACCAAAACTTGGGGGAGATCTCTCGGCATATCGCTTGGTTTCCCACCCTGAATACGAGGGCAGTCTAGGTCTCTACGCTCTCTTTGGTCTCAGCAAATGATCCTGCTGTCTTGTTTCAATGAGCGTGAAGGACTGCGGATTGATCCCAACCACCCGATGCACGCCTCGATAGAGACCATTCGACAGCACTGGAAGAGAATGCAGGATGCAGAGCCGAGGTCGTTCCTAGGTGTGATTGGGCCGGACGGAACAACACTTCAATTCTACTGGGATCCTGCCGGACAGATCCTCGCGGATCAACCGCATCCGAACCTAAACGGCTCGTATCAACTGGCGGTTTCGCTGAGTCAAGCCACCACCATTCTGGAGCGTTTCTGCTGCCGTGGTGAACCACCGAGTTTACCGGACGCCGAGTTTGTTGCGTGGTGAGCAAGGCTGCCTTCGTTCCGGTGCTACCAGATTGCCCCGAGCACAAGTTGGTCTGCTTCGACGCGGCGTAGCCGAGAGTTGTTGTACAATCTCGGATCGCGATTGATCGCGGCTCGCTCGTGAGCAGCCATTGAGGGGCTTCTGGGAGTTAGGGTGTGCTTGCTGGGATTTGGACGCGGTTTCTGGATTCTTGCGTGGAAGGGTCGGGGTGACCCGCGTTCGGCGAACGCGGCGACTGTCGCCGAGCACGCCGTGCTCGGGTCGTCCACGTGCGATGCGCAAGCAAAAAGAGACTTGATTTTGAAGACAACCAGGCGGAAACCACCGATGATGTTGAACCACCGTTTTTCGTTACTTCTCGCGGCGATCTTGATTTCCGTCTTGCTGAGTTCACATCCCTTGGAAGCCAAGACGCGTCTGATCGTGATGGCCGACATGGGCAATGAGCCGGACGAAGAACAGCAGATGGCGCACCTGTTGATGTACGCAAATGAAGTCGACCTGGAAGGGCTGATCGCTTGCTCGGGCAAGTACCTGCATGCGGACCGGACGGATGGCCGTACGGAGGTTCACCCGGAACTGTTTCACAAGCTGGTCGATGGCTACGAAGCGGTTCACCCCAACTTGACGCTGCACGCCGACGGTTGGCCGGAACCAAGCTACCTGAGGAGCATCATCAAAGCCGGCATGGCGGGCTATGGAATCGAAGCGGTCAAGCCAGGCCAATCCAACGAAGCATCGCAACTGATCGAGGCCGCGATCCTCAAAGAAGACCCGCGCAAGCTCTACGTGGTTGGTAATGCCGGCACCAACACGCTGGCCCAAGCCTTGATCGACCTGCAACAAAGCCGCAACGATGCGGAGATGGACGCACTGTGCGAGCGAATCATCGTGTTCGAGAACGGCGCGCAAGATAACTCGGGGGCTTGGATCGTCCATCATTATCCCAAGATCGCTTGGCATCGCAGCAATCATCAAACCTATGGTTACGGTGGCCCGGGTGGCGAATCTTCGATCCAGGGTCCCTACACCTGGGAACCGTATGAACGCACGCCCGACGGTCAGAACGAGTGGGCCCAACGACACATCATGGTCGGTCACGGAGCGTTGGGCGCGGTTTTCCCACCGCGCGAGATGCATGGACGCTTGCACTTCCTGGAAGGCGGCGGCACGATCCCTTGGATGGGACTGGTCAATCAGGGGCTTACTGATCCCGAACGACTGCATTGGGGCGGCTGGAGTGGCCGATTCTCGCGAACCCGTCATCGCAACATCTACTCGCGTCACAAAGATATTCGTAGCGACGAACAGGCGTACGGCGACTTCCTCATGTTTGAAGCGGACTCCGAAGTCACGTCGTGGACAGATCCCGTTCATGGCGAAACGTTTTCAAGCCGCTACGTCCCGGTGTGGCGTTTCCGTCGCGCCATGTTCAACGACTTTCGGGGACGGATGGATTGGTGCGTGAAGGGTTTCGACGAAGCCAATCACAACCCGATTGCCGCCCTCGACGGCGACGCGTCCGACACGATCCTGCAGCTCACCGGATCCCCAGGCCAGACCATCACGCTGGACGCCTCGGCATCCTCGGACCCCGATGGGGACCCGCTCCACTTTCACTGGTGGATTCACTCGGAAGCGGGCACGTATCCCAAGCCCATGGCTCTGGGGGAAGACTCCGCACCGGCCACATCCCTTGTGGTTCCAGAAGACGCCAGCGGAGCGGAGTTGCACGTCTTGCTGACGCTTCAGGACGGCAGTGAGATTGTCCCGATGTCCGATTACCGCCGCGTCGTGATCCGTGTCGGTGATGGTGAGGCGGAAGAGCAGGTACGCTAGCAGCCTGTTGATCATCGGTTCCGAGGCCGTATTGGTTCTCGGGTAGCGAAACTCGCCAAGAGTTTTGGCCTGCCGCAAGAAACCCGAAAGACTTGGCGTCTTTCGCTACGGCTGCAAGCGAATATTGAGCTGCGGCGGAATACTTGGGTCACGTGCGGACCGTGTTCGGCGAACACGGCGACTGTCACCGTGCTTGGTTTGTCACGCGAGCATCTCTTGGATCACCTGCCCGCCGAATTGGCTGAGTTGTTTGTAACGTCCCCCGTGGAAGTAGGTCAGTTTGTTGTCATCCAAACCAAGCATGTGCAACAGCGTGACGTGCAAGTCACGAATGGGATGCACGCATTCCACTGCATGGGTCCCCAGTTCATCGGTCGCGCCGACCACCCCCGGCTTCACGCCACCGCCAGCGAACAGCATCGTCATGGCCTCATTGTTGTGACCGCGGCCCAGTGAATAAACGCCGCCTCGCTTGTTGTTGTCGCTTGTGCGACCGAACTCACCGGTCCAAATCACAAGCGTGTCTTCTAAGAGCCCACGTTGCTTGAGATCCCGAATCAACGCGGCCATCGGCTTGTCGACGCTCTTGATACGCGCGCTGTGACCTCGCTGCAGGTAGTCGTGGCTGTCCCAGCCGCCGCTGAAGATTTGCACAAACCGGACCCCATTCTCCACCAAACGCCGCGCCATCAAACACTGGCGACCAAAGTCCTGCGTCTCCTTTTCATCCAACCCATACATGGCAAGCGTCTCTTGTGACTCCTGCTTCAGATCCATGACTTCCGGCACTTCCTGCTGCATGCGGAACGCCAACTCATAGTTCTCAATCCGCGCTTGCAATCGCTGATCCTCACCACCGATGCGGGTGAGGTGCTGTTCGTTGAGAAAGCGCAGTTCATCGAGCGCGCGCCGCTGATGATCCCGACTCTTGAAAGACGGCGGTTGCAGATCCAGGAGCGGTGAACCTTGAGGCCGCAAACGCGTCCCCTGATAATGCGGGGGCAAGAACCCATTGCTCCAATTGGTGGATCCGCCTTGCGGCAACGCCAGCTCCGTCATCACGACGTAGCCCGGGAGATTCTGATTCTCGGTGCCCAGCCCGTACGTCGCCCATGCTCCCAAAGCGGGGTCACCACCCAAACGACTTCCCGTGTTCATGTGAAAAAGCGCTTCCGGGTGGTTCAGCGACTCGGCTTGGCAGCCGCGATAGTTGCAAAGTTCATTGGCGATATAGGGATCGGCCATGTGCTGCCATTGGTCGCACATCTCGATCCCGTTGTCGCCCACCTTTCGGAATTGAAAGGGGCTGCCCACGAAGAATTTGAAGCCGCGGGCCAGGCCGACCTTCAGCGTCGACTCTTGCTTGTGCAGCCGTTGCAGTTCGGGCTTGGGATCAAACGTGTCCATCTGACCGGGACCCCCTTCCATGAACAACATGATCACGTTCTTCGCCCGCGGCTTGAACATGGGCTCTTTCACCGCCAGCGGAGAAGCGGCTGCACCGGCGGCGGCCTCACGCCGCATCAGATCGGTGAGAGCAACCGATCCCAACGTCGCTCCGAGACCATAAAGGAAGTCGCGTCGTGGAGTCACTGGCATGGCTTGGCTCGTTTCAGGGGAATGTGCGATGAATCGGGTGATCGGAAATGCGGACTGGTAAACGTTCCGGGGTCAGGGCAGATAAAGGAACTCGTTGCTGTTGAACAGCAGCAGGCAGAGATCCGCGAGGGCGCGCGTTTCCGCGTCCACATCCGCCGGTTTCAGGTCCGGGACATAGTCTTCGAAAACGGGAAGGATCTCGTTGTACTCAAACGGTTTCCCGCTGAACTCCTCGACCAACGATCGCGTGATGGACGTTGGGTACTCGCTCTTGGGTGGTTCCACCTCGCGGTGATACAAACGCATCTCATCCAGATACGCCAGCAACTTGCCTTCTTCAACGGGATCCGGATGACGCCCAAGCACCAGCTGGAAGGCATTCCGGATTTGTTCGGAAGCCGTGCTTGATTCTTTCGTCAGTCGCACCGCCAATGCGATGGAACGATCGGTCATCATGTCGCTGTTGAGCAAGGTAAACGCCTGCGGCGTGACCGCGGCACTCTCACGAAGCTCGCAAGACTCGTTCGGATTCGGCTGGTTGAACAGTTCATGAAACGGGTCGGCCTGCCCACGCACGTGATAGGCATAAACGGTCCTTCGATTCCTCTGATCAGGTGTACGCGAAGGTTGATAGGCCGGCGCGAGCGAGAACTGGATCATTCGCGGCTGCAGTGCCACCTCCATGTTGATCTCCGGTGCAACCGGAACACCACCCGCTTTGGAAACGAGCTCACCGGTGATCGCAAGCATGCTGTCGCGCAGTTGCTCCGATGTCATTCTTCGACGGGGAAAGTGCGACAGCAAACGATTGTTGGGATCAACAGACGCCAGCGATTCGGGATCCGGCGAAACACAGCTTCGGCGGTAGGCATCGGACAGCAGGATGCGGCGATGCAAGCTTTTCAAACTCCAGCCATCCTGCACCAACACGTGGGCCAGGTAGTCCATCAAGCGGGGATGCGACGGGGCGGCTCCCTTGGCACCAAAGTTGTTTGCATTGGCGGCGAGCCCCACTCCGAAATGGAACTGCCAAACACGGTTCACAATCGAACGCAGGGCGAGCGCGTTGTTCTCGTTGGCGATCCAGCGAGCGAGCGCTAGACGCCGCCCATCGGTGTCCGGGGGCAACAGGTACGGGTCCTCCGCATCAAACGACACGCCGACGGACAAGGCCGACAACACGCCTGGAAACACCCGGTCCCCCAACGCCGTCAAAGCGCCGCCGGTCAAGATGTGATTCTTGACCTCCGCTTCTTGGGCCTTTTTGCGATTGATCCGTAACTTTCGCGCCCCGTTCCAGGGCATCTCGGAATGGGATGCGTTGAAGACGCTCTGTGCCATCGGCTGGTAACGTTCCAGACGACGCTTCCAAATCCACTCGTCCTGCTCACGCACCTTCAGTTGCCCTTGCTCGACATGATCGAGCCCCACGTGACGCGGTGGCTTTTCCTCGTCCGGCAGGTTCTTACGAGCATTGTTGTCTTTGTAGGGCAAATCATGCTCTTCAAACCACTTGCGAGCCGCCGCTTCGCGCTTCTCCACCAGGACGTTCTTCTTGGCGACCGCAAAATCCAGCAAACGCTGCGCGACCGCGCGTCCTTCGTCAAACTCCTCCTGATTCTCTTCCGGCAAGAACGGGACGGGCCTTTCCGCCATGTGCTTCGTCGCGAACGCCGCATAAATCCGGTAGTAGTCACGCGTTGGAATCGGGTCGAACTTGTGGTCGTGACATTTGCAACAACGGAGTGTCTGGGACAAGAACGTTTGTCCGGTGATGTTCACGACATCATCCAGATAAAGCTGCCGTGCTTCCGGGGCTTCCACCATGGCGTTGTCCCAAGGTCCCAAGCGAAGAAACCCGGTTGCGATGATCTGCTCCGCCTCGTCCGGGTTGTAGTTCCCTTCCGATTGAGCCTTGTGAACATCTGCCGGATCGGCACCGGTGCGTACTACGAACGAGGCGTCCGCCAATTCGTCTCCGGCCAATTGTTCCACCACAAACTGGTTGTAGGGCTTGTCGTTGTTGAAGGCTCGGATCACGTAATCACGGTAGCGCCACATATTGGAACGTTCGTAGTCATTCGACATACCACCCGTGTCCGCGTAACGCGTCACGTCCAGCCAATGGCGTCCCCAGTGCTCGCCGTACCGTGAGTCATTCAACAGGCGATCCACCAAAGCCTGCCATGCCGCCGGCGCATCGCGTTGGTAGGACGCGACAAAGGCATCGGCTTCTTCGGGCGTGGGCGGCAGTCCCAGCAAGCCAAAGTAGAGCCGCCGGACCAGATCCCGTGGCCCCGCCTCGGGCGCGGGTTCGAGCCCGGCTTCCTCCAGACCACTGCCAATGAAATGATCGATGGCTTGCTCCGACGCAACGTCACCGGGGAGAATCGACTGTATCGGCGATAGATCCATGAACGCCCAGAGCTCTTCGGGTTGATAGCGGCGATTCGTCCACTCCGCCGATGTTCCGCCGCTGGTGGTCATCAACATGCCATCTTCATTGACCCTCACCCGAGCCGCTTCCTCACGAATCTTTGCCTGCGTGTCCTCATCCGGCCAAATGGCACCGGCCTCAATCCAACGACGCACCAAGGCGACCTGTTCCTCGCTTAAGCGATCGTTCTCCTTGGGCGGCATCTCCAAACCTTCCCAAGCGATGGCTTCGGAAAGCGTTCCCTGATCCGCGTGCCCGGGCACAATCGACGGTTCCTCCGATTCGCCCCCCTTGAGCAAGTCTTCTCGGGAAAGCATCTGGTAGCCGCCTTGGATGTCGTCGGGATCATTGCCGTGGCAACCCCAGCACTTATCCTTCAGAAGCGGCAAGACCTTCAGCGTGAACTCCCTTTCATTTGCGTTTTGCGCAAACGAAGGTGAGGCAACCGCGAAGACCAATGTCAGCGTGAACAAGCGAAACAATTCATTCATCAGGCGATCCCGCTCGATACAGATTCAAGATTTCTTTTGAACTAAGCGCTGCGTCATACAGCGCAAACTCGTCCATGCATCCGTTCAGGTTACGGACCACAAACGTGGGGTCCGTTCGGTACATCGGTTCGCTCCAGTTGCAAATCGATGCATCCCCGATACGGATTGCATCCACCAAGGCATCCTCAGTGATATCCGCCTCGGAAACGATCTTCCCATTGACGAAATGTCGCACGCGGCGATTCTCAACATCGTAAGTCGCCGCGATCATCAGCCAGCGACCGCTCAAGGACGTGTTCCAAAAGGGCGGTGAATAATAGATATGTTGCCTTGGCTTCTCGTCGTGCTGACCGGCTGGCTTTTTGACCGAGAAGAACAAACGACCATCATTCATGATCTGCCAATGCGGTTCTCCGTCCTCGTGACCGTCAGTCAAAAACAAGGCGTTATACCAGCGGTCCAAGCTGTTGATCTTGACCCAGCACAGGAGCGTCAAACCCACGTGCTCGCCGGGCACCTGCACCCGCATGCGACTTCCAAGCCGGCTGAAGTCGAGTGCAGCATCGCGATGCCCCCAACGGTTTGTTACACGTCGCGCCGCCACCGCAGCGCCCTCCGACGCCACGTTCGGATTTTGCATGGCACGGTTCCCCACCGTTCGCGACCAAGTCACCTCGGACTCCATCACATAGTGCCCAAGCAAGCGTGGGTCTGACTGCATGTCTGAATGGGACGCACGCCATCGTTCAATCTGATGGGAAGTCTGCTCCGCGACGTGATCCTGGAACTCCGAAGGCCCGACCATCAAAGCCGTCACGGTTCCTTGATCGGGAACATCGCGATCCAGGTTCGCTTGCTCACCGGTGAGCAAGCGTCGCGGCGATGCCGCGGTCGGCTGGATCTCAACTTCGCCGTCGACCACCAAGACCTTCGCGTCATCGGCGTTCGCGTTGACAACAAACTCCGTCCCCAAATCAACAATGTCGCCGCTGCTTGTCTTGACCCGAAATCCCTTGGCTGGCTCGGGGACTTGAGCACGACCGCTTCCACGCGTCATGGTGATCTGCATGGGCGAATCGATCGAGAAGACCGCGTCGCCTTCGATCACCATCTGGACCCCACTGAAAAATTCCAGGTGAGCCAGACCGGATCGCAACCGGATCTCACCCGTCGGCACCAAACTGCCGTTCTCCAAACTCGCGCCATCCCAGGTCGCGTTGGCCTGCGCGCTGACAATGGCAAAGCCCTGGGCGGAGGGTTCTTCGTCGGCGGACCGAACCACCGATCCCATCGACTCCGCAACCCTGGGCGAATCAAAGGGACGTGACATCCACAGAGCGAAGAAGGCCACACTCGCCGCCACCGACAACAACCAAGGCCAAATCACTTGCCAAGGGACCTCACTTCGATCTCTGCGCTGCTCCGCTGCAGGGGTGAGTGTTGGTTCGCTTGATTGGCCAGATACATCCCCCGCTTCCAAGCGAAGCAGATGCGTCAGTTTCAATCGTCGATAATACGCTTGCCGAACCTCGGCATCGACCGACATCTCGGCCTCCAACCGGAGGAAGTCGGCCTCGGTGATATCGCCCTCGATCAGCGAGTCGATCAGCTCATCACGTTCCAACGCCTTCATCCCGCGTCTCCCTCGGTCGCGAGTCGCGCTTCCACACAATCGGCCAGACGGTTTCGAATGCGATGCAAAGTGACTTTCAATCCACCCGCCGAACGCCCCATTCGTTTCGCAAACTCGACCAACGACTCCTCGGCGGCGTAGCGGCGAAACAGAAGCTCCCGCTGTTGCGATGGGATGCCGTCGAGACACCGTCGCAAGGCCTCCTGGCGATCGTTCAGGTCCTCCGAAACATCCTGGAGTTCGGTCGCCAGCGTCTGCTCCATCTCATCGGAGAAACGCAAGCGAGCGTCTCGCGCCTGCTGCTTCCGGTAGTTCAGCACTTCGTAGCGGGCGATCGCCATCGCCCAAGCACGAAAGTGAGTTCCAATCTCAAAGTCCTCTCGTTTCTCCCAGATCTTGGCATTGGCCTGCTGCAAGACATCTGCGGCGGCACGATCCCCGGGCAAGAGCCCCTGCACGTAAACGGCCAGACTCCCCTGGCAACGGGTCAGCTCGGCGACAAATTCAGCGTCGTTCGGTTGGGACGAATGGCTCGGCATGCTTTAAGAATGCCTGAAATGGTCGAAGCGTTAGCACGGGCGTTGGCATTTTCAAACAAAAAGGGAGACTGGTCGCCTGTCGCCGCCGCAGGCAGGTAGCCAAACCCAGTTCACCCTCCCTGGGGCATTGATGCCTTCACAAGTCATCGCGACGGAATTCACCCTCCTAGCAGGAGGGTCGAGCGTAGCGAGGGGAGGTAGAAATCTAGCTAAGTTGGCTGATATTGATGACTGTGGCAGGCCGAAAGCTTAAGCTTGTTCAACGCTGAGGAGTGCGAGCGTCCCCTCCCCTCGCTTCGCTCGACCCTCCCCAGGGAGGGTGAAGTCGGCTTCGCCGAGATGTGTCGATGCCCGTGGCGTTGCCGCTTGACGGTGGAGCTTGATAGCGACCGGCGAAACAACACGGCCGCGAAAAGCCAACCCGCCCAACGCTAGTTGGGCTCCGTGCCCCGCTTTGGGTCATGCTTCCATGGGAGTTGAATCTCGCCAGCCTGCCAGCCGCGAATGAAATCCGGAAGGCTCGGCAGCATGTTTTCGGCCTGAAAAATGTTCTCGGGCGTCATCCAGAAAACTTCTGCCACTTCTTCCGGGTTCGCGACCGGGGTTGCCGTCGCCTCCAAACTCGCGATCCACCAGGCCAAACGAGTGCCCCAGGGGGTCACACTGCGGTAGCAAAGGCGGAGCGGCGCCACATCGATATTGAGCTCTTCCTGCATCTCGCGAACCAAAGCCTGCGGTTCACTCTCGCCCGCCTCGATGCCACCACCGGGCAGACAGAGCTTGCCAGGTGCATTGACCGTCATGGAACGCCGAATCACCAGCAGCTTGTCATCACGGAAGATGACGCCGATCACCCCCGATTTGCGGCGTCCGTGATGCGGTCGATTGGCGTGAGATTCCGGCATGGACGGTCGAACCCATGGGACAAGTCCCGGCAGGATAGGAAAATGGAGCGGACAAACCCTGCGACCGCGGTTCAGCGATCCAGGCGGATCACTCAAGACAGCGGCGTCAAGATCACCAGTTTGAGGTATTATCCAGGATGCGGGCTGGCTGTGGAAAGGTCCACCGGCGGTCACCGCCTTTTTTTCCCGGAAGCGATTCAGCATGAGTGAAAGTGACGCCACCGACCCGAAACCGCCTCACCCCGAGTTCACAGAACCGTCCATCGACGAGTCCATCGAAACGTGGCTGAGTCGGCTCAAAACGGAAGGCTGCGACGACAGTCACCAAGCGATCTGGAACGCGTACTTTGAAAAAATCGTATCGTTGGCCCGCCGTAAGCTCGTCGGGCAACGCGTCCGCGAATACGACGAAGAAGACGTGGCCGTCAGTGCCTTCAACAGCTTTTTCCGTGCCGTCAAGGAAGAACGTCTCCCGCAGCTCGATGACGAGGTCGACCTTTGGAAGGTGCTCGTTGTGATCACGCTTCGAAAGATTTCAACGCAACGAAGGCGCGCGATGGCCGACAAACGCGGTGGTGGCCGCGTTCGCGGTGAATCGATCTTTGAATCGCGTGACGGCGACCGGGTCATCGGACTGGAAGGCAGCGCAGGGGAAGAGCTCTCGCCCGAGCTTGCTGCGGAGATCGTGGAGACGTATCAACGCGTGATGGACAACCTGGGTGATGACACGCTTCGCAAGATCGCGCAACTCAAGTTGGAAGGCTATTCGCAGCAAGAGATCGCTGAAAAGCTCGGCTGCGTCGAACGAACGGTACGCCGGAAACTCGAAAGGATCCGCCTGATCTCAGAGAAGGTCGACGAGAGCGTCGACGCGTAACCAAGCCAACCTGCGTCGCTTGGAACTGTTGCCAGAAACCCGCGTTCACCCAAACGATTGATGGTGGCCTGTTTGACGCGCATGTTCGTAAAGGCAAATCCCCGCTGTCGTTGCCAGGTTCAAACTGCGAACTTCCGAACGCATCGGCAGCCGAATGGACCGCGGGTCGTCTGGATCCAAAATCGATTCTGGCAACCCACTGGTTTCGCGACCGAAAACAAAGACATCCCCGAGTTCAAACTCCGCATCCCAAAGCGTGCGTTTGGCAAACTTGGAGAAGAACCAAAACCGCTCGCGCGGCAGTGATTCCACAAGGCTGCCCCAATCGGGTACCAGCGTGAGATTGAGATGCTGCCAGTAGTCCAAACCAGCGCGTCGAACCCGACGCTCGTCGATACGAAACCCCATCGGTTCGACAATCCACAACGCAGCCCCCATCGCGACGCACGAGCGGCCGATGTTGCCCGTGTTCTGGGGGATCTCAGGCTGATAAAGCACGACATGAACCGGCGGCTCCAACGGCGTTTCGCGGCCTGGGTCTGACAAGTCAGCCTCACAAACGCGTGGAATGAAAACTCGGCCGATGCGGAAGCACGCTCGACCGCCCAACACGACCCAGGCAGATTACTGAACCGGCGGAAGCGCCGCAGGGGGTGGCAAGATGGCTTCCGCCTCAGGCACGAAGAGCGCCTCGGCCTCAGGAGTACTGGCATCGAGCTGCGCGTCCAAGCTTTCACCGATCAAGCCAGGACGATCCACGGCGATCGCAGCGGTGTAGTCCGCTCGCGCAAGGAAGTAATCCAGCAAGGCAGAGACCTCCGAATTGGCAGCCTCAATCGCGAACTGCTCGCGGAGTGCCACCGCCAACAAGTCACTGGCACCGTCATCAAACTTGATCTGTTCAATTTCTGCGAGTTGCTCGGCCAGTTCCCGTGCTCGGCGTGTGCGCTCCACACGTTCATACGCCGCAACCAAAGCCGCGTGGGCGTTTTGGACTTCGGCAACAATCTTCTCCAGCGTGAACTGTCGCTTGATCGCCACCTGATTGATCTTGCCGCGAACCGCTCGCACCTTCCCGGCGGCCTTCCTTCGCTGAATCGGCACGTCAAAAAACAACCCGGCTTCCAGCTCAAACGGCTGCTTGTCACGTTTGTCGCTCGTCGGTTCTCCCATGTCCTGGGAACCGACCAACTGAGCATCGAGCGTCGGCAAGAACTCGTTGCGTGCCTCTGCCAAATCAACATTCAATTGACGCAGCGTCGCATCCAGCGCGGCGAGCTCGGGCCGGGTCGTCACCGCCACGTTGATGCCACCGTCCAGATCCTCGGGCAAAACGGGTTGCGGCACGGGAAAACTGCCCAACCGATCCGCAGGCGGCAGCAGTGGCTGACCCGTCAAATCGCGAAAAAACAGGGACAGCTTGATGGCCGTCTGTTGTAGCTTGCGTTGACTGTCGATCAGTTTGGCTTCTCGCAGGTTGATCAAACGAACGCTGTCCGCATAAAGTGGCGGGTCCACCGCACCGGCATCCACCTGTTCTTTCAGTCCCACGTTGCGACGTCGCGCGAGCTCCAAGGCGCGCTCCGCGATCTCAACATTGCGTCCTGCCGCCAACCAGTCCCAATAAACCAGGCTCGCGATGCGTACGAACTGAATGATCTGCGCTTGAATCTCGGGCTGAACGATCTGCTGCTCATACGTCGCGCGCCATAGCTCGGCCCGGCGAGCATCGATGCGGCGATCCTTCAACAAAGGCACATTCACACCCGCTTTGAACTCCCCGCCCTCGTTCGTTTGACGTTCCAAGTACCAAGGCGGGAACACACCGCGTCCGATGCGATAGCCGGCGAAGAAGTTGCCGCCATTGTGGTAGATCGGCTGGTCGACGCCGATCGCTTGGCGATACGTTTCATAGAACCCCAGCGGTCGATTCTCACTGGAAGCTTTCAGCTTGGTGTCAAAGTTGCCCCAAGCAGCCAATTGATTTCCGGACGCAATCACGGCGTCTTGATAGGCTGCTTCAATAAGCGGGTACGTCTGGTGGACCGACTCAACGACTTCGGCAAGGCTCAGCATGTTGGCGTTGGTCTGCGGTTCGCGCACCGCCTGAGGGTCATTCAGCCATTCCCCCTGCATCAGTTCGCCAAGACTGACGTGCTCGGAATCTTCTGGCATCTGCAGGCGTACGCCGTCGGTCGGGTCCACCTGGATCTCGTCGACCGATTGCGGTCCCATCGGATGCGCCGCTAAGTGGAAGTCCGCGCGATCCTGTCGCGTGTCCGATGGGGAATGGATCAGCGGTGCATCGATCGCAACGGTATCCGAGTCCGTATCCAGTTGGTGCTGGTCCGCTCGTTTCTCGACGGCGTTCGACGCGACCACGGCTGATTTGGATGGAGTCGCCCGTTTAGCGACCCCAAATCTTCCACCGGCACATCCGGAACATGCCGCCCAAAGACCGAGGCACCCGAGGATGAAGCGGCGGCGGTGTTGAGAGCGCCAAAGGCAGGGCATCGAACGCACCTCCCTGTGCATCGAATCCATGGGGCATCGAATCAATCGGGCATCCAAACTGGGATCTTCCGCCTCCCACCTTGGCATGCTATCGACTCGCACCCAATCATCGTTGATGCCTGTCAGTTCGAACCGGAACGACAGTTCAAACCAGGGTCACGTCGTTCAGCCTTTGACGGTCCTACGCCTTAGGCAATTTGGGAACCTTCCCTGGCTTCTTGTCGGCATCCCCGTCGGTATCGATCGACTGCGGGAATCCGTTCATGTTCCGCCAGATTTCGAACCACAGCGGCACTCGCTCCAGCAGCACCCAGGCATTCACCCGGACGCCCTGACTGAGGAAGCGACCCTTGGGCCATTCGTGGTCGTTTTCATCGGGCCGGACGAGGATGCGGAACTTACCCTTCCCATCGTCCACGGGATCGCGTGAAACGACCGTCCCACCGAACGTGCCCACGGCAACGGACGGCCAACCGGCAAACTGAACCGCGGGCCAACCTTCGAATTGCAAACGGACATGGCGACCGGGTTCGACCAAAGGCGCGTCATTGCCGTCCAACCAAACTTGGACCGCACGATCATCCGTATCGGGCACGATCGTTGCGATCGGGTCCCCGGGCTTGAGCATCTGGCTGCCCAGGTTGGGCGTGATCGACGTCAGGATGCCATCAAAGGGAGCCGTCACCGACTGTTGCTGTTGCTGGGCCAGTTTGCTCTGCGTATCCAAAAGTTCCTTGTTGGCTTTGTTGTACTCGCTGGTGGCCTTGGCAAGATCGCTCTTCGCTTTGCCGACATCGGCTCGTGCCTTTCTCAGCAGCACAGTTGCATACTCGATGTCAGCCTGAGCCTTTTGTTCTTTTGCATTACGCTCGCGTTCTTTCTCCAATACCGTGTTGCCTGCCGCACTGACATAGGCTTCGCTCTTGCGAACCTTCGCCTCCGTTTCTTTCTTCTTTCGCTCCATCTCTTGGAACTTCAAATCCGAGATGATTTTCTTTTCATGCAGCCCTTTCTGGCGCGTGTAGTCCAACTCAATCTGCACAAGAGCCGCTTTCTGCTCCTCCAACTGCTGTTCTTCGGCCCGCAGTTTGTCCTTCGCCGACGCAATCGCTGCGATGGCACCGGCGACGACTTCCTCCTTCACTTCCGTGTAGGCCGTGACCTGGTTCTGTTGTGACTCGACCACCGTCTCGCTGGCCTCAAACGCAGTCCTGGACGCCTCCACCGAAGACTTAGCAGCATCCACTTGACCTTCGACCGCCTCAAGCTGCCCTTCCAAGCGGTCCAGGAACATCGGGTCGATGTCGGAGATCTCCGCGATGATCGTTCCCTCTTTCACGCGAGCGTTCTCAATGATCCCCTCACCCAATCGCTGAATGCGGCCTTTGATTGGCGCCTGCAATTCCTGTTGTCGCGATTCGGGTGCAAAAGCCACGACGTTGCCCAAGCCGCGGACCGACTGCTGCCAAGGAGCAAACACCACCAGAATCGTGCCAGCGATGAGAGCCACAAAAACAAGCTGACCAATGCGACGGGCCATGCGTGACGACCGTGCCAACTGCAAGGCCGGCATCGCCAACTCGTCGTAGGCGATCGGCGTGAGCATGGACGACGATTTCGGTTCCAAGCCCTCGCCACGCGGCAGTTTATCGGTCTCGGGACTTTGATTGGGGGCGGCAGCAATCATGACGTTTCCCCTCCGTTCTCGGTTGGCGATGCGGTCGTGGTCAAGTCGTACGAAGATTTCAGGTGAAGCTGTTCATCCAAACGGGATGCGATGCTTTCGCGCCCGGTCGTGACAATCAAGGTCCAAGGACGATCGGGCCTTAGCAAGGCATGGAGCGCCAATTCGAGTTCCTGGTCCGGCAAGGCATCCAGCACGCCGTCAACCAGAATCAAGCCAGGTTGTCCCGCGATCGCACGCGCCACGGTCAAAAGCCGACATTCATTCTCGGTCAGTGGCCGACCGTTGCTTTGCAAGATCGTGTTCAAACCGTCGGCCTTGCGGCGCACGCGATCGAGCAGACCGACCTGCTGCAACGCGTCGCGCACTTCGACGGCGGTGACATTCTCCCGATGCAGGTGCACGTTCTCTTCGAGCGAACCGTGGAACAAATCGTCATCACGAACCAGGGCCACACGACGACGAAGTGCCTCGGGCCGAAGGTCCCGCGGATCAATCCCGTCCACGGTGAGGTGACCAGCCGTGGGAGCACGGAAACCGAACACAATGTCCTGCAGTGTCGACTTCCCCGTACCCGATCCGCCGAGCACGCCCAGCGTCGTTCCGGGCTTTAACTCGGTCGTCAGATTATCAAGGATCGGCTTCTTTCCCGGCCATGCATAGGCGATGGCATGAAGCTCCACCTCGGCGGCCTGTTCGATGCTCTCCGCTTCATGACCCGAAACCAGCTTGGTCGGCAGGATCCCGTCCTGCCGTTCCAGCGGCAAGTCAAACAACACGCCCAGTTTGTCGACCGAGGCAAGTGCGTCGTAGAAGCTCTCGATGTGCTTGGCCATCTTAGCAAAGGAGCCCACCACCATCGTGACAATCAACTCCGCAGCCACAAGCTGTCCCAGGGTCAACTCCTCGCTGATGACCAGCCAGCCCCCCAAGCCAAGCAACGCCGTGCTGGCGATCGCTTGCAATCCAAGTGTGAACAGGATTTGACGCAGCAGAATGCGGAAGTGGTTCCTCCGTGCCGTCAGGTAACCGGCCACCAAGGTATCCGCGTGCTCGAGCGCCATCGTTGGGCCCCCATCGCCACGGAACGCCGTCGGTGTCCGCGCGAGGTCTTCCAACCAATGCGCCATGTAGTACTTCGTCTTGGACTCTTTGATCGCGCTACCCACCGCACCGCGTCCAAGGACAAACATGATGAACGCGATGGAGGAAAGAAGGAGAACATCAAACCCAAGCAGCCAAGGATGATAAAACGCCAGCACGATCATCCCGATCACGGCCGAGATCACCAAACTCACACCGTCCAACAACAAACCGGCCGTGACCTTTTGAACGGTCACCACATCAAAGAACCGGTTCACCAACTCAGGCCGGTAACTCTTGTCCGTTGCCTCCATCTCGGACCGAGGGATCCGATAGGCCAAGTCAGCGGCGACCCGAGCGAACAAACGCCGCTGAATGATTTCCACCACGTAGGTTTGCAGCGCCCGCGTGATGGCGAGGAAACCCAGGAAGGTGAACAAGATCACCGCAAGGATCACCACGGGCTGCACCAAGCGGCCGAAGGCCACCGTATTGACCAACGATTCCACCGCAATCGGCGTCGCCAGCGAAAGCAGCCCGACCATGAACGCAAAGACAAGAACGATCCAAACGTCGGACCATTCCGGAGCCAGCAACCTTCGAAAACGAGCCCAAGGCTTGGTCGACCCGCCTCCGTCACTCGCGCTCGATTCGGTCGTCACGTTTTGGACCAGCAAGCATCGCAGGATGCCGCCCTCGGTGGCCTGCTCCAACCGTCGTCGAAGGCGTCGTTCGCTGAGCCAAGCACTGTCGATCTTGGCCTGAGCCGGCCCGCGCAAGTCGCGCACCTTCTTGCTCTTCTTCCACTGGTGCGTGGAAACGCGGTACTTGCGCCAGCTCGATCCGTCGCTGATCAGCCATCGTCCGTTGCCCGGACCGGCCTCGGCCTGACCGTCTTCGTGATGGCTGGAAAGCTCGGCAGACTGCTCTTCGTGATAGGTCACCAAACGCACGTTTTGGCGGATCAAATCCATCGCCTGCTCGACCGTGCAGTCGACGCGGCGGCAGCGCAGCCCCATCGCTTTGGACGCTTCGTTCAACCAGTCCGACCACCTCAGGCGGGTCGGCCCTGGCCAACCCTGCATAGCTTCGCTGACCACCCGGCGGGGGGTGGAGGCGACGTCGTGGGCGCCGCCGGTCAGCTGGGTCATGGCCCAGACGGCTCCACGGTAGCCCTCGTGGTCCCGCAATCGAGGCTCCATGCCACTGATCGAGTCGTCGTCGTTGTTCAATCGTGAATCTGCCACCGGAAAGAACTCCTCCCAAACTTCGATCCGCCGATCAACGGACCTGATAGAAGACCGTGACGCGGTTGAAACTCATGCGATAATGCGGGAATCAGCAAAGCCGCGTCCGAACCGACGCGCCCCATGCCGAAGCAGACGCGGAACCCAAACACAGGCGCGCAACCTCCCCACACCGCTCATAGTTACTATACGACAAACGACAGGATTTTCGCGACACAAATGTCGCATTCTGTTCATGAGAATCCCGATGATTGCATTGAGATTTCCCGATGAGTCCCACCCCACTTCACCGTAACCCAAGTCAATGATGCTTAGCGAGACCGATCAATCCCTGATGGACGCGGCTTTGGCCGAAGCCGAGCAGGGCTTTCGCGAGGGTGGCATTCCCATCGGCAGCGTCCTCGTTCTGGACGGGGAAATCGTCGGGCGAGGCCACAATCGACGCGTGCAGCAAGGCAACCCCATTCTGCACGCCGAAATGGACGCCCTGGCCAATGCGGGTCGCCTGACGGCGCGCGATTATCAGCGATGCACGCTCGTATCGACCCTGTCCCCCTGCGATATGTGTTCCGGAGCCACGTTGCTGTATGGCATCCCACGGCTGATCGTCGGCGAGAACGAGACGTTTCAGGGTCCCGAAGACTACGTTCGCACGCGTGGCGTCGACGTTCGGGTCGTTGGCGATCCGCGCTGCATCGAACTGATGCGTCGCTTCATCACGGAACGCCCCGACTTGTGGAAGGAAGACATCGGGGAATGAATGCCTAAATGAGTCTCTCGCAACCGCCGGCACTCACGCGGAGCAAATCTGCTCTCGCAGCTTGGTGAGCAACTCAATCGCGGCACCGATCTCCGCCTTCTGACGACTGGGGTCTTCGGGAATCTCCCGTTCGATCGTGAGCGGACCTTCGTAGCCAATCTGTCGGAGCGTCTTGAGGTAGGTTTCCATCCCGACGTCACCCTCGCCCAGTGGGACCTCACAGCCCCAAGTCTCTCCTGGCTGATCGCTCCAGGTGCCGTCTTTGCAGTGGATGCTGCGTACATGCTTCCCAACTTTCCGCAGCGATTCGATGGGGTCTCCCGTGCCGTACAGGATCATGTTGGCGGGATCAAAGTTGATCTTCAGATTGTCGCGCCCCACCGCATCGATGAATCGTAGCAACCCGTCGGCGGTCTCCTGCCCCGTTTCCAAATGGAGGAACTGTTCGTTTCCAGCCGCGTGGTCACACAACTTGGCGGTGACGTCCACGATCCCCTGATACCCATCCGCGTCGGGGTCTTCCGGCACCGCCCCGAGGTGCAGTGCAATGCAGTCCACGCCCAAGTGCTTGGCAAAGTCGCTGATCTGCATCATCTCACCGAGCCGAGACTCACGCGTCCCCGTCGGCACCAAACCAATCGTTCGGACCACCGTCGGGATGTCGGCGTAGCTCTCGCCATCAAAGCCACCAAACACAGCGGTGCAGGTAACGCCCATTTCCTGCAACTGCGATCGCAACGAGCGGGCGGTCTCCTGGGATCGATTCCCCGCGTGTGGGGCGTGGAGCTGAATCGTGGGTACGCCCAGCTCTTTGATGACGGGCCACGCCACGCCAAGTCCCGCGTCGACGGAAGCAAACACACCAACGGGCCAAACGGACATCACGATTCCTCTGAGTGTGCTAGCGCGTCGATGGAGTGCGCTAGCGGGCGGGGGACGGTTGGGAGACAAATTGTGCGAGTGTGTTCAGATTATCGGCGAACACCTGGCTCGATAAGTATGGCGTGCCCGTGGGCAGCTTGAGCTGACCCACCATCAATCCGGGTTGATATCTCGAGACCCACAAAGCGTCTTCGTTGAGGGTCGCAACGATCTGGCTCACATCCATCTTGTTCACAGCCGACATCTTGTTCACAGCCAAGCGCGTGACGGCCTGCGTTGGCACGTCCGTTTTCATCCTCCGCGATGTGTTCAGCTCTTTGCGAACCGCAAGCAGTTGAGACGCCAACGCATCGGTGCGGTCTTCGATCTTCCAACCGTAGTGGTTGGGCAGCCGGCTGTCGTCAAACGTGATTTCATACCGTTGGCCCGCACGCTCCATGTACATGGGACGGTTGCTACCAATCTCGTAGAACCGGGCCAAGCGTCCATCCGACAAACGGCTCCGCCGCAAATAAGTCAGCGCCGATTCAATGGGCCTCAACAAGCTGGCATCATTCAGTTCCGCGGCTAGCAACAAAAGCGTTTCGATGCATTCCTGAGTTTCATCGCCGCTGACCGCCGGTGGCTCAAACTTTCGCGCCCAAGTGGGTCGCATCCGGGAATCGTACTGTTGCGCCCAACCCGATTGGGGTGCGGGCAGTTGGGCGCGTGTGAGGAACTTGCCCAACTGCTCCATGGCGCGGAGCACAGCGCGATCATCGTAAACTTGGCGAGCCAAGCTCAAGGTCCGAGCGACGTTGAGCGGAACCGCATCGTTGAGCGTGGGGAGGTGCCAATATTCTTTGATCCGTTCCGCTGTCTGTGCGCGCCGCGCAGGAAAACGCGCTTGCAACGGCCCGACGTTGACACCGGGTGAATCGTCCCAGACCTGCGGGAACCCTCCGCCATCCATCTGCGATCGCAACAAGGCTTGCATGCCAACCTTCACTGCCTCGTGAATGCGAGGCAACTGAAAGTGCGCTGCCTGGTCCACCAGGATCAAGAACCGCAAGGCGGCCGTCGTCTGGTCGTCATCCAAGCTCGATACGTTGCGTCCATTGCGATCGCCTTGGCCAACCCGATACTGCCCGGCACGGCTTCCTCCCGGGTCAAAATCGATCGTCTGCGTCCAACCGCCGGAGCGAAGCTGCCCGTGGACGAGGGACTCGGCGGCCGCGACAGCAGCCTTCCAATACCACTCGTCGCCCGTCGCGCGATAGGCATTTAAGAACGCCTGGCCCACGGTAGGCGTGCCCGGCGGCTGCACAAGCACCTGGTCCTGTGTGATGACGCCCTCTCCCCAGCGCTTGGCTCCATCGATGGACACATAGTACGCGTACCCGCCATGCCGTCCTGCCACCTCCCGGAACGCAAGGCTCGCCCGCCGCATCGCGGATCGGGCCGCTTCCATCGACGCAGCATTCGACCGGGGCAGTTGATCCTGGCCAAATGCGGAAATGTCACGCAACACAACCGTCGCAAACGAGAAAAACAAGAGCAGGCCAATCGCCCGCCGGCATTGTGTTGGAGCTATGTCGATCGACCGGTTAGGATAGACCTGAAGGAGCACACCACCCCTCCTAATCACTTCCCACCGCATGACATCCCGCCTTTCAATGCCAAATCTCGCCTCTTTCTCTCGCTCCCGATGCACGCGAATCATGGTAACGGTTGCGTTCATCACGGTGTTCGTCGCCGTATCCGACGCGCGGGCCACCGCTCAGGGCCTCGGCGTCACTCCACCGGATCAGTTCAGCGTCGCCGACGGTTTCGAGGTCGAGCTGGTCCACGCCGTGGACGAGGCCACGCAGGGCTCCTGGGTCAGCCTCACGGTGGATCCCAAAGGGCGCCTCATCACCTGCGATCAATACGGCGGTCTCTTTCGAATTGACCTGACGCAGACGCCCGCCGCCGTTGAAAAACTCGACATCGATTTTGTCGGCGCCCAGGGGCTCCTTTGTGCCTTCGACTCGCTTTATGCCAACGTCAACGCTCGGGGCGAAAAGAATGGCTTGTGGCGTTTGACCGACACGAACGGTGACGACCAGTATGACACCAAAGAGCACCTCATCCCGCTCAATGGTGGCAGTGAACACGGTCCCCACGGCGTGATCCCGACACCGGACGGCAAACGCTTGCTGATGGTCGCGGGAAACAACACCAACCTTCCGGAAGAGAACGAATTCACGTCGCGTGTCCCCCAGGTCTGGGACGAGGATCACCTTCTCGGTCGCATGCCTGACGCGCGGGGCCACAACGCCAGCCGCATGGCACCGGGCGGCTTCATCCTGGAATTGGATCCCGATGGTTCCAACATTGAGGTCATCTGCACGGGTTTCCGCAACCCCTACGACATCGCGCTCAACCGCGACGGCCAACTCTTCACCTATGACGCCGACATGGAATGGGATGTCGGCACACCTTGGTATCGCCCCACACGCATCAACCATGTCATCAGTGGAGCCGAGTTCGGATGGCGCAATGGCACCGGCAAGTGGCCGTCGTACTACCCGGATTCCTTCGACGCCGCGGTTGACATCGGCCCTGGGTCGCCCACGGGCATCTGCTTTGGCTATGGCGCCAAGTTCCCTGCCAAGTACGAGAACGCTCTGTTCATCTGTGACTGGAGCTACGGCAACATCCACGCGGTGTTTTTGGAAGAGGATGGGTCAAGCTACACCGGACGCTACGAGACCTTCGCGACGGCGGCCCCGCTGCCCGTCACCGATTTGACCGTTCATCCGGACGGCAATCTCTACGTCGCCATCGGCGGTCGCAGGACGCAGAGCGCGCTGTACCGGATCAAGTACACGGGTGATGTTGACGACAAGGTAGCGCAAGCGAACCCCGTCGCCGCAAAGGCCCGGACGATCCGGCAAGAACTGGAACAATACCATGTTGCGGACGACGCGTTGCCCGTTGGAGTCAGCGTGGTCGTCGAACAGGCTTTGGAGCAACTGGGAAGCGATGACCGGGCGACCGCGTTCGCAGCACGAATCGCACTTGAGCACCGAGACTTGGCGGCCTACCAGGATCAGGTCTTATCCGCAGACACGCAGCGTCTGATCCTGGGCAGCCTTGCCATCGCGAGGCACGGTTCCGCCGAAGATCAGGCGGGACTTTGGAGCGCACTCGGAGGCGTCGATTTTTCGGCTTTGTCACCCGAACACCGAACCGCGTACCTGCGTGCTGTCGGATTGACCGCCATGCGTCTTGGCGAGCCGACTGCCGAACAACGCCAAAGCGTGATCAACAACGTGGCGGCGGCATTCCCTTCGGGCAATGACTCCGTCGATCGCGAATTGGCCCTCATGTTGGTTTACCTGGGCCATGGCCCGGCCACGGAGCAAATCGTTGCGAAGCTAGAAAGCGCCCCGAGCCAAGAGAGTCAAATTCACTACGCGATGACCTTGCGCGGCGCGAGCCAAGGCTGGACGCGTGACCTGCGGACCTCCTATTTGAAGTGGTTCAACGACATTCAGTCCGCCAGAGGCGGCATGTCATTCGGCGGATTCATCAACAACATTCGCAAGGCCGCCATCGAGAGCATGCCCGAATCCGAAACGACTGCCTTGGCGGGCCTGCTGGAAGCACCCAAAGCTTCCGAGGCAGACGCCGCCCCGGCGCGTCCCATGGTCAAGCAGTGGACCGTGGACGAACTGGTGGCGTCCGTCAGTCAACATGCGGGGACACCTGACTTTGATAACGGCAAAGCCATGTTTGCGGCGGCCAGCTGCTACAAGTGCCACCGGATGGGTGTCCAAGGCGGGATTCTCGGGCCCGATCTCACCAGTGCGGGTGGGAAATACTCGATTCGAGACATGCTTGTTTCCATCGTGGAACCAAGCAAGGAAATCAGCGATCAGTATGGCGCGACGCAGTTCTTGACCGAGGATGGTGACGTGATCGTCGGTCGCGTGGTCAATATGAGTGGGAAGCAACTACGCGTGATGACCAACATGCTCGACCCCTCTTCCATTCGTCCCGTCAATCGAGACGAGGTGATGGAAACCTCCCCGTCACGTCTCAGCATGATGCCGACAGGCTTGCTTGACACGCTGACGAAGGAAGATATTGCGGATCTCATCGCCTATCTGAGGGCGGGGGGACGCGAAACGCATCCGATTTATGGCAAGACTGTGGCGTCGAAGTAGACGCTAGAAACGGGGACTGCCCTTCACGCGATGGCACAAACGGCGGGTTGAAAGATGTTGCGATTCGGTTTGTTTACGTTGGGTTTGTGCCTGGTCTTGTCTTCATGGGCTGACGACGCGTCGTCGCTGGCCGACGACGCGGCTTTGGCGGAGCTCAACGGGGGCCAACTTGCGAAGCTTCTGCCGATCCTGGTGACCGATGACGATGGCCAACCCATCGCTGGTGTGACCATCACCCCTTGGGCGCTGCGATCTTCGCAAGGCCATGGTCATTGGGGCGATGAAGAGGATGGACGCGCCGAGATGAATCCGAAGGCGGTCACCACGGACGATCAAGGCATGGCGACCGTGCTTTATCCGTACTATCGCAACGTCACCGAGCAGACTCGCACCTTCAGTGTTTCGGTCAATGCCACTCATCCCGAATTCACTCTGAGTGACAGCATTCACGTCGATGTGCCACTGACGAGCGATAAGACGCATGCGACCATTGAGATGCAGCGTGGTGCGAAGCTGGCCGTTGCTCCTCAGTTGGCCGGCGATGCCTCCATCGCAGAGTTCCATCTTGTTTCCTCCGATCCGTCGTTGTGGGAGCAATACCCTTCGCTGACCCGCCAAGCAGACCGCCTCGAGTTTGACAATCTCAGCCCGGGCCCCTTTCGCGGCATGTTAGTTCGGTTAGTGGATGATCAGGCCATTGCCTTCAGCGATCCGTTTGAAATGGATCTGAAACCAGGGCCCAATGAAACCGTCTCGCTCGAGATGCACCCCGCGATCGACATTCACGGACGACTGGGCGACGAAGTCCCTCGCCCAGTGCGCGCCGGGCGCGTGACCGCCATCGCCAACCCGCGCAAGCGTCCTGCCCCCAACTTTGATTGGACGCAGTGGGCCGCGGTCGATGCAGCGGGTGAGTTCGTGATCAAGGGCTGGCCAAGAAGCGAGACCCTTCAAGTGATCGCCTTGTGTGAGGGTTACATCGCCTGCAATGGCCATGAGCCTGTCGACGAGACGCAGCCCAAAGACACACCAGATCCCCCGGGTGGACTCACGACCGCCGTCGAGATTGCAAAGACGCTTGCGAGCCCCGAGGAGCCGCCCAACAAACGACCTCAAGTCTTTCGACCCGACGCGAAACAACCTATCAACATCCGGATGTCGCCACTGGTTCCGTTCGAAATCACCGTGGTCGATGCTGACAACCAGCCAATCAAGGATGTGTTTGTCGGTGCCAGCCCCAATGTGCGCTGGTGGAATTGGGGATCGCAGATTTATGCCGGTCGGCTCATGCGATCGATCGAATGGTTGACCGATACTGCTCCTGATGAGCCCTGGGACAGCGATTCCGTTCGCGGTTTTGACATGCCCTTCTATGCTCACAGTGCGACGAATGGCTCCGCTGGCTTGCATCTGCCGCCGGGTAAGCAAACGCTCTTCGCCTACGACAAGACGAACACGTTTGAGCTGCCCATTTTCATGGGCCGACGAGATCGACGCGTCACCGTCATGTTGGACGAGCCGACGAACCTGACCTTGCAGTTGGAGCGAACTGGTGTCGAGAAGCTTGGCGAGTACGACAAACTCGCGGGTGTTGTGTTTGGCTGTTCCACACGCGAAGGCAAACGCATTTGTGCGTTACCCGAAGTCCGCGAAAAGATGGATGAGTTCGCGAGACGGCTTCGCGAAGCCGATGACCCACGTGATCCCATGGTCTTGGCCGAGGCCTACCTGGTGGTCGCGGACGCGTTTGAGCGGGCGGGAGATCAGGGCGAAGCGGACAAATGGCGATCGAAGGCGGAGACGGAGAAGGCAAAGCTTTGATCAAGGCGACGAGGAACCTTGTGCGGCGTCAATTTTAGAAAGTGGGGTAGGCATCCTGCCTGCCATCGGGCACGGAAGCGGCAAATCACAGGCTGGAAGCCTATGCCACGTCGTCGCACCAACCCGAAAACTAAATCTGGACGGAGCACCAGTATTCCGCCGCAACTTGGTTTTCGAATAGCGAAACTCGCCAAGAGTTTCGGCCTGCCGCTATCCAGAAGCGGGTGCCCTTCTTCCATTCGCAAATCGACGGCTTCTCTGGGATCGACGGCAGTGGGATGAACGAACTGAACCCGTATGCTCCCACGACAGAAGCCTCGGAGTCCCCAAGCGAATTCGACAACGGCGCCGCGAAACCAAAGTCGCGGGGTCAGGTCATCCGTCGTTGGACATGGGTCTGTGGACTCGCGGCTGCCCCCAGCTTTGTGCTCGGATTCATGGTCACGCGTGGCCAGGTGTTGGGAATGCTGACCGGGGTCGCGATTTTCATCCTGCTATACAGCTGGGCCGATCTCCGCACGTCTCCCATGACATGGCGACAAAACCAGGTGGTCAGGCGAACCCTGGTGACCACCTACAGCATCCGCATCTTGATGACCGTGGTTTTTCCGGTCGGTGGCTACCTCGACACGATTTCAGGATTCTTTGCTGCCGCCACCATCGGTGCGTTGACAGGAACCACGATCGAGCAAGATGAATTTGGGTTTGGACTAACCCTGCTGATGACGCTGGTTCAGGGAAGCTACTTGAACGTGGTTTTGTTCATCATCGGCCTCCTTTTGCTGCCAATCATTGCGGTCATCACACGATGGCGTCAGCGATCAACAACATGACCCGAACCCAGCGTGCTCGGCGACAGTCGCCGTGTTCTCCGAACGCGGGTCAATCCCGTCGTGGATGCGGTCATCACAAAGGACACGCTTGCAAACGTCATCATGCACCCCGTTGGTGCCATCTCCCAAAATCGCTCTTGCTGGCGAGGCACGCGACTTGTTAGCACCGCTCCCACGATGCGATCCCGAACGTGGGATGGGATTCCGATGCTCGATCGTGTCTTGGGGGGTCAAGTGATCAGTCCAAATCAACTTGGCTAGGAACGAGTTCGCGTGAAACGGAACTTCGTTCTATGCGGTCGGGAAGGGATGCCCGTTGCCAAGAGTCCTCTGCTGGTAGGAGACGGCATCATGCCCACCACCCTTGCCTCGTTCTTTCGAGTTAGCTCAAGCTTGGTCTTTGTCATCACAGCGACGATCAGCTGCCCTTCTTCCGTAACGGCACAATCATCCGACCGCGCTACCGCATTGCCGTTTCGCCCGATCGGATCTCCAAGCCTAATCGATCGCTACATCGCACCGAGCGCCAACGCGAGACAGTCGCAGGCCCCCATTTCAAGTGCTTGGAATCAAGCAACCTCCGGGGTTCGCCAGGTGGCAATGCAATCGGGTGGCTTTGATCTGCCGACGGGAGGCCCCGCATTCAACAACGCGCCCGCCCCGTCCACGCCGTTCGTGGCGCCGCCCGGCAATCCGGTGGCCCCTCAAACGCTGGCACCGCCGCCCACAACCGTCACGCCGCCTCCTGCCGCGCTCTCCGTGCCACCAGGGAACGCAACTCCCTTGCCCCGTGGAACAACGAGTCTGCCGCCACAAACACTCGCACCGACGACACGCGCACCTGCGATGGGAATTCCCGTGTCGCCATCCGACCTGCAGCAAATGCCGGCGCCCACACTCAACAACGGAGGCTTCGCAACGATGGCCGATTGCCGTTTGATCACCCCACCCAGTTCCTACTCGGCGCTCGCACCGGTGATCGGTGGCGGGTGTGGGGGCACGGCACCGGTCGGCTACCTGCAACCGGTCGCCGCGACGGCGCCTTATGTGCCACCGCCACAAGAATTGGCCGGCCCGTCCGTCGTCATGCCACCACCTACTGCCGGGCCTCCGGCTGCGGCTCCGGCTGGATCCCTTGTTTCATTCGGTCAAGAACGTTATCCGGTCCAAGTCGGACAAGGCCTCTGGGGCCAGCCCGTGGCTTACGTTCCCGGGCAAGCGTTCCGAAACTGGCTGCGATATTTCTCGTTCTAGTGCTTCGTGATGCGCCTCGACGAGCCGCATGCTTTACCAGATCCGTCGCAACGACATCATCCCTGCACACCTAACCACACAACTCGATTGTCCAAGGCGATTGTTCACGCGTGATGACGGTGGTTTCCGTTCACAACAGCAAACGGATCTTCCATAACGCATTGCGCGAAGTCGATACCGGACATGGCGTTCCCCCTCCCAGTCGCACCGACGCGCTCGCAACGTCGGGAAGGTTCTTCCAAACATGAATTTCTCAAGGTCCAAAGCCAATGGCGATTTCTTCGTCGCGCTGGTTGTCGCTTCGGCCATGCTGATTCCCGCCGTGGGTTGTCGCTCGCGAGGCCTCCTGCCACCAGCGGGGCCAATCGATCGCCAACAAGCCACTGCGGTGGTGCATGACCCCTATCCGTTGGACGACATCGCACCCACGGACCAGGGCGCTCGACCCCCGAGCTTTCAGAGGCCTTTGCCAGAACCGGTGCGGAATCGGATTTTTCCAGATGCGATGCCTTGGTTGGGCCGATAACGGGCGGAAGCTCCCGTTTGGGCAATGGAATCAGGGCCATCGAGCCGATGCTGCCGCTGAGCACGGTTTTGTCTCGGTTCCCACACGAGAGCGTTTTGCATGACCCCGCACTCCAAATCTCGACGAAGCGCGGGGTTTCGCCAGGCCACAGGTTCAGCCCAAACAGGCGTATCACCGGCGACACTGGAGAACAATCGAGCCACGTCTGGATCTTCCGAACTGAGGGAAGACGATGCGGCGATTGAAGCCTCCTACCGCGACGGGCTCGCATCTCAGCTTCGCGCTGATGAGAGCCACTTGGAACCAGCCGTTGCGGCAGCCACTCGGCTGGTGAGCGAAACCGCCCACGACTTGCGATCACCTTTGTCGTCCGTGATGGCCGCCGTGCAGATGATCGTGTCGGGGGAAATGGGTCCCGTCAGCGAGCTGCAGCAATCGATATTGCTGAAAACCTTGCAGCAGTGCGAATACGTGGACGCCTTGGTCCAGGAGCTGACGCAGGCCGACCGACTCACCCACCGCGCCCCATTGCTATACCGGCGTCCCGTCCGACGCTCCGAGTTGCGTGACGCGGTCGCTGCCAACACCGATGCTCTCTTGAAACCACGCAGCATTCAATTGATGTGGGATGGATTCGACGAGCCGTCGCGGTGGCTTTGGATCGATTGCGACATCGTGTGCCGTTTGTTGACGAATCTAATCGTCAATGCGCAGCGCGTGACCCAGGAGAATGGAAGCATCTTGTTGCGGCTGCAGGACGACATCGACGCGGGCAAGTGCGTGATCAGCGTGATTGACTCCGGCGAGGGAATCCCGGCGTCCGTACTCGACGCGATCGAGTCGGGCAATCGAGCTCATGCCGAGAGATCGGAAGCCATTCGCGCGGCTGGCAAGACCGCTGGCAGCGAAGGCTTGGGTTTGATGATCTGTCGACAACTGGCCGCGGCGTGCTGGTCCGACTTGCAGCTACGTTCCATACCAAGCGTGGGATCGGAGATCAGCATCACGGTGCCCCATGCCAAACCCGCCGCGATCGCCAACGCCTACGCGGAGCACCGGGAGCGCGCTCGACTGCGAAAACGACCGAAGGCAGCACGGACCGACCCCTCGATGCGTCCGCAAGCGAAAGCGTCGGCACATGAAGGCGCACAGGTTGTAACACTCAGTGGCACCGGGACACCGCGGCGACCCAACCATGTCGCGTTGGCCGGTGTGACGATGGGCGCCGCCTGCCCGACACCGCTCGCCGATGAAGCCGATCGCATTCTCCAACGTCAACTGACGGAATTTGAACTCGGTTATCGAACGGGAAAACGCAGTTGGGTGTGCGTCCTCGACGCGGACCAGCATTCGATGCACGATCGCATCGAAACGCTGGACCAACACTGCACCAACGAGATCGAGGGCCTCCGGCTGATGTGGTCCAACGCATCGGTGATCGCGACACGAACACGACCGTTGATCGCGCGATTGACGGACTGGATGGCATCGCAGGAACTCAATCACAACCTGCGACACACGGTGGACCAGAACACGGTCCGTCTGGGCACGGATCCGTTGGAAGCTTCACAGGTCGCCTCCACGCGTCTGGATGTGGAGCTCACGCGGCTGGGGAAGCGGATGCGTCAACAAGCTGCCACGCTTCAGGCCCAGGCGCGAAGGCTGGGACCGTCCGCCTGAAGGCCACCGCCTCAGAAGGGAGCGTCCTCTTCGTCCGCCGCTTCTGAAAACGCCGAGTTGGGATCGTCATCCTTGTCTGCGGATGCTGCCCCCCCGACGACCGCGAAATCCATCGCCTCGACGCTCACGAAGTACTTCACCTCGCTGTTCGCGTCGCGCTGCCATTTTCGACCGTTCAATCGGTAGGTGACATCGATCTCGTCGCCGATCCGCAACTCATCGGCTCGATCGCAACCATCCCGGATGAACTCAATCGGGACGTAGTTGGTGAAACTACCTTTATCCTGTTCCAAAACGACCAATCGCTTGCGAAACCCTTTCTGGCCATAAGTTTTCGTCTCTTCGATCACACTGACCACACCGCGAACGGTCGCATCACTCATCGCATCACTTTCTCAAACGGCCACTTTGCATAAAGGGGGGAATTCGCAAATGACAGCTTGCGGCCGAGCGGACCAAGCGTGGCAGGAATGGACCGCAATACGACCTTGGGGGAGCATCAGCGACAATTCGTCACAGGTCGGTGGACGAGTCGCGAAAGTCGGACACTTCCATCTGTCGGACACCAAGTTTATGGCTCCACGCCCGAGTTCGCGAGGCCTGCCTTTTTGCCTTGCGAAGCCAGGCGATGCGCCGCGTCTGATGCGACTGAGACTCGGCCACACGCGGTCGGGCGACCTCAGATGGGGTACTCGCAATCTCGGAGGGATGGCTTGCCTGCTACCGTGAGCCCCTTTGGAAAGTCCCGACTACCGAGTGGGGTTACCGATTCTTACACTGATAGATTGGGGTATCGTTTAGGGTCCTAGAAAATGGCAGACATTGGGCTATCGGCCCGCTGGCAAACCGGTCAATCTGAGTCCTGAGCAGGACCAGTCACCAGGATCAAACGACGCCCACTCACATGTTAATGCAGGCCCGATTTGATCGGTTTCTACTGCAGTTGAAACGCTTTTCGAACGGCAATCACGGTGTCCGAACCCACTCCCGCTTCTGCCTTTTTCATCAGACATGAATTTGCGATCCGGCGCCTCCATTCGCTGACGGGAATCGTTCCATTGGGGGCGTACATGTGCGTCCACTTGGTCACCAACGCAAGCTTGCTCAACGGCCCCGAAACCTTTCAGCGTGCCGTCTTCACGATCCATTCGCTGGGACGGCTGCTTCCCCTGGTGGAGTGGGGCTTCATCTTCGGACCCTTGCTGTTTCATGCGATTTTGGGGGTCTGGATCGTGAAGACCGGTAAATCCAATACAAGCAGCTATCAGTTCGCTAGCAACAAACGCTATCGCTGGCAGCGGTGGACGGGAATGATTGGCGTCGCTTGGCTTTTCTTTCATGTGCTCCATCTGCATGGATGGTTCCACGCGGGATTCTGGCTGGCCATCGTGGAGCCCGCGGGCATGGCGCAGTTTCGTCCCTACAATGCCGCCTCGACCTTGATGAGTGCCATGCAGGGCTACGTCTGGCCAGCCTTCTATCTTGCGGGTGTGCTGTCTTTGGTGTTTCACCTCGCCAATGGGATTTGGACGGCCGGCATCACCTGGGGCTTATGGATTTCACCGAAGGCGCAACAGAGAGCGACGAAAGTTTGCACGGCCTTTGGGCTCGGACTGGCACTCGTCGGCACTTCGGCTTGGTGGGGAGCCGTTTCCGCCGGGCAAGAGGAGATCAAGGCGGCCGAAGTGATCGAAGATGAAATGTACGAGGCGGCACTGAAAACAGGCTTGGCTTACGACATGCCCCACAAACGGACCCATGGCGAGGAAGTCGATACTCAATCCGAGTCCAAGAAAGATGACTCGACGTCGGCGTCGATCACTTCACTGGAGGAGCGATCACTGATCTCAAAGCAGTCTGATTCCGTATTGCCAGATTGAGTTCCATGCGACGAGAGAACCGATTGATACTCCAAACCCACCTTCTCGCATTCCTTTGAATCTCGACACCGAGGATTGATCCAATGGCCGCAGCATCCAAACCAGCAAGAGTCGTCGTGATTGGCGGCGGTCTGGCTGGCCTCGCTTCCACCATGAAACTGGCGGAACTCGGCGCTCAGGTCGACTTGATCAGCCTGACACCGGTCAAGCGATCGCACAGTGTCTGCGCTCAGGGCGGCATCAACAGCTGCAATGACCAAACACGACAGTTGGGTGACGCCGAGTGGAAACACTTTGACGATACCGTCTACGGCGGCGACTTCCTCAATCACCAGCCTCCGGTCAAAGAAATGGCCTTTTGGGCTCCCAAAGTGATCGATCTGATGGATCGTCTCGGCGTTCCCTTCAATCGAACGGGAGAAGGGTTCATCGATCGGCGACGCTTCGGCGGAACGCTGTACAAACGAACGGCTTTCGCTGGAGCCACCACCGGACAGCAGTTGCTCTATGCACTGGACGAACAGGTCCGACGTCGGCAATCCGAAGGCTCCGTCAATAAGTACGAGTTTTGGGACTTCTTGGGGCCAATCCAAGACGCTTCTGGGCGTTGCCGGGGCGCGGTTGCTCAAAACATGGTCTCGATGGAGATCAAAGCGTTCCCCGCAGATGCCGTGGTGGTCGCGACGGGCGGCTGCGGCCTGCTGTACGGACGGAGCACGATGAGCGTTTTTTGCACGGGCAGCGCCGCGAGCCGCTGTTTCCAGGCGGGTGCCCACTATGCCAACGCCGAGTTTATCCAGGTGCACCCGACGGCGATCCCAGGTGCCGACAAGTGCCGCCTGATGAGCGAGTCGGCTCGCGGGGAGGGTGGCCGTGTTTGGG
>JBCCYK010000039.1:0-32882 GCA_039189905.1 Planctomycetota bacterium
CGCAGCTGGATTCGGATTCTGTACCGCGTCTGGCAGACGCGAGAGCCCTTCGATGCGGATCTCTATCTCGAGAACCTGAAGATTCGAACCCCGGAAATCATCCCCTACCTAGAAAACACCCAAAATGTCTCAAAAGCCCTTGCCTAGAACTCAGATGTCTCCCACGGCTGCGCCGCGGGAGGGTGAACTCATGGGGTGGCTTGCAAGTCGCGCGACGCTAGATCGCGCCTCACATTGGGCCACGCCACAGAATCTTCGTCACGAGTAATCACAACATGGCAGCATCGGAAACCGACGACGAGTTCTCACGACTCTGGGAGTCGGCAGCGGTCGAACAAAGAAACTTGGTCGCTTCACGTTCCGCGCTGCGCGTCTTGCCTTCCCTGGTGGTCGAGGGCGGTTTTCATTACCTATCACGACCACGTGAAACCTCATTGGCCCTTTTGCGAGCCGCTGAATTCGCTCTGGTGGTATCAACCGCACACTACCTACGACTTCCGATTTCCTACAAGTGGCAGATTGAAACAAGTGAGGCTTCTCAATCTGCCTATCTTACGGCTGCCATCACCGCAGCAGCTACCGCCGACACCTACGCTGCCACTCATGCGGCCCGTGCGGTGCAAGCAGCAGCTTCCGGAGACGCATCTTTTGCGGTCCGCGCAGCACGCAAGGCCGAAACTAGAAATGAGCGAGCGAACCAGCTGGCAGAGTTGCAAATCATCTTGGATTCGCAAGATGCTAGCGAGTTGGTGTTTAGAAGCCTGTTTGCACAGCCCGATTCTTTCGATCGTCTACGAATCCAAGGTTTTACTCACGCAATTCGAATGAACGGGCTACTGAATTCCGCGTCGCGCTATTTTCAACAGGCACGTCAAAAGATCGATTTCGACGTCGTACAGCGTTTCTTGTTTGATGAGGTTAGTGTTGATTTCAATGCCTCCGTCACTCCTCCTTGCGAATTGGACGACACGACTTGGTGGCCATGTTTTCTATATCGACTCGGGCTTTCAGACCGGCAGCACCTCTCGTTGCTGTCGGAACCTGAGCCGGAGAAGATCGCTTCGCTTGTTGATTCCTTGATTGATCGCGTTCATACGAAATCGTTGTTTGACCTCAACCAGACACTTCAAGAGCAGCTCACAAAACGTGCGGGTGCCGACCCATCTGCGGAGAACGCATTCCAGCCCCCTTTGCTTTGGCGTGTTTGGATGGAGACGGTCCATGCCGATACGCTTCGCGACGTCTGCGCGCAACTGAGAGCTCAGTGGTCTGAGACCGACTCCTCGACCAAGACGTCGCAGGAGTCTTCCTAGCATGTCGCAGTTCGAGGCGATGAACCGCTTGGTCGATCGGATCTTGGGCGGTGAAGCAGTGTTCTTTATCGGTTCCGGTTTCTCCGTGGACAGCGAACACAATACGGCAAGCCGGCTGATGCTGCGTTTGTTGGTTCGCTTTGAGGCGATGACTTCGGTTTTAGTTCGCGCGACGCGAACACTGGTCTTTCACGATGAACTGCGGCAACTGAGTGATCGCCTCAACCAGACGTTCCGCCTTCGAGACGAAGGCAACGAACGCGATCTTCGCGACGAAGCTTGGCGTTTGTCGGTCCGATACTACGAGGCCAACGACTGGTTCTGCGGCACGTATCTCAGACTCTTGCTGGCGATGGCGGAGGTTTGTGAGATCCGTGGCGAGTTGTCAGGTGACTTATCAGAACAGCAAGCGTCCTTGGCCGAACTGATCACGGAGATTTGGGACGCGGAGAATCAACGCCTGCTCAGCATTCGCGTTCCAAGCAAGAAGAACGTACCTGCGACTCCAAGCGACCCGCAGGCGGACCCGGTTCCTTTCGATCCGATCGATCCGAGGCTCATCTTTTGGGCCGTCCACGCGAGTCAGGATCATTCCTTGCCGCACGGGCAACATCCCGGAAAGGCCTTGTTCCTGGACACGATGGGCTTTGCGAACCCGGAGATCATGCGTGGCGGTTGGACCTTGCGCCGTGACGTGACCTTGACCCATTATCAGTCGCGACTCTTCCCGCGACATCACGTGTTGGCGCGGCTGGCACGGGAAGGGCTCTGCCCGCTGGTGATGACCACCAACTACGACCTCCTATTGGAAGGCGCTTATCGCTTGAGTGGGTTTGAGGCCGAGAACGCGCAACGAGATCCGCTGCTGCGAACCGATCGCATGCCGCGTTTGCGTTCCGCGCAGATGGCGCGAATCGGAAAAGCGACGGAGTTCTTTCGCTACGAACGGGCCAACCGGTCCGCCAACGTCGTCAAGGTCCACGGTTGTGCTGAGATCTATCGTCAACAACGCCTCAGCCGAACCGAGCAGATTGATGTCCACGCCTGGCTGCAAGGAGAAATTGAAATCGACTCGCCGGGCCAAGTGGCACCGGAAACCTGGGAACGCTGGGCCGCCTACCTGCCGTCCATGGTCTTCACGTATCGTGAGATCCAACATTGGCGCGGCGAGTCTTGGGCCAAGGACTACCTGGCCACCGTGCAGCGGACGCGAAACGTCGTGTTCGCCGGTTATAGCTTGCAAGACCCCGTGATCCATGACTCCTTCCGCCGTGTCTATGAGGAGATGCGTTCGGTGCGCGTGCGTCTGGATGGCAATGGTCGTTCGCAACCTGAAGTATCCGAAGAGAATCCGGCACAGGGTCCGGCCTGGTTCTGGGCTCAAAACCAGGAACATTCCTTTCACGCAAACGAGGTGTTGGGCGCCGCGTCTGCGGCCGTTGCCGGAGGCCTGCGGGTGGAAACCGCCAACCACCCCAACACGCTGCACTTCCAATTCCTTGGAAAGGGTTTTCCCACCTACGACGATGCGTTCCTGTGGTTGTTCCACTGCGTCTTTCGTCATAACCAGTTCGAGGCGTTGAAAGCCAACCTGATCCCCTTGGCCAACTCGATCCTTGGCAAGCCGATGCTGCGAAGCGAGTATCGCGAAACTCTTGATCGCTTCCAGCAACTGATGACATCGGAGTCCAAGCTCGCCGAGGAGTTGCTGCAATCTGGTCAAGCAACGGATGCGAGCACGCTTCAGGAAGCCCGTTCGCACACGGCGCGCCAGCGTTCGTGGTTGGACATGATCCACTGGACCTACAGCTTTGCCAGTGGCTTGCTCAAGGAAATCGTCGCGATCGAAATGTTGCAGCGGGAGAGTGGTCCCTCGGTCGAGCTTGCTCAAATGCGCAAGCAACACTGGTATTACCCCGCGAGCGCCAACCCGGTCGCCAGCGCCTGGACGGCCATTGTCGAACTGGCGATTCGAAACATGGTCCAAGAGCAGCACAAACGCAGTGATAAGATCGACGAAGCTGGGCCGAGGCTCTGTTGGCCAGCGAACGACCACCGTCCGACCGTTTTTGTCACGATTCCCCGTGACGGATTGCAACAGCCGGAGATCTGTCGGATTCGGGTCCAAGCTGGTGAGGACGATCGCGTCGCCCCCGCGAAGCAAACGTCGGCTCATCGGGAGTACGTCTGGAGACTGAGCGCGAATCAGTTTCCTTGGCCGACTGTCGAACCAAAACGAAAGGCGAAGAAGAAGCGTCCTTCGTCGGCTTCGACGCGTTTGGCAGAGGAATGGGACATCCCCAGCCGATCGGCGAGCACGCTCCTGATGGCGGCTCGCGGGCAAGCCGTCGAACCTTTGGCAACCACGCCGACACAGACATCGCGAGGGAAGAAACCATGAGTCCCCGGCATGAACCCAGAGAGGTGGTGGAACAGCTACGGATCCGGCTGAAGCAACTGCATCCATCCAGCGACCCTGAACGACAGGATCCCGTCTCGCTGCACGAATGCGCGTCGTACGAACAGTTATTCCCAGCTTCGACCGAGAACCCGGTCAAACCGCGCCGGTTTTGGATTCCCCAACCGCATGCCTGTCGATCCATTGCGGCCACTGACCAAGAGGAGGATGTTCGGCAGGTGCGTTTGCAGGTCTCCGACCAGGAGGACGCCACTTTTGAGATCCAGGCCGATGGCCTGGTCGTGGACGATCGTTTGGGCTCGCTTGGCTTGCTTCAATTCTGTTGTCCGCCAAAGTCGGGACCGGCAAACCGACTGGATGAGAACCATGTGGACGACTTCGTTCTGCAAGCCGTCCGTGAGGCGGTCGGGCTACGACATGAGCTATTGCGCCGGCAACAGGAGGAACGCAGCTACTTCGTGGAACTGGTTCTCATCGTTCTCGGTGTCGAACGGTCCCAGGTCAGCAGCGTCGGTCAAACGCTTCGCAATCTTATGACGCGGACCGAATACTTACACAGCATTGGGGTCAATGTGCTATCGGCTGAGGCCGGTTCTGACAACATTGGCTTGAGCCATGGATTCGCCAAAGCCTTCAGTTGGCTGTTGCCTCATTGCGACGCCTGGTATTCCGATCATCTCGCGCAAGGAACTCGGGGCCAGATGGAACGCGATGGGGTGGCCAACGAATTCTCTGATAGCGTCCCCTCCCTGACGAAATTGCAGCTGAACAACTTTCGCTTGCCTGGCAAACGGATCTGGAAACTCGAGAAGGATCGCCGTTTGCATCTGATCCATGGGCTCAACGGCACGGGCAAGTCTTCGTTGGTGGAATCACTCGAGCTGGTCATGACCAACCGTATCGCCCGATTGGCGAAGGAGGATCGCGAATCGGATCCCGACTACGCCAAGATTTTGACTCACGACGGCGTTCCGGAAGGACAAGCTTCCATCGAATTGGAAGTCGAACAGTCCCAGCCGCAGCTTGCGTTCGGCAAGGTGGAAGGTCAGGTGAAGACGAACGGGATCTCGTTGAACCAAAAGACCAGTCGACGACGCGGCAAGAAGTTCGACTTGTCAGTCCAGATCGAATCGTGGCAGAGCGACCAGACGACGGCGGACTCGTTCCGATTAGAACAACGCGTCGCCGACTTGCTCGTCCAAAGCTCGCCTGCGGAACGCGCGCGGCTCCTGCTATCGGCCTACTTCCCGGATGTGGATTCCACGCGGACCGAACGCCAAGAGCTCATCAAGAAGATCGAGACCGCGGCCAATGGTGCCGCGCGTGCACTTTCGCTCGGGAAACTACGTGAGGCAGGTTTTGCGTGGCTGCGGTCCCTGCAAGCCGGTGAGATCAGTGAAACCCTGGTTGCTGAAACCTTGCGATGGACCGCACGCTTCGAGAAACGCCGCTTGGATTGGGAAGACGTTTTGCACCTCTACACGGATGAACCGGAGGCCTTGGCCCAGTCGCTGCAATCCGTCGCCACGCGTGTCATCGATTTGGGACGCAAGACCTTTGCCCAACTGGGCAAGTCGAAGCGTCGCGATGAAAGCAATTTGAATGACCTGTCAGGCAAACTGTTGGAACAGTTCGATGGGGTACCGACGCAGCTGGATGAGGTCTCACGCGCGATCGGCGTGATCGAATCCCTCTTAAACTGGCAGGCAGTCGAGGACACCGTGCAAGGAAATGTTTTGGACTTTACGGATGCCGTTGATCGCTGGCTGTGCTCCCATGTGCAACACGATTTGGCACAACGAACCAGCACCATCCTTGACACACTCGACAAGCTGTCCGCCCAAAATTTCAATGAGCCTTTGACGGTCTGTGATTTCTTGCAAGCATCCGCCACGGACAATGACCGATCCAGGCGTTTGAACGAACTGTCCGAAACGGTGGAGCGTCATTGGCAGGACGTGAATCGCATTCGCATGGAGGAGGGCAACGCCACGACGACCTCCGACCGGACGCTTCAAGTCTCCGATGACGACCTGCGTGCTTGTGATACTGCGATTGATTCGTCGCCTCAATTCAGTGAACTGGTGCACCGGGCTCGTGTTGAGAGAACCATTCAGTTTGGCGAATCCGATTCGCGTTCGTTTTCCATCGGGGCGGGAAGTGATGCGGGTCTTGAGGCGATCTTGGGGGATCTTCGTAAGCGACAAGAGCATCTACGGGTGTTGCTTCCGGCCAATGACGAGGAATCCACTGAAGCTCTTGAAGTGAGTATGGTCAAACAGGCCGGAACGCTCATCTCGCGTCTCCGTGAATTGCGAGGACTGTGTGTCAAGCTGGATCAGCTCGATTCGCAAGCGATCAGGCTGCTTCAGGAACAGTTGAGGGAAGACGCAGTTCTGACCTGTGCGATCAACGAATTGACGGACTTGTTCACGCCCGCGAGTTGGGCCTACAACAAGATTCACACCGAGGGGCAAATCGATTCCTCGTCGCCGAGAGTCGCGCTACGGAATCCAGGTGGTGAAGTGCTTTCGAACGTCCGCAATACAGCGGAGCTGAACACTCTGGCAATGGTCTTGTTTCTCTTGCTCGCGCCCCGCGTTCGCAACCCCCTGGGGCTGCTGGTGTTGGACGATCCCTTTCAAAACATGGACGAATTGACGGTGACCACGGTCGCCCGAGGGCTTGCCCGATTATTGGAACTGTGGAAACAGCAAGATCGCGACGTTTATCTGCAGCGACTGAACTTGGCCGTGTTTTCGCACTCGGTGGATGACGTGGAACGAATACGGTTCGAAAGCCCATGTCACACCTACCGCCTTCCTTGGCTGAGTCCGGACCACACAAGCGGCAAGGGCGATGATCAGGCCCAGATTGCGTCGGGTGGAACCGGCTATCGCGATCAGGTCACGGCACCCAATCTGCGATTAGCGGCGCCTTCTCGTGGTTCGACAACGAGCGACGCGCTCACCGGGTGAGCTGACCGCGGTTGGCCGATCGCTTGTTTGACTTTGGCGTGATGGGATCGTCGGGAACCTCGAGCTTCACCCGCAAGCGTTCGAGTTCCGCTTCCAATTCGGCCTGTGTGGCTGCGTACGCGGGGTTTCCGTGCACACTCTCCAGTTCATTGGGATCGGCCTGCAGGTCAAACAATTCCCAGTCATTCAACGGCTGATTCTGCAAGGCGTAGAATCGAATCAGCTTGTGTCGTCCATTGGTCACACCGTAGTGACGGGCCACGTTGTGGCCACCGGGATTCTCGTAGTAGTGGTAGTAGAACGTCTTTCGCCAGTCTTCAGGCGTTTCGCCTTGCAGCAAGGGCACCAGTGAACGGCCTTGCATGTCAGCAGGAACATCGACACCGGCCAAATCCAAGAACGTTTCAGCGAAGTCCAGGTTGCTGACGATTGCGTCGCTCGTGCTTCCCGCCTCCGTGACACCCGGCCACCGTACCAGCAGCGGTGTCTTGAGTGATTCTTCGTACATCCAACGTTTATCAAACCAACCGTGATCACCCAAATACCAACCTTGGTCTGAGGAATAGATCACGATGGTGTTGTCGGCGAGCCCAGACTCCTCCAAGTAGTCCAGCACACGGCCAACACCATCGTCGACACTCTTAACACAACGCAGGTAGTCCTTCACGTACCGCTGATATTTCCACTGGATGATCTCCTTCTCTGACATCATCGCCCGGGCTTCTTCGAATGCCTGATTCTTCGGGCCGTAGGCCGCCTCCCAGACCTGGATCTGCTCCGCGTTCATGGTGCCCAGCCCAGTCAGCTTGAGATCACGCGGGTTGAGATGCTGCGAGATCGTCATCGTCTGTTTGGAAGCCGATTGCGTGCGACCAGAATAGTCGTCCCACAAGGTTTCGGGCTCGGGTATCGTGACATCGTCAAGCCAATTCAGGTACTTGGGGCCGGGCATCCAGTTTCGGTGCGGCGCTTTGTGCTGATACATGATCATGAACGGCTTGTCGCCTTGACGTCCTTCTTCCAACCATCGAAGCGTTTTGTCCGTGATGATGTCCGTGGTGTAGCCCGTGTGGGGTTTCGTGACGGGCTTGCCATCGCCACCCGCAGTGAGCATCGGTGGGTTGTAGTATGGTCCCTGACCCTTCAACACGTCGTAGTAGTCAAAGCCCTGGGGCGTCGACTTCAGATGCCACTTGCCGATGACGGCTGTCTGGTAGCCGTTGGCTTGGAGCATCTTGGCAAATGTCGGCTGATTCCCGTCAAAGGTATTGCCGTTTCGAATGAAACCGTTGATGTGGCTGTATTTGCCGGTTTGAATCACCGCGCGACTCGGCCCACAGATCGCGTTCGTGACGTAGCAGCGATTGAAACGCATGCCCTCGTTCGCGATCCGATCCAGATTGGGCGTGGAGATCTTCGACGGGTCATAAGCGCTGAGAGCTTGTTCACAGTGATCATCTGTGAAGATAAACACGATGTTGGGACGCGCGTCGTCCGCGTACACGCTGGTCGTGACGGCTAGAAGAAATAAGGCGAGTGCTCTCGGATAGAAGGCGGACATGGCAAACCTTGGGCGGGACGATGGGACCGATCTGGCCCCATGATACCTCGCCGTGGGTTGTCGTTCAGAGGGTCCCCCGATTGCGCCAACGCAGGCCTCACATCCCCATTTCAGTCAAACCCGGATGGTCCTCCGGTCGGTGCCCTGGAGCGTCCCAAAAGAACTTTCTCTCCGACGCTTCAATCGCGATGTCGTTGATGCTGGCTTGCCGCTGTTCCATCAAACCCTCCGCGTCAAATTGCCAGTTTTCATTCCCATAGGCGCGAAACCACTGCCCCGCTTCGTTGTGATACTCGTACTGAAACCGAACGGCGATGCGATTTTCCCCAAAGGCCCAGAGTTCCTTCACAAGTCGATAGTCCAATTCCACGGACCATTTACGCGTGAGAAACTCAACGACCGCATCACGACCCGAGAAGATCTCCGACCGATTTCTCCACTGGGTGTCTACCGAGTAGGCCAATGCGATCCGTTCGGGGTCCCGTGTGTTCCAAGCATTCTCCGCCATGCGGATCTTCTTTGTGGCGGATTCCAGATTGAACGGCGGTACAAGGCTCATCGAGGACTTTCAGTGAGTGCAGGTGGATTCATCAAGACGTGTCAAACGGGGCCTAGCCCGGATATGGCATCAGCCGGAGAGTGTTAGCCCGCGGTTTTGCGAACACACCGGAAATCGCGAGGTAACCGGTCGCTAACGCGATTCGGCTGATAGGCAGACTGTCCTTGCAACGTGATCGTGTAAACCCGTTGTTTCCCAAAAATTAGAATCAATATCGTTTGTTCGGACGCAATACTGGGCTAGCCTGGAAGCACGTTCGAGAAGGCGATGATGTCGTCCGCGACATCAATCAATTTTCGTTTGCGGTCCATCGATAGCTTGCGAAGCGCTTTGTAGGCCTGCTCCTCGGTCATGCCTTTCTGTTCGATCAGAATGTGCTTGGCACGATCGATACGCTTGTGCTGGTTCAACTCGGTCTTGGCCTGCGCCAATTCACCCCGCAGTTTTTTGAAGGACTCGAACGTGGCCATCGCCACCTCGATCGCAGGCCGGACTTTCTCAGCGCTGGTGCCGTCCACGGAGTACGCACAAACACCAGACGCGACCGCCGCCTGAATGGATTGGGCTTTCGGGTCTTGGGAGACCATCAAGACCGCGGTGGGATGACGATGCTGGACACGGTTGAGTTGCTCGAGAACATCACGACTAGGTGAGTCGACCTCCATCAGAATGACGTCAGGCCGTAGGGCGACGACTTTCTCCACGAGGTCGGTCGTTTCGTTGAGCAAATGAATTCGCGTGAAGCCAGCAGCTTGCAACGATGCGTTCAGCAATCGAAGCCGGTCAAAGGACTCATCGACTGCCAGGATCAAAGGTGTTTCGTTGGGCCCTTTCACCACGGGTCTCCCGATTCCTGGATGCTGCAAGTTGATAGGGATTCATCAGCGTAGGAATCACTTCCAATAGCAGCCCCATTCCCTGGGGTACGGGTTGTCTACCCGCCATGCGAAACAACTGAGACGCTGGAAGGGACTGCAACTGTTATGCCGCCTGAATGAGTCCGAAGCCGTCGGTTTCGTCTTCGCTGAGTCGCGTTGATCGACAGGATGGATCACTGTGACCTAAGCCAACCCTAGGGGAAGACACGGTTGAATCGCGCATCCTTTGCTTGGAGATACGTGTGACAACAACGACGTCGTTCCCCCGCTGAATCGGCGGAACACCCCAAGGATTGTGCCTGTTTTTTTGTCGTGTCGGCGCGTTTTCGTAGCAGCTCTTGTTCAAGGACTGAGCAACAAGTTTTGATCGCGACTTCGAAGACGCCGCATTACATGGGTAAAACGTGTTTTGATGCCTTTGGCATAAAAGATGCAACCTTCGAACGACCGCAGGCGCGGCTGAGAAGCTTCTTTCGTTCAGCCGCATTCTGATATCGGTGCAATGGCGCACCGTCTAACCCCACCCGTCGGCTTACGACTCCGCCGGGTTCTTTGCGAGTCAGGCTCACTCGGTTTCGACTGCGTTGCCTGCACCCGCCGCTGCTCGTTCACAAGATCGGTGCGCCACGCGTCTCCCGACGCGCGATGCATTCCGGCCTGCATGTATTCATTCACGAATTGGGAGATGATCCGATGGCCAATTTCAACAACCCGTACGATCCTGACAAAGACATCTGGAACGAGGACGCGATTAACGAGGTGCGGAACTTCGATCCGAAGACGGCGGTGCTGCGCGAGGACGCACCTGATTGGGACGGTCCTGAATGGCCAACGGGGGAAGTGACGGATGCACCACCCTCGGACGCGATGTTGCCGCACTTGGCGGCAGAGGCAACGTCGCAACAAGACCGAGCCGACGCGGACTTATTGGGAGTTGCTGCGGACGACTTGCAGAACAGTGAAGAAATGCTGGATCGTGCGGTCGAGAACGCCGTGATGATGGGTATTTTCGGCAACGATTCCAACCGGCGACGCTTCTTGAAGGCCGTTGGTGTGAACACCACGGCGGCTGCGATCGCGAGTGTCCTGCCCATGTCTGCCGTGAAGGCGTTGGCTCAGGAAACGGTGGGCAAGCTCGAGAAAACCAAGTTGAAAGTGGGGTTTGTCCCGATCACCTGCTCGGCCCCGCTGATTGCCGCCGATCCACTCGGCATTTATCAGCGGAATGGGCTGGACGTCGACGTGATCAAGACGGCGGGCTGGGCCGTCGCGCGCGACAAGTGCCTTTCCGGAGAGTACGACGCGTCGCACCTGCTCGCACCCATGCCGCTTGCGATGACGATGGGAACCGGGTCCACGGCCCAGCCCTTCACCGTCCCCGCGATGCAAAACACGAATGGACAGGCGATCGTGCTCGCGAATAAGTACAAGTCGCGGCGCGATCCGAGCAAATGGAAGGGCATGGTCTTCGGAGTTCCCTTCGAGTATTCGATGCACAATTTCCTGTTGCGTTACTACGTGGCTGAGAATGGCATCGATCCCGACACGGACATCCAGATTCGGGTTGTGCCGCCGCCGGAAATGGTGGCGAACCTGCGTGCGGGCAACGTGGATGGCTATCTGGCCCCGGATCCGTTCTGCCAGCGAGCCGTCTACGACGGTGTCGGCTTCATTCACATGCTCACGAAGGAGATATGGTATCAGCATCCTTGCTGTGCGTTCTCCGCCAGCCTGAAATTTGTGGACCAGAATCCGAACACCTTCCTGGCACTCTTCAAGAGTGTGATGGAGGCAATCGACTACTGTCGTTCGTACGAAAATCGGGTCGATGTTTCCGAAGCGATTCACACCAAGAACTATCTGAATCAACCGTTGACGGTTGTGAAGCAGGTGATGACCGGCACCTACGCCGATGGCCTGGGGAACGTGAAGAGAGAGCCCGATCGCATTCATTTCGCGCCTTACCCGGCCCAGGAAATGGCGATCTGGATTCTGAGCCAGATGAAGCGTTGGGGATACATCAAGGGCGACGTGGACTACAACGCCGTCGCGAAGCAGGTTTACCTGTCCGCCGATGCTGAGAAGCTCATCAAGGATGATCTTGAGAAGGAAATCGAGTTCAAGCACGACACCTACAAGCTGATGGGCAAGACGTTTGATCCGAACCAGCCCGAAGCCTACGCCAAGAGCTTCAAGATCTCACGTGTGTGAGGGCATGTTAGGTTCGCTCCGAAGTAAGTGAGGGCGAGACCGTTGGGAACACATCATCCTCTTGCGCGGAGGGTGATGTGTCTTGTTCCTCCTTTTCAAAGTTCGATTTGGAAGCTCTTCACTCGGGACTCTCAATTTGTTCACAAAACAACGACTGAAAGCAGGACTGCTCTCCATCGTGTTTTTCACGGCGTTCTGCTTTGTCTGGCATGCGACCACTCGCCCCGAGCCGCCCGATCCGGCGCTGGCCGACATGGATCCGGAGTACCTCGAATTGATCGGTGCCTCCGCGAAGGGAGAGAGTAATCCCATGCCCGGCCCGATCGAAGTTGGGCAAAAGCTATGGGAGCACATCAAAGACCCCTTCTACTACAAAGGCGCCAACGACCGAGGCATCGGTTCTCAGCTGCTTTATTCGTTGGCACGTGTTGCACAGGGTTACTTACTCGCTGTGTTGATCGCCGTGCCATTGGGATTTGTGATTGGCATGAGTCCTGTGCTCTCCAAGGCGCTCGATCCCTTCATTCAGATTCTGAAACCAGTCTCACCTTTGGCGTGGATGCCCCTGGCGCTCTACACCATCAAGGACTCTGAGCCTTGTTCCATCTTCGTCATTCTGATTTGTGCGATTTGGCCCGTGCTGATCAACACGGCTTTTGGTGTCGCCTCGGTTCGGAAGGACTACCTGAATGTCGCCAAGACCCTAGAGGCGGGGCGACTACGCACCGCTCTCTTTGTGATTCTCCCGGCCGCCGCGCCAACCATCCTGACCGGGATGCGAATCTCCATCGGCATTGCGTGGCTGGTCATTGTCGCGGCGGAGATGCTGATTGGCGGCACGGGAATTGGCTACTTCGTCTGGAACGAGTGGAACAATCTTGACATCACCAACGTCATCGTGGCGATCATTTTCATCGGGCTGATTGGAATGGCCCTGGACTGGCTGTTAGCAGGACTGACGAAGGCGGTGACCTATGCAGAGTGAAGCTTCAGGAACCGCATCATCCGACGTCACGATGATCGAGGTGGAAGATCTGGCCAAGTCGTTTCAATCGCCCGATGGCTCGGGTGAAGTGAGCGTTTTCAACGAGGTCAATTTCAAGATCAAGAAGGGTGAGTTTGTCTGCCTCATTGGTCATTCCGGATGTGGGAAGTCGACGTTATTGAACATTCTCGCAGGGCTTGAAACGCCGACGAAGGGATTCGTCTGCGCCGCCGGGAAGGAGATCGATGGACCGGGTCTGGATCGAGCTGTGGTCTTTCAGAATCATGCTCTGATGCCATGGATGACCTCCGTCTCCAACATCGCGTTCGCTGTTCGAAGCCGCTGGCCCCAATGGTCCGGCGCGAAAGTGCGCGAGCAGGTGGACCGTTACCTGGAAATGGTTGACCTCAAAGACGCCCATCGCAAGAAACCCGCTCAGCTGTCCGGCGGCATGAAACAGAGAGTGGGGATTGCACGTGCCTTCGCGATCGAACCCAAGATTCTGTTGCTGGATGAACCGTTTGGGGCACTGGACGCCCTCACGCGTGGCAGCATCCAAGAAGAACTGGTTCGGATTTGCCGGACGACGGAGCAAACCGTGTTCATGATCACGCACGACATCGACGAAGCGATGTTGCTTGCCGATCGCATTCTTCTGATGACCAATGGTCCGGAAGCGCGTTTGTGCGAGATCATCGTTAACACGCTTCCAGCAGATCGGCAGCGTCACACGATGCACCACCATCCGAACTTCTATCCCCTTCGAAACCACCTCATGGACTTTCTCGTCAATCGGTCCAAGGCCTTTGCCGAGATCAAGGAATCCGTTGATCCGAAGCACGTGCCTGAGGTGCATATCACGGCTGAGAACAACAAGGTCGCCGAAGACAGTGACGTTGCCCTGACATCGACTCCATGACCGTTCGTAGTCAACAGACTGACGGCGACGCTTCTATGTCGCCAACTCATTCCTCCTCCTAGTTAAAGGATCGTTGTATGTCCACCGTCACCGAAGTCCCCATGACCACGCGCTCCGACGTGACCGCCAAAATCTGCGCGATCAAGATCGCGAATGATTGGACGTGGGAGCAGTTGGCGCCCGTGACAGGTCAGAATCCCGTTTGGACCGCCGCCGCACTGACGGGACAATGCCAGTTGAACCCGGAGCAGGCGGTCGCCGTTGGTGAGAAGTTTGGATTGGACGACTTCGAAGTCAAGCTGCTGCAACAGTGCCCATTCCGTGGTTGTATGGACATGTCCGTCCCAACGGATCCGTTCATTTATCGGTTCTATGAAATCATGCACAGTTATGGCATGGCGATGAAAGATGTTGCCCAGGAGGAATTTGGCGATGGCATCATGAGTGCGATCGACTTCTCGATCGACATTGATCGTGAACCCGATCCAAAGGGTGACCGCGTCAAGATTACCTTCTGCGGTAAGTTTCTTCCGTACAAGCAGTTCTAGCATGGCGGGAATGCAACCTCTCGGCGAACGCTTCGTCCAGACTTGAGATTTGGTTCCCTCAATCTCAATGAGCGGAGGGTTGTTAGCCCCAGTTATTGCATCAGCCGCGGAGCGTTGGCTCCCGGTTCTGCGAGCACGATGCGAATCGCTTGGCAACCGGTTGCTAACGCGGATATTGCATCAGCCGCAGAGCGTTCGCTCACGGTTGTACGAATACGCTTGAAATCGCGTGATAACCGGTCGCTAACGCGATCCGGCTGATAGTCAGCCTGTGAATTGCCGCGTCCGAAAACGATGGCAGGCAGGATGCCTACCCCACTTTTAGTCGTTGTTGCGGGGCTAGGAGAGATTCCATTGTCCATCAAGGCAGGTTATCGAACGGGACGTCTTCGAGATCCGCGAAGGCGCCCACAACAAGTCGGCGCGATGACCTGGTTGCTGTTTGCGATGCCTCTGATGAGTTGCGATGATTCGCGGCAACCCATGAACGCGATGCACAGCGCGAACAACGAATCCGTCGCTGCGCCTGCTGTTGAGACGGAAGTGTCGTCCACGCCGTTCCTGCTCTACTCGACACTCGCCGGCAAAATGGCCCGGATGGAGGAACTTCTCAACGGCATCGATCGATTCCTGGATGACCCGGATTTCCAAGAACGCGTTGTCAGCGATTCCCAAGAGTTTCATCGCTTGCTCACGGAGACGCGCGGTGTCTATCCAGAGAGACTCGCAGCAGAGGACCAACTCAAGTTCGACGCCTTTATTGACGACACAGCGGCAACCTCGACCCAACTCATTCGCGACCTTCAGCAGGGTCACCGGGAAGCCGCTCGTGAGACGCTGATTCGGCTCGACCGCCAGCGTCAGGAAGCGCACACGCGGTTCTCGTATTGAGGGCAGGCTCACGTAGGTCTCCGGTCGCGCGCCGGCCATCGAAGAGGATGGCTCCCTTGCGTGATGCCAGTGGCGACCTGCTCAACTTAGGTTGGAAAATTTTTGCGAAGCGACAGCGAAACGCTTAGAGACGGGCGATCACGGCATGACGATGCGCGACAAACCGCAGGGGATTGTCGTTGACGGATTGTTTCTGCGTACTTGGCCGCTGTTCGCGATGCCCATGTCGGATCTATCACTCAAAGAGTATTCCCACGTCGTTCGCCGGAGCGGTCTGTTGACCTCCGAGGAGCTTCAAGAGCAGTACATGCTGTTCACTTCAGACGCCAGTATCTCGTCAGGCGAACACGTGAGTGGAACGTTGGGCAACAAGGCGCAGCCACAACAACCGGAGGCATTCGCCAGGTTCTTGGAGGAAATCGGCCTGCTAACGCCCTGGCAGAACGCCAATTTGCTTCAGGGACGCACGAAGGGCTTGGTGTTTGGCAAGTTCCGCGTGATGAACTTGTTGGGTGTGGGAGGCATGGGACGCGTGTTCCTCGCCCAGGATCGCATGCTCCGACGCAACGTGGCACTCAAGGTGTTGCCGCGCAATGCCAGTACCCGGCATAAGGTGCGTGAACGTTTTCATCGCGAGGCGCAATCGCTGGCTCGATTGAATCACGAGAATATCGTCCGTGTCTACGACGTGGATGTTCGGGATCAAACCCATTACATCGTGATGGAATACGTCGAGGGGACCGACCTCTATCAAAAGGTGAAACGCCAAGGCCCCCTAGATGAATCCACCGCGGCCGACACGATCTGCCAGGTGGCCGCAGGGCTTGCTCATGCGCACGAGGCGAATTTGATCCATCGCGACATCAAGCCGGCCAACTTGCTTTTGGATCGAGAGGGCACCGTGAAGATATCGGACCTCGGCCTGGCCCTGTTGCAATCGGATGAGGATGGTTCCATCACTGAGGACCCGACGAAGGCCCTGGGTACGGCGGACTACATCTCACCTGAACAAGCATTGAACAGCCATGACATCGACGCGCGCACCGATATCTACAGCCTTGGGTGTTCGCTGTACTTCCTTCTGACCGGTAAACCACCGTTTGCAGAAGGCACCAACGCTCAGCGACTGTTGGCACACCAGTTGAACACCGCAAGGCCCATCAATGCGGTACGTGCGGAGCGCGGTCTGGAACCTATCGGCGAACACATGCTTCGGACGTGTACGCGGATGATGGCCAAGGATCCGCAGGCTCGTTTCGAGAGCGCTGCCGAGTTGGAAGCTGCGTTGAGACCCTTTGCTGGCGATGCGAGCAAGGGATCCAGACATTCCGATGCGACCACCGACACCATCGCTGCGCTCGGCAGCGACACCAAAATCAATGGCATGTCGTCGAGTGAAGAGGGCTCAACAAAAGACTCCGCTCTCATTCTAGGCGCGGGCTTGCCAAGCGATCCGTCGCTCTTGGAGATCCAAACCGACGATCGACGGAGCAACGTGGGTAGCCGCCGCAGTAACAAGCGGCGTCAATCGCGCGGACGCCGCGAGCTGATGCCGTACCTCATTGCCGGTCTGATTGGCGTGCCTCTGCTGGGCATCGGTGTCTACGTGATCACGCGTGAGACTGCCGCGCCCGTGGGCGTCAGCCGTGACACGAGCACCCCGATTGATAACGCGATCTCGTCGCGTGCTGTGAACGCGCAGCCGACGCGTCAATACTACGTCGTGGGACGCAGCGAGATCTATCACGTGGAGGGATGCCGCCATCTGGAAGGCAAAGAGAACATCCGCAGCTTACTGGAGAGGCAGCTTCATTCCCTTGGCCTCCGACCCTGCAAGGTTTGCCAGGGCAGTCGGTGATCCAATTTGGTCCCTCAGTAGCACGGCTCTCCGAGCCGTGAATCCTCGGCTCAGAGAGCCGAGCTACAAACAACGAGAAACGCTCGGGGCAATCTCAGATTCGCTCAGCTTTGGCTCGCTTTCTCCAACTCATCGAGCTGCCGACCGATCTCTTCCGCCTCGGCACGCTTGAGGTCGCTTTTTTTGCGATTGACGGTTGAGAGTTGGAACGACTCCTCCATCAACTTGTTGTACTTCTCCTGGAGTTTCTCTTTGCTATTGGAGCTGCCGAACATGAGCATCCTCTTGGGTGAGTGTTTTGAAGCAGGACATCATGCAAGGAGGTCAAATCCTTTCGAAACAGGGCGTCTCGCTCGCCCGCGAATCGGTGGGACGCACAAAAAAACCTCGGCGGAGGAATCGAGTTCCTACACCGAGGTCTATGGAAAACCACGTCACGGATAACAAAGCATCCGCAAGACATGGGGGATGGGATCCGCGGGGATCAATACATGTCGGCTTCGCCGCCGTGGCCGGCGCCCTTGCCCTTTTCGGGCTTATCCGCGACGAGGGCGTCGCTGGTCAGCAGCAGGGTTGCAACGCTGGCCGCGTTGCCCAATGCGGTGCGCGTGACCTTGGTCGGGTCGATCACACCCGCCTTGACCAAATCCTCATAGGTATCCGTCAACGCGTTGTAACCATTGTTGCCCTTTGCCGAGAGCACTTTCTCACAAACGATGCCACCGTCCTGACCCGCATTCTCGCTGATCATGGTCAGTGGAGCACGGCAGGCACGAAGCACGATGTTGTACCCGACCACTTCATCTTCGCTCAGCGACTCGTCCGGTGTCACTTTGCTCGACGCACGAAGGAGCGCAACGCCACCGCCGGGCAGAATGCCTTCCTCAACCGCGGCGCGGGTCGCGTGAAGAGCATCCTCCACACGAGCCTTCTTTTCCTTCATTTCGCTTTCGGTCGCGGCACCAACATTGACTTTGGCAACACCCCCGGCGAGCTTCGCCAGTCGTTCTTCCAGCTTCTCACGATCGTAATCGCTGGTGCTGTTTTCGATCTCGCGACGGATCTGATCGATGCGTGCCTTGATGTTCTTGCTGTCACCAGCACCCTCGATGATCGTCGTGTTGTCCTTGTCGATGATCACCTTCTTGGCGCGACCCAAATGCGTCAGGTCACAGCTTTCCAGCTTGATCCCGAGCGCTTCAAAGATCGCCTGGCCACCCGACAGAATCGCAATGTCTTCCATCATGGCCTTGCGACGATCGCCATAACCCGGTGCCTTCACGGCAGCCACGGTAAAGGTACCCCGCAATCGGTTGATCACCAGCGTCGCAAGGGCTTCCCCATCGACGTCTTCTGCGATGATCAACAGCGGCTTGCCCTGCTGGACAACCTTCTCTAGGAGCGGCACGAGGTCCTTGATATTGGAAATCTTCTTCTCAAAAATCAGTACGTAGGCGTCTTCGAGAACGGCTTCCATGCTGGCGGGATCCGTCACGAAGTAGGGAGACAGATAACCGCGATCGAACTGCATGCCCTCGACCCACTCTTGTTCGGTCTGCAGGCTCTTGCCTTCGTCAACGGTGATCACGCCATCCTTGCCGACCTTGCTCATCGCATCGGCGAGCAAGTCTCCAATTTCGCGGTCGTTGTTGCTGGCAATGGTCGCAACGTTCGCCATGGCGTCCTGATCTTTGACCTTGGTCGCCATGGAGTGCAACTTCTCGGTGAGGTCCGCCACGGCTGTCTCGATCCCCGATTTCATCTGAATCGGGTTAACGCCTGCGACGACTGCTTTGAGGCCCTCATTGAAGATCGCTTCTGCCATCACGGTCGCGGTGGTGGTCCCGTCGCCGGCGACATCGCTGGTCTTGCTGGCAACTTCCCGAACCATGCGGGCGCCCATGTTTTCATAGACATCCTCCAGTTCGATTTCCTTCGCGACCGTGACGCCGTCCTTCGTGACCGTGGGGCTGCCGAAGCTCTTCTGCAAGATGACGTTGCGGCCTTTGGGCCCGAGCGTGACCTTGACCGTCTTGGCCAATTTGGTGACACCGCGACGGATTGCCTCGCGGGCTTCCTGATCGAAAGCGATGATTTTTGGCATGGTGATGCTTATCGAGTTAGAGACTGGTTGGTTTGATTGAACGAGTGAGCCTTCGTGAGGTCACTCAATGACTCCGAGGACATCGTCTTCCCGCATCAGCAGGTACTCGACGTCGTCAATCTCGACGGTCTCACCGGCGTAGCTGGTGAAGAGGACGCGGTCGCCGACGGCGAGCTGACTTTCGGCACGGGAGCCGTCATCAAGGAGACGCCCGCTTCCGAGTGCCACGACGGTTCCGCGTGCGGGCTTTTCCTTCGCGGAGTCTGGAAGGACGATCCCACCAGCGGTGGTCGATTCGCCTTCTTCGCGTTGAACGACGATGCGTTCGCCCATGGGTTGCAGGCGAACCTTGCTGGCTTTCTTGGTGGCCGTTGCCATCGTGCGTGACACCTTTCGACTAAACAGGAACAGAGACGGTGAGGGATGATTTGCTTGGGTGACGTCGCGAGCGCACAAATGGCAGCCCAGCAACGCCGGCGAGACGGAAGAGCAACAGCTGTGCCAGACGGGCTGTTTTTTTGCGGAAGCACCTTGCTGAAAAGCACTTAAGGAGCTGGCAGAGGCACCCGACGCGCGGGCCAAAGACAAGACTCACCAATCTGGCAGCCCAAGACCCCCGTCCGTCAAGCGCATTGGCCGAGCGGATCTCGGTTATCATCGCGTGCGTTTCGAGTGGGCAAAGTGGCGGGACTCATCTGCGTGGTGGGACTCATCTGCCCTGCTGAGCCAAACCTTTGTTTGGGGATCGGCGGTCCGATTCCCGTTTTCAAAGTGCTTGTTTTCGGGGATACCGCCGTGTGTGACCAAGATCATTTCGAAGAAGACCTGCGTCGCTATTCCCGGCGTGACCTGGCGGCAATGGCCGCGGCCGGGATGGGTGCGGCCATACTCCCTCAGGTTGCAGATGCTGCCGACGTTCGCGGCCGATCGGTGTCCATCGAGACGCCGGATGGCACCTGCGACGCCTTTCACGTTTCGCCATTGCAAGGGAAGCACGCGGCTGTGCTGATCTGGCCGGACATCTTTGGCTTGCGGCCCGCGTTTGAGCAGATGGGCACGCGATTAGCAGAATCGGGCTACAGCGTTCTGGTGGTCAATCCCTTTTACCGCTCCATGAAATCGCCGACCGCGGCCAAGGGTGCCAGCACATCGATCCGCGAAGTCCGATCGCTGGCACGATCACTCAACGCCGAAACCCACCGTGCCGATGCCAAGGCGTTTGTTGGCTGGTTGGATCAACAGGAGTCGGTGGATCGTGACCGGGGGATCGGAACCACGGGCTACTGCATGGGGGGACCGATCGTGTTCCGGACGGCTGCCGCGGCACCTGAGCGGATCCATGCCGCTGCGACTTTCCATGGGGGCGGGCTGGTGACCGATCAAGCCGACAGTCCCCACCGCTTGATTCCCAACATGAAAGCCCAGTTCTTGATCGCGATCGCAGAGAACGATGATGAGCGGGACCCGGATGCGAAGCAACGGCTCAAGGAGTCCTTTGCCGACGCGGACCTGACCGCGGAGATCGAGGTTTATCCCGCAGGACATGGTTGGTGCCCTCCCGACACGCGAGTCCACAACGAAGCACAAGCGGAAAAGGCCTGGGCGCGAATGCTGGCCCTGTTCGAACGCGCTTTGGCGTGAGCGTGGTTCGTTGGCGTGAGGGTAGCTCGGACAATCTGTCGCAACGTCCCAGGTGATTGTGTCGGGTTCATTGCGGTGCTTAACTGTGTGGGTGCTTCCACCGCTGTGTGCGTATCTATTCTCTGATCTCTCGCGACGGCTCATCTGTGCCGATCCAATCAACCTTGTCGGTTTCATGCAGCTGGCCGGCCAATGCCGTCCAGGCGGGTTTGACACGATGTTGCGTCGTCGGCCTGCTCGGATTGTCTTGCAGCGTGTTCGTGGGTTGCGGGGACGATCGGGTCGTGTTTCGATCGAACGGGTTGTACGCGCTCACGCTGGCACACTCACGCGACGCCAACATGGATGCAGCGTCCGAGGACGTGTCAGGGGTGATCACGGGCTTGTTTGGATCTCCAGATGAGCCACGATGGCCCGTCGATTTGCTCGCTGACCCCGAATTGCGACGTCGAGCGAATGATCTACTGGACATGGACCGCTTGCGGCAGGCCGCTGGCCCCCAAAGCAGCGATCAGGACGACCGGCACTCCGGGTTGTACCGAGAGCACTGCGTGATTTGCCATGGGGTTGGGGGTGATGGTGCCGGGCCTGCGTCGCGTTTTCAGTCTCCATATCCACGGGACTTCCGCGCGGGCTTGTTCAAGTGGAAATCAACGCCCCGCAGCGAGAAACCGACGCGGGAAGATCTTCACCGCGTGTTGCAGAACGGATTGCCTGGGAGTCCCATGCCGTCGTTTTCGACGGTAGCACCCGAGGACCGTGAAGCCTTGGTCGACTACGTGATTTACCTGGCAGTCCGAGGCCAAGTCGAACGCGAACTCCTGGCCGTAGCCGTTGATGAGTTTGCATACGATGGGCAGCGGCCGTCGGAGGCAGCCTGGCAACTCCGATCGATCAAGCCGTCGGACTCGAAGGAGCTCACCGAGGCCCAGGAGGCGGTGGTCGAGGTGGTCGAGAAGGTCATCGGCGACTGGGTCTCGAGCAGCGTGAAAGCATCGCCGGTGCCCGCGATTCCTGGCGATGAATTCTGGACGGAGGAAACGACTCTCGCGAAGGGCGAGGCGCTGTTCCATGGTCCTGTTGCGAATTGTGCCGGGTGTCACGGGAAGAGTGGTGCCGGCGGAGTGCCGCTGGTGGATTACGACGATTGGACCAAGGAGTTCACGACGCGGATTGGTGTGTCACCCGACGACCGTGATGCTGTCAAACCGTTTCGCAAGGCCGGTGCTCTGCCGCCGCGCCAGGTCGAGCCTCGTCGGCTTGCGGAAGCCTGGCCGCGCGGCGGAGGAGATCCGGCCACGCTGTACCGTCGTATCCAACATGGTATATCCGGAACACCGATGCCGGGCGTGATGATCGATGCGGAGCGACAGGATTCAGAACCCAATGGCGTGGGACTTTCACAAGACGAGGCCTTGGCTTTGGTGGCCTACGTTCGTCAGCTGATGAATCATGATCGAACCCTATGATGCGTTTTCTGGCAGCTTTGGGACCCGGGTGCGATGAACCGAGAGGGATATCGAAGCGTTGGGGCGATCGCCGGCTTGCTGTCAGGCATCGCGATGATGACATGGCTGACGTCAGGCGGCCTGGTGATCGCTGCCGTCTTTGGGGCCGGTGGGGCCGTTGCCGGTGGGATGCTAGGCGAACAAGTCTATGACCGAACACACGAATCGTGAGGGGCAGGGGATGGAGCGCGAGACCGCCGTTTGGCCATGGCGTTTGGCGCTGACGCTGGTGATCTTGGTCTGGCCGCTGATTTGGATCGGCGGCCTGGTCACAACCTACGATGCGGGCATGTCAGTGCCGGATTGGCCCAACACCTATGGCTACAACTTGTTGCTCTACCCGCTGGAAACCTGGCTCGTGGGGCCCTTTGACCTCTTGATCGAGCATGGGCATCGCTTGCTCGCAACGGTGGTTGGTATCGTCTCCATCGCATTCCTGGCCACCGCCGCGCGGGCGAAGAGCCGGAACCAGGTGCCTGCCGGCGTGGTTTGGCTCGCCGGAGTCGTCTTGGCTGCCGTGATCGGCCAGGGTGTTTTGGGTGGCCTGCGCGTTGTCTTGGATGCAAGGACGCTCGCGATGGTACACGGCTGCACCGGACCGCTATTCTTCATGCTCTGCGTCGTGGCAGCGTGCGTGACGGGAAGCGGCTGGGATCGGGAGTCTCTGCTTCAAGCGTACCGAACGACTTCGGACTCACGAGCCACTTCGGGTCCGCCTGGTAAAACGCCAGGTTTATTCTGGCCCGTTGTGTTGGTCGCCCTGGCGGCCTGTCAACTGATTCTGGGCGCCCAACTTCGGCACGCTCTGCCGACGACCAGCCCGACGGCGTTTGCTCATACGGCCGCAACGCATGTGACGCTGGGGTTGGTTGTTCTGGTGTGGACGTTAGCGGTCTTTTGGAGGATGCGACGATGCGGCGATTTGACGCTGTCGCGACCTGGGTCTTGGTTGCTATTGTGTGTCGTCAGCCAAATTGGCCTGGGCATCGCGACTTGGATCGTCAACTACGGGTATCCAGCCATGCTCGGATTCCTGCCCGGTTCCCAGTCGTATTTGCTTGCCAGTAAGAATGTGTGGGATTCGGTGGTTGTGACGGGGCATGTTGCGGTCGGTTCCCTGATACTTGGGATCGGGACGCAGTTGAGCCTTCGGGTCGCCCGGCGACGATGGGTGCTGACGCGGCAGATCGAGAGTGGCGATCGGGTGGCGGTGGCCGCATCGCCCGTGAAAGGTGACGGAACGCCGGTCATGGTGCCGGCCTGATGATGGCTTGTCCTATACAACGGCCAGTCCAAGACGGCGGCGAAATCATTCGAGGTTTTGAAAGGCTTCCATGGCGGTAGAAACGACTGACGCTCCGGTCGCCGGTGTTTCCGAGGCGACGGCTTGGGAACGCGGGAATGCGACCTTGCCCTTGGGGGCTGCCGTGGGAGATCTGGTGCAACCGGACGGTCGTGGCACGCAACGACCGCGAACGATGCCACCGGGAGCACGGGAGTCCGAACGGTCCGGCACGGTTGAGACCGTACACGCGGAGGCACCTGCGTCTGAGACTCAAGAGAGCGGTGCCGATGGCGAACTCGACGCGAAGACACGGTCCTGGTTTTCCGACCTGATCATGTTGTCCAAGCCACGGATCGTCGTGATGATCGTGATCACCGCCGCGGCCTCGGGCGCCATTGCGGGTGGCAGCATCGGTGCGTTTGCATGGCTATGCTTGTTGGTCGGTACCGGATTGGTGGCTGCCAGCGCTGGGGCCGCCAATCAGATTTGGGAACGTGTGATCGACGGTCAGATGAACCGCACCGCTCGTCGGCCTTTGCCGGCTGGACGCATGAAGACGGCACCCGCGGTGGTCGCGTGTGTCGCCTCGGGGTTGATCGGCACCGGCCTTCTTGGGGCAACGGTCGGACTGATGCCCGGTTTGGTGGGCGTCACCACCTGGGCCTTGTACGTGTTCGTTTACACTCCAATGAAGGTCCGTACTGCTTGGAACACGACAGTCGGCGCCGTCGCGGGCGCTTTGCCGGTATTCATGGGTTACACCGCGTGCGGGGGATCCCTTTCGGACGCGACGGGCTGGTTCTTGTTTGGGATCCTGGCGTGTTGGCAGTTCCCGCACTTCATGGCGATCGCTTGGCTGTATCGACGCGACTATGCCAAGGCGGGGTTCCACATGACAACCACGGTGCGTCAGTCCGTTCAACGGGCGGGGCGGGATGCGGGTTGGCAGAGTGTTGCCGGAGCAATTGGGATGACGTTGGCGTCACTGAGTTGCATGGCATGTTCTTGGGGGTCGAACGAGGACGCTGTATCTGGAATGGTTGCTGGGATCGCGGTGGTGCTGGTGTTGGTTTCCGGCTGGCCATTGCTCGGTGTGGCCCGAAAATTCCTGAATCAACCTGACGATAAAACGGCTCGTAAGATGTTGCGTTGGTCACTTGTGGTTCTGCCGATCCACCTGTTGCTTGTGACGGTGTCTTTCATCATCTGAAGGATGTCGATTGCCCAGCCAAGCAAGGTGACGTCGCCGAGTCACACGCTTGCACCCGTGATATCGGCGTCGGGACTCAGTCATCGCTACGGCGACCGTTTGGCGCTTGATGGTGTTGATCTGTGCGTCGGCAAGGGAGAAGTCGTCGCTGTGTTGGGTCGCAACGGAAGCGGCAAGACAACGCTCTTTCGCTTGCTCAGTACCCAGGTGCCGCTCTCCGATGGCGTGTTGTCGATCGCAGGTCACGATGTCAGGACATCGGGACAGCAAGTGCGTCAAAAGATGGGCGTGATCTTTCAATCGCCGAGCTTGGACCTCCAGTTGACCGTTCAAGAGAACCTGCATTGCCAGGGTGCGTTGTACGGCCTTTCCGGTTTGGATTTGCGGCAGCGTGCCAGGGTCGCGCTGGAGCGGTTCGGACTGTTGGATCGGGCCGATGATCGGTGCCAGACACTGTCGGGCGGCCTCAAGAGACGCGTGGAACTTGCCAAAGGTCTTCTCCATCGACCCGAGGTGCTGCTTCTGGATGAACCCAGTACCGGATTGGATCCAGCAGCCCGCTTGAACCTCTGGGCCACCTTGGAGGAACTGGCTGCGGAAGGTGTTGCCGTGTTGTTGACCACTCATCTCATGGAAGAGGCAGAAAAGGCATCACGGATCGTCATCATGCATGAGGGATGCAAGGTCGCCGATCAGTCGCCGGCGGAACTGCGCACGATGCTCGGCGGTCAGGTTTTGACGGTGCATTGTGATCAGCCCAAGTCGGTCGCGCAAGCGTTGCGGGATTCTTGGGGTATCTCGGCGGACCTCGTCGACGGCAAGTTGTGTTGGGAGTGTGACGACGTTGCCGTCGTGAACCAGGTGATGTCGACTGTCGGGGATCAGCTGCGGTCGATCACGCTAGCGCAGCCTTCGTTGCACGATGCCTTCATCCGGCTGACAGGGACGCGTTTGGATTTGGAGCCAACGGCGTGAAGTGGACTGAGGCAACGATGCAAGGAACGGATGGCTAAGGTCGATGGCAGCGATTTGGATGCTAGCGAAGCGCGAGTGGACGCGATTCTTTCGCCAACGCAACCGCGTGTCGGCGGCTGTCGTTCAGCCGTTGCTGTTTTGGTTGCTGTTCGGCGCGGGCATGTCGAGTGCCTTCCGTAGCGAAAGCGGCGAGGATTTCTACGCGTTTTTCTTGCCAGGCACGGTGGCCCTCATCGTTTTGTTCACGGCGATCTTTTCGACGATCAGCGTCATCGAGGATCGCCGCGAGGGCTTCATGCAATCGGTGTTGGTCAGCCCGGTTGGTCGCGGCAGCCTGCTGCTGGGCAAGATCATGGGCGGGGCCGCGATCGCGTGGGCTCAGGCGATGGTGTTTTTGTTGCTTGCGGTGGTTTCAGGGCAATTGGCGACGACGGTCGCTTGGGTGCCTCTCATGGTGCTGATGGCCGTCCTAGCAATCGCGATGTGCGGGCTGGGCATGATGGTTGCTTGGCCGATGAGCAGCACGCAGGGGTTCCATGCGATCATGATGCTGGGTCTGATGCCGATGTGGTTGCTGGCAGGAACTTTCTTTCCAGTCCCCGAGGTTGTGGGTCAGCGGGTGGGGCCAACCGTTCTGGGCTGGCTGATGCGAGTCAACCCCTTGTCATACACGATGACCGAGATGCGACGCCTGATGAATCCATCGCTTGATTGGAGCGACGCGGCCTTCGCGCCGTCATCAGCTGTTTGTTGGATCATCACAGTGGTCGCGACATTGGCTGTCCTCGCGATGGCCGCGCGGATGGTGCGGGGCCGCTATGCAGTGGATACGATTGTTTGAGCTTTCATCACGAAACCCGGGGGTGGCTCTTGGGTTGTGCGGGTATTGGGACGAGGAGACGGAACGGAAATGAAGACGGCTGCACATATTGCTTTGATACTCTCACTTGGTGTGGGCGTGGGGTTGCTTGTTCGTAAGACGCGGACTCCACCGCGGACAACGATCCCAGAAGGTGAGTTTGTCTACACCAACGACAATGCGCGGGAGGCCAACGAGACGCTGACAGCGGCCGACGTTGCGAACAATGAACCGAGCAAGCCGGCTGCGGATTCGGGTTGGCTGAGTGAATTCGAACTGACGGAACGCAGTGGTCAGCAAGTCGCCAGCGAAGATCTTCTTGGTCGACCGTATGTTGTCAGTTTCTTTTTCAGCACTTGCCCTGCCAGCTGCATGCAGCAGAACCAAAAACTGAGGGAGCTGCAGGGAGAGTTTGAAGGAAGAGGTGTCAAATTCTTAGCGATCTCCGTCGATCCGGAGACCGATACACCGGAGGTGTTGAGGGAGTACGCGGCACGCTTTGGCGCCGACAAGGAGCAATGGCTTTTTCTGACCGGCGACCTGACGTACATCCGGCAGGTGGGCTCGATGGTTTTTCAGACTCCCGTGGACAAGAAGTTTCACACCGATCGATTCATTCTGGTGGATCGTCAGGGCGAAATCGAGGGCTTCTACAACTGGCCGGAGAAGCGTCAGTTTGAAGCCCTGAAGAAGAGTATCGCGTCCATGCTGGTCGAGGACCCTTGAAAGAGAAGTGATTGAATAACGATGTGGGAAATCCTTTCCAGCAACTTGCCGCACGTCAATGCAGCACTCAACCTGACGGCGACGGTTCTTTTGGCCTTGGCCTTAACGCATATCAAGCGAGGTCAGGTCAAGAAGCACAAGTCGTGCATGCTATCTGCGTTTGGTGTCAGCATCCTGTTTCTGCTGTGCTACCTGCTGCACAAACTCGCCTTGTACCGGGTCACGGGTGAGCCCAATCGCAAGTTCCCCGAGGACGCGCCGCTTGCCGCCCGATACACCTATTTTGGGATCTTGCTTCCTCACGTGCTCTTGGCAATCGCAGTGCCGTTTCTCGCGGTTCGCGCGATTCTGCTGGCGAAAGCGGGGCGTATCGTGGCCCACAAACGTCTCGTGCGTTTTGCCTTTCCCATCTGGATGTTTGTTTCGGTCACGGGCGTGTTGGTCTACTTGATGCTCTATCAGCTGTATGCCTGAATCGTCGAGAGTTTTCGCAAGCGCAAATGCCTCCTCTTTTTTTGCGGGGGGCTTGGTTTGCCAGCCCGTTTTCGTGCGACTACCATCGGTGGTTTGTGATTGACCGCACGCGCCTCCTCTCATCCGAACGCAGCCTCATGTTTTCACGCCTCCGGTTGGTTGTCCCGGCTTTTTGTTTTGCTTTGGGTGTCGGGGCTGGCACGGTCAGTTCGCCAGTAAATGCCCAGTCGGCCATTTTGGCGGAAATATACGGTCGCGGCGTTCACGCTTATCATTCCGGCAACCACATGCAGGCCTACGAGTTACTGTCGATGGCGATCGACAACCAGATTCGTGATCCCCGGGCCTATTACTTCCGCGGCATCGTTGCTTCGGTCAGTGGACGCCCCGGCGAGGCGAACAGCGACTTCGAGCAGGGAGCTCGATTGGAAGCTCGGGGTGACTTCGGATTGGTGGTCGGACGTTCGCTGGCACGCATCCAGGGGCCTACTCGCTTGAAGCTGGAATCCTTCCGGGAGAAAGCTCGCTTGGAGGCACTGGCGGCGGGCGTGGCCCGCTCGCGGGCTCGCTATGGAGAACTCGGTCTTCCAGCCGATGGCCCGGGCGCGGCTGCCCCGCGAATCCCACGACCCGCGGTTGGGTTGACGCCTCCACCAACCCCTTCCACGGACAACCCATTCGCTGACGATTTGGATTCTCCCATGGTGGAGGAGAACGATGCGTTCGAAGGGGCGCTGGACAACCCACTTGCCCAGCCATCGGCCACCGCAGACGCGGGCGGAGCGGCGCCGGCGGGCGATGCCAATCCATTTGGGGGCGACAGCGGCGCTGCAGCGGATCCGTTTGGTGCAGGCACAGGTGGCGCTGCGTCTGACCCGTTTGGCTCTGCTCCTGCGGGCGATGATCCCTTTGGCGGTGCCGGCGGGATGGATGATCCCTTTGGTGCATCGGGTGCGATGGAAGACCCCTTCGCCAACTGATCGGGAAGCCGGTTGCCGACCGCTTGAAGTGGTTCGCTCGTCAGCCACGAGGTGGCGGCATGTTCATGGCCGGCCTGTTCAGCGTCCCGATGAAAGCGGGGCTCAAGGGGCGTTCGCAACCTGGGGTGAAATCACTTCCGCCGTTAGGATCGCCTTCGCGATCACAGGCGTTTCACCACCCGTTTCGATGATGACCGGTGTGCGTTGGCTACCCAGTGCCTGCGTCGGTGTGAACGTCACCGCCACCACATGGATGACCTTGGCTTGGTCCGACGGCGTGAACTCCACATTCCAGCCATCGCAGGTGATGGATTCCAGCAAGAATGGACTGCGTCCGCGAATCACAAGACGCTGCGTGAGCGCCTGACCTGGTTCAACCGTTCCAAATGCGATCGCCTGGGGGGCAATCGTCAAGCTCGTTTGAACGGTCCCCGTGACGCGGAGCGGCACGCGTGGCATGTTGCGATCATTGGTGACGATGATCAACTCATCCTGGAAGAACCCTTCTGGAGCGTCCTCGCGCAAGGTCACGTCAATGCGGTAATTGGCGCGATTGGGGCCGCGTTCCAGCTGCGTCACGTTGGCCGTGATCCACGGTTGGTTTGAAATCGTGTTGACCACCTGCCAGTCGGAGCGTCCCGCGTAGTAAATCGTGGTGGTGCCAGCCTTCTTCTCTCCCTGGTTCACGAATCCCATGTCGACCGAACCGGGATGAAACACCATGTCACTGCGAATGTACCCGTCGACCCGAAGGCGGATCTCCGCGTAGACCGGCTGATCCAGGATCACCGTGAGCGTCGCCCCCTTCTTGCCTCGAAAGGTCGGTGTATTGAAGCGAGCCAGGATCGAACCGGATTGGCCGGGCGCGATCGATTCCGTTTCGATGATCGGCGTTGTGCAACCGCAACTGGCGCGCACACTCCGGATGTGAATCGGCTGACTCAGCGTGTTGTGAATGGGAAAACGAAACTCCGTCTTGGCACCGACCGCCACGGTGCCGAAGTTGTGAGACTTGACGGGGAAAACCGTGTCGGTCCACGATCCAGCACGGGCGGGCCCAACGCTCGCCGAGCCGACAACCAGGGCGAGCAGGATCATTAGGTTCAGGGTACGCATGGGCGTGCGCCTCAGGCTTACAGGCGTTGGTGAAGGAATCGACACTCGGCTCTACGAGGGTTCGAAATTGAGTCAGGTGGCGGTTCGCCGACGACGATGGCACCCACCTTCAATCCGTGAAAGGTAGTTCACATTCTTGTCCTGCGTCCGGCCTGAGTCGCAAAAACGACACTTCTCGCCGATCGCCACCCAATTGACCCCCCACGCGCAGCGAAGGGAGGGTCGAAATCGAGCTCTAAGCGAGATTTCGGGGAGGGCATGGGTACGAAGTCTTGCGAACACAATTGTTTTCTTGCGACTGACCCTCCCCGGCCTCGCTTGCGCGGGCCGACCCTCCCACGGCCGAGCTGCGGGAGGGTGATTTTGATTTGGCTACGTTTCAGTGGTGGCGATCGGCGACAAGTGTCGAATGTTTGTCCAAATCACCCGTCGTCAGCTGGAGTTGTACCATATCGCGATACGCCCCACCGGCCTGAATCAGCGATTCATGCGTTCCAACCTCGATGATCCGCCCCTCTTCCAGAACGACGATTTGGTCCGCATGGGTGATCGTGCTGAGTCGGTGGGCGATGACGAACGCGGTTCGCTGGTCGAGTAGCTTGGACAGACTGTCTTGGATGAGTCGTTCGCTTTCGCTGTCCAGATTGCTGGTGGCCTCATCCAGAACCAGGATTTGCGGGTCCGCCAGAATGGCACGCGCGATGGCCAAGCGTTGACGTTGTCCCCCCGACAGCTTGAAGCCACGTTCCCCGATCACCGTCTCGTAGCCATCGGGAAGCTTCGAAATGAATTCGTGTGCCGCAGCGGCTTCCGCCGCCAGCATGACCTCCTCATCGGTCGCACGCCGCCGGGCGTAGGCGATGTTCTCACCAATCGAACCGTCAAACAGAAACACGTCCTGCTCAACGATCCCCAACTGGGCACGATAGCTTGCCAACTCAATGTCACGCAGGTCGTAGCCGTGATAGCGAATCCATCCCTCGCGGGGGTCATAAAAGCGCGCGATGAGATTCGTGAGGGTCGTCTTGCCTGCGCCACTGCGGCCCACCAAGGCCACCGTCTGACCCGCGGGGACTTCGAGGGAAATGTCCCGCAGGACCGGGGTCTCGGAACCCGGGTAGGAAAACGAAAGGCCTTCGATGATGAGGTCACCGCTGCGGAGTAGGGCGTCATTGCGACCTGACGGCATCGGCTCGATCAAGTCCGATCGGCGTGAGGGAAGAACGCGAGCGTTCGGTCGACTGGGGAGCTCTTCTTCCACCTCCAAGACGTCCAAAATACGATCGAGTCCCGCCAAGTTGTTTTGAAAACTGACGGCGCTCCCGGCGATCGTGGCAAGCGGATCCAGCAACATGGTCAGGTACACCAAGAACATCATCAGATCACCCAGCGTCAGGTCGCCTTCAATAATCTGGTAGCCGCCATAGAGCAACAGTCCCGTCGAGGCCAATGGGATCACGACTTCCCAAATGGTTTCAATGATCCGACTCCACCACCAAACGAACAGTTGCTGACGTACCAGGAAATCACCTTCGCGTACAAAACGCGAGGACTCGCTTCGCGCCCTCGAGAACGTGCGGACCACACGGATGCCACCGAAGGTTTCCGTGGCTCCGCTGTCGATGGCTTGGCGTTGCTGACGAACGTCCCGGAACAAGGGTCGAATGCGATTGATGTAGGTGCGATGAGTGAGCCAAACGATCGGAAGCAACATCGCGCCACCGACCATCAGCTTCCAATCCACAAACACCAGGATGATGAGGCTGCCAATGAATTGCACAATGGCTCGCCAGGGGTTGTACAGCATGCTGAAGATCAACTCGGCAACCCCGCCCGCATCTTCCCGAATCAGCGAGGCCACGCCTCCACTCTTCAAACCATGGACTTTCTGGAGCGGCAATCGGATCGCATGTTCGAAAACGCGTCGTCGAATGGAAACTTGAGAACGGTTCACCGACTTGGTGGCCATCCAGCGACCGCAAAGATTGACGAATGTGCCCACCACGGTGATCACGGTCACGCCGACGGCGATCCAAACCAGTGTTTGCATCGGAGCTGCGATTGGCAATTCACGATAGGATGCCGCTGCGGTCCCCCCCAAGCCCAACGGCAATTGCTCCAGCATACGAACCAACCCATCGGGTAGCGGGCTGGCGGGTTTGGTCAAGACGCAGTCGATTGCGAGCTTGGTGCCGAGCGGCGGAATCAAACGCAATCCAATGCTGATCGTCAGCAGCCCCAGCGCGATGGCGATACTGCCACGAGAGTCCGAAACCAAACCCCAAAAGGAGCGAAACAGCTCGAGGAATTTCCTGTCTCGCGTTCCCAGTTTTCGACTGGAGCCACCAGCGTCACCGCTACCATCAACGGGATGGCGGTCAACACGACCACTGCGGTTCCGTTCTCGAACGGTCTCCCGGTACGTTGCAAAACGGGTTCGGCTCGCTTCCACTGCCATAAAGGGTGATCTAAAAGTAAGGGGAAACTGGAACGCGAAGCGAATGGGCGGCGTGATACGCTCAAGAGGTGGTCTCGCCCCGACGAGTTTGCTGCCCAGGCGTTTGAGACCAACGTTACTCTAGCGTCCAAGCCAGTGTTGCCGCAGGCCCGGTGTTACTGGAGGTCGGGGCGGGTGGCGTACGTTTCGGCGACGGTGGATGGACGACTCACACGCGGCGCTTGCCGGTTTGACCACGGGAACCCATGATCGGGGAAGATCCAATGAGCGATTCGAGCAACATGGTTTGTGGCACGCCGTCGACGAGGTGGTCCTTGGTGGTGCGCGCTTCGGGCAATCGCGAGGACCCCGTCGTGCGTCGTTCACTGGACGAGCTTTGTCAGGCTTACTGGAAACCGCGGTTCGATCATCTGCGCCGACGGGGGC
>JBCCYK010000040.1:0-32771 GCA_039189905.1 Planctomycetota bacterium
AGCCGCGGGAGGGTGAAATTGGTTCGGCTCCGTTGCGGTGGTGGCGATCGGCGAGAAGTGCCGGAATTCCCGCCTGCCGCGAGCAAGCCAAAAGTTTTGGCGACGTTCGCAACGGCGCTAACCATGTGCCCCCGCTTCGATTCCCTGGGCCTCGATGGTTTGAAAGTGGTCTTGGATCATTCGGACCAGCTTGCTTGGGCTAAACGGTTTGCTGAGGATTCCAATCAACTGATGCTCTTCCATCAAGCGATCGTGATCGAGTTCCCAGCCCTTGGCCGTACAAAGAATTGTCGGTGGTTGCTCGCCTTTGGCACGCAGCATTCGCAACAGTTCTTCTCCAGAACACCCGGGCATCTGATGATCCGTCACGATGAAGTCGATCGGATTCGCAGTCAGATACTCGGCTGCCACGTTGCCATCGCTGGCGACCACCACGTGAAATCCGGCGCGTTTCAATGTGAAATCGAGCAGATGCCGGAAAACAGGATCGTCCTCCGCGATCAGAATTCGGTGTGTCATCCGTACTCACCATTCGCTGTAAGGCTGCCGCTTGGAGTTGAGGCGAAACGATCCATTCGAGGGATCGTACGCCCAGCCATGCTCTGTGTCCTCGGATCGAGCGCCGTCAACCATTGCGTCCATCGCGAGCAAAACAGCATTCGTTCGGGTTGGAACCAAACACTCCGGGATGGGCAAGGGCTGATTGAGATAAGGGGCTATCTCGGTCACAAACGTCTCTCCTGGGGGATACGCATTATTCTCTTCCCGATACAAGGCGATTGCGTCGCGAATCACGTTCAACGTCTGTTGGGTTCGAGTTTCACGTTTCGTCAGCGAATTGCGAAACACGTTCGGTGCGCAGATGGCACCCACCACCAACACCATCAATGTGGCAAACAGAATCTCCAATGACGAATGCCCCGGGCGGGACAACCGACCCTCTCCCCGACGTCGAAGCATGCGAAATGGCCCTTTTTCGCCTTAGACTCAATTGATAATCCGCGCCTCGAAATGGGTGATCAGCACTTCCGGGCGGCTACGAAACACGGGTCCACAGAAGCGAGCCAATGACCGGAATGATCGTCATCGCGGTGAATCTCAGCTTAAGCATAGGCTCGCGTACGCGACATGCGGGAAAAGGAAGGCGATCGAACTAAAACTCGCTTCGTGAAACTTGGCGACTGTTCGGGTTGTGCCCTCCGCGACCAAACCTGATGCCCAAAGGCCCGTCCAAGGGGCAGAACTCCCGACGGGCTCACCCTTTGATGGAGTAGCAGCGCGGTGATCGGAGAGGAAACCAATTTCGAAAACGCAGCGTTTGGGCTGGTCATGCCGAATTTAGGGATTGTATTCAACCAACCGATGATGCGAGACCGATAACACGCAAGGCTGCCTTTCCACATGTTTGACGGCGCCAGTCAAACATCCGAATCGCTAGGCCAAACCAATTCATCAAGAACCATCGAGGCGGATCCTGGGTCATGCTTCTGTTTGGATACAAGTTGTTCTCAAGCGTTCGGAAAGCAATCGCCGGACGTAAGCATCCCGCTCAACTTGCCTGGGCCGTTGGCTTCGGCGTCTTGCTGGGCCTCATTCCCCATGGCAACGTTGTCGCAGTAGGTTTGGGGGTGCTTGTATTGTGCATGCACGTGAACCATGCCATGACAGCGCTGGTCACGGTCTTGGTGACGCTCGGAGCACCACGTCTGGACCCACTGTTTCATACCGTTGGCAAACGTGTTTTGACGGAACCCCGCATTGCCAACACACTCAGCGTCCATTGGGACGCACCTCTGATGGCCTGGACCGATCTCAACAACACGGTCATGGCGGGAAGCCTTACCGTGGGCCTTGCGGCCTTGTTGCCCGTGGTCTTGATAACGCTCCCTTGCTTCCGACTTGTCTCAGGCAACCGTGCGGCAGCGTCGGAGCAGGATGTTCCCACGCGTTCTCAAAGCAAGCGGAACGACTCCTTGCTTGGTGCTCGGCCTCACAAGGGCGAACGCCGACCCCACATCGACCGACCTCGTCCAACGCTGGACGTTCGTCGTGTCAGCGATGATGAGATCCAAGAGACAGACGAGACAGCGATCCGAGTCCTGGACCGCGAATCGGTTCCCGATGCGACACAAACGGAGGCCAAATCAGCTGTCGATGCGTTCGCGGAGACGAACGAAGCGACCGAACATTCTGGCCCAAAGAGCCTTTCACAGCCAGCAGCGCGGCTGAGAGACTCGCGAAACGAAACTGAACAAGAAAAAATTGACGAAGCACTGCGATACTTGCTTCGTCAATTACGCGATACCAACGAAAAGGAAGCAGCATGATCCGGTGGAGATTTCTGTTGACTCGGGTGATCGTTGTTGTCGCGATCATCATGATCATGATCTGGGGACTTGGCCCCATGGTCGGTTACGTCACCGTACGAGGATTGCAAGCGGCCACGGGCGCAAAGGCGGAAGTCGCATCGACCCATGTGGGCCTTTTCCCTCCCGTGATCCGCTACCGTGACGTGCGCATCGCGGACCCGCGAGACGACAAAGAGTATCGTGATGCGATGACGGCCGACTTGATTGAATTGGCTGTTGATGGGGATGAACTCTTACGCCGTCGTTGGGTGATTCGACAAGCTCGCATCGCGGGCCTCCAAGTCGGAACCCAACGATCCACGTCCGGCCATCTCGAAGACCAAATCGTCGAACCGGCCTCGTCCAACGATCTCTCGATGCTGGATCGGCTGATCGGCTCCGCTACGGATCAAATCACCTCGCAAGCAGAAAGCTTCGGCAATGATTTGGAAACGATTCGCCGGAGCCAAGAGATTCGCGATCGTTGGCAACGAGATTACGAAACCCTCGTTTATCAAGCCCGAGACCTTGAAAAGCAGATTCGCGACATTCGCGACACAGCAAGCGGGATTGAAAACCCGCTCCGTGATTGGCCGGAGTTGCAACAGACGCTTGCGCGTGCCAACGAGGTTCGCGAGAAGCTGCTTGCGGTTCGCGCCAAAATGGAAGCGATGCCCGATGCCATGCGAGTCGACTTGAAGGCACTCCAGGCCGCGAAAGACGCGGACCTTGCGAAAGTGGACGCGCTCGTCCCGGGCGATCTTTCAGAGTCAAAGAATTTCGGCGTTGATCTCGTCAGCCAATCGGTACAGCGAATGATCCAGGACGTGCGACAATACGTGGAAAGCGGGCGCACCTTGGCCGGTTACACCGTCGTGGCACCCGAATCCGACCGCATTCGAGGCGAGGACTTTGATTTCTGGGGCCAGAAGAGTCCGGAGTTTCTTATCCGACAGTGTGAGGTGACGGGCGTTCTGCGCGCCAATGGAAAGACTTACACCCTGGCGGGGGTTGTTGACAACCTGACGCCTGAACCAGAGTTGCTCGAGAACCCCACGCACGCCCGACTGCAACTCGAGGGACCGGAAACGCTGCAAGTCGACTACGTACGGGACCGCCGCGATGGCGTTGCCTCGGATCACATCACGCTTCATTGGCCGGCCATGCAAGCGTCACCCATCCGGCTGGGCGAATCCAATCCTGGCAAGATGGCCGTCGCGATCGCGGGTGGTCAGCGAGAAGTCTGGGTGCAACTGTCATCCCAAGGTGACCGTCTCCAAGGCCGCATGGTGAGTCAGCAAGTGGGCGTGCAAATGCGTTTGGACACGCCTGCCGCATTTCCCACCTCAACGGCCGCGCAGACACTCAATCAATCACTGGCAGCGGTGGACCGAATTGACATCGACGCGAAATTTGAAGGGCGTTGGAATGACCTGGATCTCAATCTCGATACGAATCTCGATGAGGTCTTTCGAACGGCCGCCGAAGGCGCGATCGCCAAGCAGCTGGAAGTGTCACGTCAGCAGCTGACGGCGAAAGTTGATCGCCTGCATCGTGAGCAATTGCTGAAGCTCAAAGAGTTCATGGCCACGCAGCAGAACGAAGCGAACGCCTTGCTAGCCAAAGCAGATCAATCGATCGAAGAGATGAGCCGACGTGTTTACCAAGAGGTGGGAGACGCTGATAAGTATCTCGGACGATTGCGAAGCGCGTTCGGTTCGAGCCTCAAGTGAACCGCGTCCATGGCCAATCGGCCGGGACTTACAGATCGACGATCTTTCCTCCGCTAGCATCGCTCCTTCGCATCGCGTCCAGCACACGTTGCGTGGCAAGTGCAATCTCTGCATCGGCTGGGTCAGGTGTTCCATCCAAGGCTGACTGCGCGAATCGGCGAACCAAGTTGACTTCTTGAGAATCCTCCTCGCCGCCGGCATGTTCATGAACGGCGAAGTGAGCGGTATGTCGACCGAAGTTCCAACGGCAATTGTCGATCTGAAGCTCAGGTCGATGAACCTGCCACTTGCACTCCGAGTCGTAATACGGAAGGACGAAATCGTCCATGGTCAGAGTCCCTGACTCGCCACTGACCCACATCGTCTGCTGGTTCGCGGTTCGAAACGAGCAAAAGAAGCCTGCGGACACCTCCGGAAACTGCATCTCGCCACGGAACTCGATGGGGACACGTCCGTCGTCCACGCTTGCCAAAGTATGGCCGCTAACGGAGACGGGAAGCACGCCACGCATCAGACGCAGTGTCAGGCGAATGCAGTACCAGCCCAGGTCGCCCAGACACCCGTGAGGTTCCAGATCAAATCGTGTGCGGATATCGCGTTCGTAGAACCCCTCGTCCCCACAAAAAGAAAAGTGCGACTGGATGCGTCGTAGACGACCGAGCTCTTCGCTCCCATGAATCTGTTGCACCACCATCGGCAATCGGGCGGAATGATCAAACATGACCCCGTCGATAAAGCCCACACCCGAATCCGTGCAGGCCGCAACCATCTCCGCTGCGTCCTCCGCATTGACGGCGACAGGCTTCTCGCAGACGACATGTTTCCCTGCTTTCGCCGCCGCGATCACCCACTGTTTCCGCACGGCGGTCGGCAACGCGACGTAGATGACATCGATGTCATCCCGCTCAATCATCTCCTGATAGTCACCAAAGGCCTGCGGTCGCTGCAACGATGGCACTCCGTCGGTGGCGATCACGGGCGGGACCTCCATCGAACACTCTTGAATGAATGCCTCGGCTCGATCCAAGTCGCGACTGGCAACCGCTTTCACAACGGAATTGCCGCTCATGCGAACGGCTTTCCAGTTCTTGCGCGCGATGTTGGCAGCGCCCAAGAACCCCCAACGACATACTGGCTGACTCATGCTGCTCTTTCTCAGGAGTCGATCTCGACTCGTTCGCCGTGCTGATCGCGGCAATCAACTTCCAGGTGCTCAGGAAACAAGCCTTCGCTCCCGAGGATCTGCACCGTCATGTTACCGGCATCCTCCATCTCGCTTACCGTCCGTCGTTTCTTGTTGTTGAGGAAGGCCGAAACGCAATCATTGACCCGCACCGTGACGCGAACAATGTGGCTGTTCTTGACGGCCAACGCGAGCATGCGAACCACTTCGATGGACATGCTTTCCGGAGTCTTCACCAAGCCCCTACCGTCGCAGCAAGGGCAATCCTGGTAGATGCTGCGTTTGATGCTGGGACGGATCCGCTGACGCGTCATCTCGATCAGCCCAAACGGGCTCGTACGCAGAATCTTGGTTCGAGCCCGGTCATTGCTCATCGCGTCACGAAGGACACGTTCGAGCTTCCGACGGTGGCTATCCTTCTTCATGTCAATGAAGTCGTTGACGATCACCCCGCCCAAATCACGCAGACGCAATTGGCGTGCGATTTCCTTGGCGGCCGACATATTCAACTTGAACGCGTTCTCCTCCGCCGATGCATCCCCGCGGAAATTGCCGCTGTTGACGTCAATCGCGACCAAGGCTTCCGTCGGGTCGATGACAATGGAACCGCCGTTGGGCAACGGCACCTGACGTTGATTGATTTGCGCGATCTCTTCTTCCAAGTTGTACTTGTGGAAGAGCGGAGCATTGTCCTCATACAACTTCAGTCGGTCGGCAAATCGCGGCATCACCATCTTCAGGAAGTCGCGTGCCTTTTCGAACGCAGCACGTTCATCGATCAGAATTTGATCGATATCTTCACTGAAGATATCGCGGATCGTCCGAATGATCAGGTCACTCTCCTCATACAGTTCACCGGGTTGTTTGGATGACTCGAGACGTTTGCAGATTGCTTTCCACAACCGCAACAAGTAGTCCATGTCACGTCGCAGCTCGGTTTCGTTACGGCCCGCGCCGGCCGTGCGCACGATAAACCCAAGTCCCTTGGGTGGGTTCAGCGAGAGCAGGCACTTTTTGAGCCGACGGCGATCGTCGTCGTCCTCGATCTTGCGACTGACGCCCACCCTCGAGAGGGCCGGCATGAGCACGAGGTACCGACCGGGGATCGAGATGTAAGTACTGAGCGTCGGCCCCTTCGTGCCGATGCCTTCCTTGATCACCTGGACGAGGACCTCATCGCCGCGTTTAAAGATTTCCTGAATTGGGGGCTTGATGCGTGGCCGACCGCCTTTGAAGGCGTGACGATTCCCACGCCCACTTTCGCGATTGCGAGCGGCGGCCGCTTCCGCCATTTCATCGGACTCGCGCATGATCTCTTCTGGGTCGTAGCCACCCTGTCGAAAGTATTGCGGTTCGACATCGCTGATGTGCAAGAAACCGTTTCGTCCCACGCCGAAGTCGACAAAAGCCGCTTGAATACTCGGCTCCAGATTGACAATCTTCCCGCGATAAACGTTACCGGCAAAGGCTTCAACGCTTTTGCGTTCAATGTAGAGTTCGTCCAATCGACGATCCTCCACAACAGCGATGCGGCTTTCTTCGGGCTGAAGGACGTTGATGAGCATCTTTCGCTTCATGACAGATCTTCGCTTTCAAATGTGTGCGAGGTCCGACGACTCAGTGGCTCGGTATCCCCGATGCTCACAGGAATGTCGGAATGAGAGGATGGTGTTTCATCGCGCAACCAAACGCGGGTGCGCGAAACTTGCGAGCCTCTTTGAGGCCAGGATTCGATTCCGATGCACTGCATGACATCGGTGATTTTGAGTGAAGCGCCGTCCCCGACAAACAGTCGGGCCCACAGGTGCTTCTCATGGAGTTCCAGGAACGGAATGTGGCTGGCAACGTGGGCCACCAGCGGCTTCTTCTTTCTTTCGACCGTGATCGTTTCTTGTTGCAGCAACACTTCGATGGCCCCCCGCAAGGGTGCTCTTTGCGTCTCATCAAAGTCGTCCGGAAGCGTCACGGCATAATCCGCTGCCATCAGTTGCGCCTTTGGACTGCCATCGTCCAACCGGGTCACATCGATGATCGAGAGCCCGGGCTGCCCGTCGGCCACCAAACGCTGTTGGAGTTCGTCGACAGTCAGTTCTTTGGATAACTCAAGCTCCAACACTTCGTCGTGACTTTCGACACCAAGCGCCAACGCCGATGCAAAGGCGATACGAGGTTTCGGATGGAAGCCTTCCGTCATCGAGAGCGGGAGTTCCGCGCGCCGCGTCAAACGTTCCCAGAGCCTCGCCAAGTCTCGATGCGAAATCCAACGCAGCAAATCAAGCTTCGCAAAGCGGATTCGATAGCGAATCCGTGTTGCGTCGTGCGGCTTGATGTTGGGCGATTGTCGCATTGCTTGCTGGTGTGCAGCCTGGAACAGGGGTGAGAACGGAAGAATCAGGTGACGACTAACTCGGGTGCCAGATCCGCCAAGCGGTCCAGGAGGTACAAATCCACATCGCGAGCCGCCTCCAAGGTCGTGACACGGTTGGCGATCTCTTCACATTGCTTCAATGTCACACTTCGAATGGCCTTTTTGACTTTTGGCAAAGCCGACGGCGGGACGCTCAGAGTTCGTACCCCCATCCCCAGCAGCAACAAAGCGCGGCCCGGGTTGCTACTCATTTCACCACAGACGCTGACAGGTACCTGGTGCTCCGCCCCGACGGCAATCGTCCGAGAGATCAGACGCAGCACCGCTGGGTCACTGGATTGGTAGAGTTCGGCGACGTACTCGTTGCTGCGATCGACCGCCAGCGTGTACTGCGCCAGGTCATTGGTTCCCAAGGAGAAGAAATCGACCTCCGGTGCAAAGTGTTCCAGCATCATCACCGCGGCAGGGACCTCCACCATCATCCCGATGGGAATGTCGCTGCGATAGACAATGCCCGAATCATGGAGGTCCTCCGCAACCACATTCAACAGCATTCTTGCCTGGCGTAACTCGCCGACCGTCGTGATCAAAGGAAACATCACTCGCACGTCCCCATGGACGGCGGCTCGCAAGATCGCTCGCAACTGAGGCCGGAATAGCTCCAGATTCCGCAAGGACAAGCGGATACTACGCAATCCCAAGAACGGGTTGTTCTCCCGGTATGCCAGGTGGCCGCGTCCCATCTTGTCAGCGCCCAAATCCAGCGTGCGAATGACAACGGGGCGGCCTTCCATGCGTGCAATCACTTCTTTGTACGCTTGGTAGTGATCCTCTTCACTGGGTTCGTCCGCCGACGACAAGTACAGGAATTCGGTCCGATACAGTCCAATACCATCGGCGCCACGTTGCAGGCACGCGGCGGTCTCATGTGGGAACTCGATGTTGGCGCACAACTGGACCCGTGTCCCATCCAAGGTTTCGGCCGGCATCTGGCTTTGTTCAGCCAAACGATTCGCCAGAGAGCGTCTTTCAGCCGCGCGCGTTTGGTATGCGGCCAAGATGTCATCATCGGGGTCGATGATCACACGTCCACGATCCCCATCGATGATGACCGTGGCGGAATCCGTGATCGATGAAAGGAACTCGCCCAGGCCCACCACCGCCGGTAACTCCAAACCCTTGGCGACGATGGCCGTGTGTCCTCCGGGCCCTCCCGTTTCCGTGCAAAAGCCTTTGACAAAACGACGATCCAGATTGGCCGTCTCGCTGGGAGTCAGCACATGGGAAATGACAATCACCGACTCAGTCAAATCCGAGAGCGGCTGCCGTGTCACCGCTCCAAGCTGAACGAGCAACTGACGCTCAATGTCCAGGACATCTTGCGCCCGATCGGCCAGCAAAGGATTGTCGAGCCTGCGGAGGGCCGCCGCGTAGTTGTGCAGCACCGAACTGACGGAAAAGGCGGCCGACTGACGGTCGTCTTTGATCCGTCGTTGAAGCTCCGAATGCAACCGCGGATCGTGCAGCATCTGGAGCTGTGCCGCAAAGATATCCCCTGTCTCGCGCCCCGCTGCCGCGGTTGTTTCCAAGCGACTGGTCTCGAGCCGTTCGCTGACAACATCGACCGCCGACTGCAAGCGGGCAAACTCCGACCCAACATCGTCGGGAGCGATGATGCAGCGTGGAATTCGGTACCCATCCGCGTCGAGCACCAGCGCAGGGCCGATCGCAACACCAGGGGAAACGGGAATGCCTTGAAGTTCGAGCATCGCAGGCGGATGCCACGCTGCTTGCAAACGAATTCCATTCCTGTCGCAGCATCTTGGTCAGTTTGAAAACGGCAACTGAGCACCTCTCGCGGCTGCAAGACCGACCGATTGTCACCGGAGCGACAAACGCACGAACGGAATTTCAACCGGTTTCAGATGCTTCCGCTTGAAAACATCTCGTTTGCGTTCACGTGGATCATCATCAATCACTCTTGTCGTTATGTTGTTGGAGGACAAGAGCCACCGGACTCTGGCAATGCTGCCATGTCTGCGGCGGTGGACTCGTCCAGTTCGTTAAATCCGAGTTCAAATAGTTTGGCGATCTGGTTCACCGCTTGTTCGGCATCATGACCCGTCGCAGAGATCACCAGTTCCGTGTTCTGCGTCGCGCCCAAAGTCAGGAGCGAAAGGATGCTCCGACAATCCGCACGCTCCGAACCTCGCGCGATGGTGATGTCTGCCTGAAATTCGGATGCACATCGCACCAACAGATCGGCCGGTCGAGCATGCAGCCCTTGCGAGTTAAGGACTCGCACGCGACGTTCGCTTGGTTTTGCATCCATAGTCACAGTCAAGCTCTGATGATCTCCCCGGCCAGGCAAAGCCGATGGAACCCATCCCACACCTGGGAAAACCGCTTAGCCAGCGGCAAATTGGTTGTCATCGGCTTCCTGAAGCAATTGCTGAATGTCCTCGGCGGACTTGCTTTGCTTGAGAAAGCGACAAAACGTTTCATCTCGCAACTGCCGCGAAATGTTCTCGAGGGCACGCAGGTGATCCCCAGGACGTTCCGGCGGGCTGATCAAGAGAAAGAAGAGTTGGACACGTTCCCCGTCCAAGGAATCAAAGTCGACCCCCTGATCGCTGACGCCCACGGTGCCAACAAGCGTCTGAACGCTGGGGTGCTTCGTGTGTGGCACAGCCACACCGCGCCCGATGCCCGTGCTGCCCAACTCTTCCCGCTTCATGATCGCGGCAATGATGTCCTCGCGCTGATCCGCGGCGATTTCGCCCGCGTCCAGAAGAGCTTGAACAAGCTCTTCGATCACGGACTCCTTGGTGAACGACTTCAAATCGGCGCAAATCGCCGTCGGTTTGACAAAGTCTGAAAACTTCATGGCTCTTGAGGTAACGGTATGTGAGAAATGAGATATTTGCGTCTCGACCATGGCCATCAGGCCACTGGCCGCGCATTCCGTCGTGGAAGCGTGAGCGGTGTCACGGGCGGCACGTCAAAGTGACGTTTCGGCCTCACCAAAATCAACATCACGCACGCCGGCGGAACGATGTTCTGTCTTGCGTTCTTTCAGTTTTCGAAGTTGGCCTTCTGCCTTAGGAATCGTGGCATCCAAAGCCGCGATAACGGTGCTCGCCTGCGCGGTCGCGATCAAGTCCTCCGCGTGCTCCACGGACACATGAATCTCGACACTGGGCTGCTCCTGGTGCTCAAAATCAACCGTCACGTCGATCGCGTTCACGCGATCATACAATCGCCGCAGCTTCACCGCCTTTTCTTCGATCAGCTCCTGATCGCCTGGCTGCAGGCTCCCGTGTCGGGTTGAAACATTCACTTGCATGATGAACCTCATGTGCGTCGAAGCCGAGGACTGCCAGGCAATGCGTCAGACGATCGCAAGCAGGGAACGGCCAATGAATCCGTGTTGGCAGGCCATTGGAGCAATGAGATCCGCCGTGCCGATTTCACCGAATCACAGCGTAGCCGACTTTGCTCGCGAGGAATAGCGAAGCTTTTTCGGCCCCGTGACAAAATCACCGCCGCAACGTATCCTCTGGGGCTTCGTTGCTGAAAAACCCATCCCACCCCACCAATCAGTGTCCCGTCCATGGCTCGGAAGGTCGTCAGCCGCCAGGAAAAAGCCGCCGAAGCGGAAGCCGCCGAACGTTTGGCCGCAGAAACCAAGCGAAAAAAAGCTTCCAAGCGAAAAACCAAGAAGGTGGCTGCCGAGGTGCGTCGACGGCTCTACTGGGGTGTCTTCAGTCAGAATCTCAAACGCGTGGCCGTGTTCGAGTTCGATCAGCAGTCCGAAGCGGTCAAGCGGGCCGAGGAACTGAGCAAAGGTGGCAAGAGCCCTCATTTTGTTCAGAAGGTCAAGGAACCGATCGAGACCGAGTGACCTTGTCACACGTGGAGTGCGTCGTTGGCCGGCTGCCGAAGCCCGCTTAGAAACGTCGCTCGATCGCAAAATCCGCCATTCGCCGAAGGGATTCCCTCGCGGGACTCTGCGGCAAGTGCTCCAGCGACGCCACCGCAGATTGACGAAACCACTCCGCCTTCTCGCGCGTGTAGCGAATGGCATCGCTGTTGCGTAGCAAGGGCATGATCGCGGAGAGACGCTGCTCAGGGTCATCCCGGAGAGCCCGGCGAGCCTCCGTCGCGACCTGAGGGTCCTCGCTCTGCAGCAATCTCAGCAGCGGCAAGGTCATCTTCCCCTGCTTGATGTCCGTGCCCAACGTCTTGCCGACGTGCTCATCATCGCCCCAAAGATCCAAGAAATCGTCCGCGATCTGGAACGCAATTCCGATGTCGTTGCCAAAGCGGGCCAGGTAGGCGATGTCATCGTCGTCGCCGCCAGCAAAGTGGGCCCCAAGCTGGCACGAGACACGCGTCAGCTCAGCCGTCTTCCCGCGAATGATGTCCAAATACGTTTCCTCGTCCATTTCCAACCACTCGCGACCCAGCACCTGCCGCAATTCGCCTTCGCAAACGGCCTGTGCGGCTTGCCCCACCCACCGGCAACCAATCGTGGTAGGCAGGGTCGCGGCAAGGGCATAACTTTGGGCGAATAAATAGTCGCCCAACAGAATGCTCGTTTGGTTATCCCAACGCGCGTTCACGGTGGCGACATGACGACGGCTCTCGGCCTCGTCCAACACATCGTCGTGGATCAAGGTGGCGGTGTGGACCATTTCCACCACCGTGGCCATCACCCGCACCTCTTCCGGTACGCCAGCGGATGCATCGCCGCTGATCACCGCGTTTCGCCGAGCATGCACTGCCAAACCCGACAACATCATCAGAGCAGGTCGCAAACGTTTGCCACCAAGCTGGGTCCCATGTCGCAGCACGGGTGCTAGGGCTTCGTAGCGAGACTGCATCTGCTCGTGCAGACGTCGATCGACGTCTGCCATCGCCTCTCCAATCGGCGCATAAAGCTGTTGGATCCCGAGCTTGCCTGCGGGTGTGCCCGCTGACTGAATTTCCGCTTCCCGAGTCTTCCCTCGGGAAGGACTCGAAACAGAGGTCTTGATCGGCCTTTGATCGGTCGCAATTGCACCTGACACGTGGGAGCGACGAATCGATTCGGATGTGCGATCCATGGTGAACCCGATGGGAAGGAATGGCTGGGAACCGGGCGAAAGCTTGGCCGGGACTCCCCCGCGCTCGGATAACCGTCTCCGCTCCCTGAAGACAACCCGAGGCCATTGGGAAGCCAGCGGGGCGCATCGGTCATTTCGGAGCGCTGTAGCTGCCTGATGTGCCTCCCGATTTTTCCAGCAAGACGGTGCTTTCAATCCGCATATTTCGCTGAACGGATTTCAGCATGTCATAAACCGTCAAGGCCGCGACCGATGCTCCCGTCAAAGCCTCCATCTCCACTCCGGTCCGCGCCGTCGTCTTCACGCTCACGCGGCACGTCAGCTTGACCCCGTGGGAATCCCCAGCAGGCGAAGCCGCGCTCGGAACCAGCGTCGGCACCGCGTCGCTGGACCCCATCTCCTGAACGGTGCCGCCCGGGCGGAGCCCGTGGTTCGGGCCGTCGTGATCGTGATCGCCGGTAGAGTCATCCGACCAGTCGAAACTCACGTCTACCGATTCAACCGGCAAAGCATGGCAAAGCGGAATGAGTTGAGACGTCAGTTTGGTCGCTTGGATCGCGGAGAGCCGTGCGACGCCCAGCACGTCACCTTTTTTGGAATCTCCTTTTCGCGCGATCGCCGCGGTGGAGGCGGCCATCGCCACGATGGCTTGAGCGCTCGCCCGACGTACCGAGACCTCTTTGGTGGTCACGTCGACCATTCTCGCCGCTCCCTGGTCATCGAAGTGCGTGGGAGAGTCGTTTGCGGATGCTTTCAAGACAGTTGCTCTCAACGTCAAAGGAAACAGATCAGAGGTCGCGTCAAATCGATCGAAAATACCCTGCCACTGCCCGGAGCCAAGCCGGATCGAGCGCAAGATCGGGCAATAGTGTTTGTTCCTGATCAAACACGTTAAAGAGTTACCCCGGTTTTACTCGACACTAGAACTCGGAAGGAGATTTTCCTGCCAAACGGGATTTTCCCCGTCATTTTGATTTGGGTCGCGTGACCCGGCGTTTCAAGGATTGAGACGCGGGTGTTTCACACGCCTCAAAATGGCGACGGCTGATTCCCGTTGGTGGAGGCAGGAAGGTTGACGGACACCCAGGGGGGTTTCTGGGTAAACATGCGAATCGATTCGATTCGACTGTATCGAGCGCACGTTGTTGAGCAACGGGCGCTGCAGTCGCGTCCCCGCGATTTGTATGCCCGAAGGGCCCGCAGTGACGGCCAGGACACCGTGTCTCGCCGCGTGCAGCGACTGCACGCTTCGACCGCGGTTGTTTTGTCAGTCACCGCTTCATGGCCCCAGATACTCCCCGCCCGATCTCGCTTTCCCGCGAGTTCGTTACCAACGATTTAGTTAGTTACCGCGAGGATTCCCACACGGGGAGCGTTCAGCAGGACGCGAGCCGGCTGGCCCAGACCCAGCGTCAACGTTGCAACCCATCATCGAGTTTGGTTGGTGCCCCACCACCGACCGGCGTCGGCTCATCGACGGAGAGGTCCTCTCCGTTGGGCTCCGGTGCATTAGGTTGCAAGGAAGACGATTACGGGCTATCGAAACGATGGCTACCGACGCACCATCGTTTCAGGGGAAGAATCAACGAGGCGTTTTGGAGTACCTAGCATGAAGGTCTTCACAACTGGACAGGTCGCCAAGATCTGTAAAGTTGCTCCACGAACTGTCAGCAAATGGTTCGATTCGGGGCGTTTGAAAGGCTATCGAATTCCCGGATCTCAGGACCGACGCATCCCGCGTGAATACCTGATCAAGTTTCTCAAGGAGCATGGCATGCCCCTTGGGGATTTGGAAGACGAAGCGATGGCCAAGTGCCTGATCGTTGCACAAGATCAGGTGCTGATCGAGAACTTGAAGCGTGAGCTTCCGCCAGAAAAGTCGTTCAAGGTTGCTGTCGCAGCCAGCGGCTTCGAGGCGGGCATCCAGGCGGAGAGCTTCACGCCCGACTGCATCATTGTGGACTTCTCGATCGGCAAGATCGAAGCGGTTCAGATCTGTCAGAATCTGCGACGCAATGCGGACTTCAGCGATATCGTGCTGATCGCCTTGCTTCCGGACGACGGCCAACCAATGAGCTTCGATCGGAGCAGCATCAACGAAACCTTTAAGAAGCCGTTCGACGCGCACTTGCTCGCCGAACGCCTTCGCACCTTGGTCGGTGCCAAGAAAGAACTGGTCTGAGGATTTGCGTCGGGCATGACTTCGGCCCGCCGAGAAAGCCTCACCTCGCTCAGCACGCCATCGACACATTCCCGCATGTGTCGATGGCGTTCTTTTTTGCGCCGCAGGTGCTTCCGCGACGCAGTGGCCAGGAACCGCTGTCTCCGGCCTGTTCGTGTCCTGTCCTGGACAGCAACGAATCAAGGCAAATGCGACGACAAAACGGGCTCCTTGTTGGTATACTCTGGCGGAGTGTTGAAACTTCTCGCCGAACGCCGCCACGGAAACGGAGCCGAACCAAGGTCACCCTCCCGCGGCTTGCTGTGGGAGGGTCGGCCCGCGTCAGTGTGGCCGGGGAGGGCCAGTCGCAAGAAAACGAGCACGTCCATAGACGTCTTACCCGTGCCCTCCCAGAAATCTCGCTTCAAGCTCGATTTCGACCCTCCCTTCGCTGCGCGTGGGAGGGTGAATGGGGTGGCGATCAGCGAGAAGTGTCGAAGTTTTTCCGTTTTTTTCCACCTGCTGAATATCCGCCAAGATGGCTCATTTGGTCACGACCGACAGCACGGGCCAAGAACAACGTTTTGATTTGGATCGCGATGTCATGAAAATCGGTCGCCACCCCGATTGTGACATCGTGGTGGAGGCTGGCGCGGTCAGCCGTTTTCACGCTGAGATCAATCGACACGGCGAGGAGTGGGCCGTCGTCGACAGCGGCAGCCGCAATGGGACTTTCGTCAACGGCCAACTGCTGTCGCGACAGCACATTCTCGGGCAAGGCGATCGGATTCGCATCAGTGACGTCGAACTCGTCTACCACGGTGACGCCGCACCCGGTTTCGCTGGTGGGGGCGGGGAAATGACGTTTGAAGGCAACAGTTTCGGCATCGTCATGGTGGACGATGAGGAAACGCAGCAAATCGCTGGCTCCAAAATCGAGTTTCGCAGCAGCGAGGAAGGGCTGCGGATGTCGGCGACGCCCGAAGCCAAGCTGGCGGCATTGATGCGGATCAATAGCAATTTGACCGGCGCCATCACGTTGGACGAAGTGCTTCCCAAGGTCCTGGAGAGTCTCTTCGAAATCTTTCCGTCCGCCGATCGCGGTTTTGTCGTGATGCAAGACAGCGACGGCGGATTGATCCCGCAGTGGGTCAAGACACGGAAACAAAACGATGATACCGAGACGATTCGGATCAGCCGCACCATCATTCGCAAAACCATGGAGAGTGGCGAGACCATTCTGTCGCTTGACGCGATGGACGACAGTCGCTTTGACAGCAGCGAATCCATCGCTGACTTTTCGATCCGTTCCATGATGTGCGCCCCGCTGAACGAGACGGATGGCAAAGCGATTGGCGCACTCCAAATCGATTCAACGCAAGGACGCGGCCAGTTCCGTGACGAAGACATCGACCTCCTAACCGGGGTCGCTGCTCAGATCAGTGTGGTCATCACGAACGCACGGATGCACGAACAGGCGATGCGGCAGCAAGAAGTCGAGCAGGACCTCCGTTTGGCCACGGACGTGCAAGCGGCCTTTCTTCCCAAAGTCGCGCCCCGGATCGAAACCTACGCGTTGGAAAGCTTTTACCAAGCAGCCAACCACATTGGCGGCGATTATTACGACTACATTGAACTCGGCGATGGCCGATTGGCCGTCATTGTCGCGGATGTCGTGGGCCACGGCGTCGCCGCCGCCATGTACATGGCCAAACTCGCCTTCGAAACCCGCTTCTTCCTGGCGGCGGAATCAAATCTCGCCCGTGCGATCGAGCGACTTAACGATCGCATGTGCGAACTCAACGTCGAACGCTTTGTGACCTACCTGCTGATTGTGATCGATCCCACCACGGATGCCATGTCGATCGTGAACGCCGGTCACATGGCACCGATCATCCGAATCGGTGCCGACGGCTCCATCATTGAACCCGGTGAAGACGAATCCGGTCTCCCGATCGCGATCGCCGAGGGCATGGACTACGAGGTGACGATCACCCCCTTCCGTAAAGGCGATGTCGCCGTGATGTATACGGACGGGGTCAACGAGGCGATGGACGCGGAAGACGAAGAATGGGGCATCGAACCGCTCCGCAGCGTCATCGCTTCGGCGGCTGAGAAAAGCTCTGGCGAAAACGTCACGACGGTTGTGAAGGAGCAAATCGTGGAACAAGTTTTCGCGCACATTGGCGCCGCGGCACAGTTCGACGACATGTGCCTGGTCGTCATCCAACGAACCGATGAGCCTCACCCTGGCAACACCGGTGACACCGACATTCAGCTCCCGACGTCCGATGACGAAAAGCCGATGACCGGTCCCCTGGCAGAAACGCTGACCTGATTTGCCACCCCTGCGGTCCGTTCTCGCCTTTGCCCAGCAATTCACTGGATGTGTTCGGTTGAACGGGAATCGGCACGGATGAATGGCCTTCAGTGGGTTCCGACTAACTCGTATAGGTCGGCGAATTTCGTGAACATGCGAGAGTAGGTTGACTCGTGCCCCGGCGGTGGTTTCGCAAACGAAACGCCATTCCGCAGCATCCAGGTTGCCAATGTTGCCGCGTCCGCTCCGTGTTCGCTAACATCAAACGGTTGCGACTCACCAACGACCTCGACTTTACCCGTATCTCGCATCCGCTGGATGTCTTGGAACAATTGAGCTAGAAAGTCTTGTGTCCGTATGTACTGCATCATTTCGGCAGTGCTAAGCGTCCTCTTGCGACTCGGAGGGTATAGCGACATGTACTTCTGTGACAATGCTGCGAAAGCAAGCCTCAGTTCACTCAATGCGTCGAAGTCAATCTGGACTTCACCTCCAGCAAACTGATTGATTCTCTCGATTGCCGATGTCAATCGATCCCGCAGCGGCTCAAACTCGGGTTGACGCAAATGATCCGGCCACCACGGCAAGCTCATGCCGGTCCGTTGCAGTAGCGGCATCGTCTGTTTCTGCGATCCGGCTGCTTTGATGTAGATCCCTTTCAGATCGGCCGACGTCAACGTCATCCGAGAGTCAACTTCACGCTGCAGCGAGGGCCCCAAGTCGATACCGTAGACCACAGGGGTGTCCGCTAACGCGTTCAACACTTTGTTGAGCGAAACCCCTGACTGAATCGACGCCATGCTACGTTCTCGATCGCTCAAAATCGATTTGAGCAAACGCTCTCTGGCATTCTTCCGATACTCAAGGTATTTGTCTTTGCGTTCTTCAGAAAGTTCGGCGAGTTCCAACTTACTGCGTTCTCGCTCGATCCGCCGGTCGTAGTAAATTTCGGCAACCTTCAAATAGTTTTCGAGCTCCAGTTCAACCGCATCGGCGAGCTCCTTGCGAGCTCGGGCGTAGTAGAGGTTGCCTTCCGCGTAGCGAGCGTACGCGTCCGAGTTGGCACGAGTCCACTCTCCGGCCGCCGTAATGCTTTGGCTCATGGAAAGATGAGGGAACTGAAAACCACGGGATGACTCTTGGCCAAAGCTTGTTCCCAGATGAACCCAACAAGCAAACAGACAGGCGAGGGCTGGCGAAAAGAAACGAAGCACCGAGCTACCATTGGTCAGAACGCGTTTCAAAAAGGGGTCTGACCCTCGGGCGAAGCCTGCCGGAAGTCGCATCGAGACGGGCAATGGCGATGAAAAACTGTCCGACTCCACTGTCTCGCCCGGCCCCGCGGGGGCGGGAATAGCCGGGAGAGATCTCGAGAGAGGGCAGTAAGGCCGCCAGTGATTCATCGCGTGTTCCTTAGCATCGTTCGACCAATGAGTGTCCGAAGGTCGTCTTTCGCTCCGCGAAAGAACGCTACTTTTGCGGAGCAAAAGGCGACAATTAATGATCGCCCGTTCCTTAGTCAATGACAGCGCCGAAAACGGCGGCGGAGGGACCTTCGACAAGAACCGTGGAGTCGCCCATGCTCGCGTCGGAAGATTGATTGGTGGGCGTGGAAAAAATCGAGATGACTCGACCCGCCGCGTCGACCAATGGCGATCCAAAACGATTCCACGGGATGCCGCCGCCTGAGGAAGGAGGCTTCGGTGGACCCGACAGGATCAGTCGAGGTGGATGAGAGCGACCATCGGGTGTTTCATCGCGCTGAAGACCTTCCACGGTCCAAGTCGTATTTTCAAAAGCCACCGGCAAGCTCGAATCGTAGTAGGGGTCTTCCGCATCAAAAGGGGACGCCAGAAGAATCAGTTTTTGGTTCGGTCGCAAGACCGACTCCGAGGCAATCCTCAGTCTCGGGATCAATGGCGGCAAGGACTCGCCTAATTGCAGGCTAGCAACGTCGTAAGTGGCAAATGCGGTTCGCCTTCGCAGCATGTTTTCGGCGAGTTGCCTGAGAACTTCGCCACGCTCGGCGACCGCAGCGGCCGCGTCTTGGGCCGAGTCACTCGGTTGCGGCGAAGCGGCCTTGGCTGCTTCGAACTCATTGACCGCCTGAACGGAGATGGCAAGTTCGCTTTCGAACGAAGGATGCTTGCGAGCGCGATGGATGGAATAGAGATCGCCGGTGGCCGCATGTACGGCAATCGACTTCGGAAATCCCTTCTCCTGCTGCATTTCCATGACCTTGACGACCATGGCGGACGTGAGCAGATGCTGATCGTCGATGGCCCAGGCCGTCCCAACCCGAAAGGATGAGAGTCCGTCATCGGCCTGAACCATGACATGGAATAACGCGGCTTGACGCGGATCATCGAGATGCTTCCACGCGTCGTGGTCAAGCGATGTTGTTGATGAAAAGTCTGATGAAGGACCGACCCCGGAACTTTGCTTGGTGCGCGAGCCGGAAACAATCGATGTCTCCGACGATGCGGGCGGATTCTCAATCCTGTCTCTCTGCATTGTCGCGTCGTCGGAGCTTTGGCCTTTGGCCAAGGAGCCCGTGTCACGCAGCAGGAGCCAAGCACCTACGCCTGCCATGAGCACGGCAATCACGACGCCCGCAATGAGACCGATCTGGAGTCGCTCACTCGTCGCCACACCACGCGTTGCTGGTGCTCCCGATGCGTTAGCAGTGGACGAAGAGGTCGACGACTTGGGCAGCGTCGATTTCACGGAAGCCGGCGGTGATTTGCCGTCGGCACGACTCTTCGTCTGCTTCACTGCGAGCAGAGCTGCGACCTGAAGGGGTGTTGAACCGAGCAGCAACGTTGCCGTTCTCTCAACGAGGGCCGCTTGGTGAATTCGATGGGAGGGCTCCAATGTCTCGTTGGTTGAACCCACAATCCGGATCCCATTGGTGCTTTGCAAGTCCTCGATGACCAGCGTGTCCATCGGACCCAAGATCAGACGGCCGTGAGAAGCGGACACGCCGGGCTGGTCGATGACCAAGTCATTGTCATCACCGGAGCCAAAATTCACGACCTGCTTCGCCCCGATGGGCGTCGGCCAAGGTAATGGCTGGCTGCTCCCCAGGGTCACCCTCGTGGATGGATCGATCGCCGTGGGGGCTTCGATCCGTTGATGACGGACATAGGTGCCGTTGGTGCTGTCCAGGTCTTCCACGACCATTTGCACCGAACGGCTGTCCCGATTCGCCGACGTTTCAAACCGGCAATGAGTCCCTGACACGCTGGGGACGTTCAGCCAAACGTCACACTGCGGCGAAGCTCCCATGGTCCATTGCCGATGGCCGGACGCCTGATTCGATGCGGACTTGGATGCCACTACCGCGAGACTCCCAGCTTCAGACGAAATCGTTGTTCGCCAATCCTAAATTCGCACGACTTGCCGTTGGCCACAATGATTTGCGGGATTCGAATCCAGATCCCATTGAGAGTCGCCCTGCTTTCGATGAACCACTTTCCATCGGTAGAACGACTCAACTTCGCATGCTCGGACGCGACAAACGCATCATGTGTTCGCCGAACGTCACAGGCACGGTCGCGCCCAATGCGATATTCCGATTGATCCAAACGAATCCGTGTTTCCACACGTCCCCGTACGATTTCGGACAGCATCACACTGCCCGGCAACTCGTGGCCGTCAAGTTGTCGCGTCATCGGTGCATCCATGGGGGATCCCGCGTCCATGGTCACCGCTTCCATGGTTTGGTTGATTTCCATTCGGTAGTGACCGTTGCCGATCAAGAACTCTGACCCGTGGTCTAACGGAGCCTTCGACGCACGGACAAACAGCCCGTTCCGACTTTGCAGATCCGTCACCGCCACGCGTGGTTTCCCTTCGACGGTTTGTCGGGTGATGACAACGTGGCGCGAGGAAACCATCTCGTCATGCGTGATCTGAAAATCACCTTCCGTTCGACCGATGACGAATTGCTCGCCACGGATTCGAAACAGTTCACCGGTTTCTTTCCCGTCGTCGCAGGCCACCAAAGCGATCACCGGCAGACGCTGCGTCGGACGATACGGCTTCTCTTCGTTGGAGGGTCCAGCAGGAGACTTCCCGGGGCTGCGTTCTCCCGCTGCTGTCTTCTTTCGCTGGGCCGCCTGTTTGCGAAGTTCTTCCTGCACCTTCCGAATGTCGTCTTCGGATTCGATCATGGTGTTCCGCGGCACGTCATCGGGCTCGATCATCGTGCGTCGGGGTTCTTGATCATTCATAGTTGACGCGAGATTCGAAGGAGCTTGAGTGGAAGGTGCGGACCGAAGATGTTTCTTGAGTTTCGATACAAAAGCGTCGTCGACGACGCTACTGGCCATCGCGACCGCCTCGGGGTCGGATTCTAAACTGGCTGCAAAGGCAAGAAGCCAGTGTCGGCTCTTTCGACCCAATGCAACGTCTTGGAGGTCTTGTTCATTCACCTACCGTCCTCCTATTCATCGATCAATCCCGCCGCCTCTTCCCGCATTCGGCGAAGAACACGTGATTTGGCGAGCAGGACGGAATTGAGGGACACGCCGAGTTCTTCGGCAACCTCAGCCGGAGGCTGATTGTCGATCGCGTACCGCTGGAAGGCCGTCCAAGTGACTTCTTTGAAATCGTGGCGAACGACTTGAACGATTCGCTCGAGCACGATCCGATCGTGTTCTTCGTCCCATCGTTGGGATGCCATGCTGGTCGGGTCGGAGAGCTGATCGACTTGCTGCTGAACCGACAGCCCATCCTCCTCGGACTGTTGAAACTTCTTTGAACGTCGCAGTGCGATACGAAGTTGATTGACGGCAATGCCTCGCAGCCACACACGAAAAGAACCCGTCCGCTGTCGTTGAAACCGTGGTAACTCACGCATCAACACCATCATCACCTCCTGCGTCACATCATCCGCCTGCGACGCCAGCGACGGATACCCCCGCACCACCGAATCCACAAACGGCCGGTAAATCAACAACAACCGCTGCCAATCGTGGTCGGTCCCGTCACCGGCGAGACGATCGAGAAGGCTTATAGAAGTCGTGTTCATGCAAGAAGCTTTACTCTCAACGCTTGGATTCAAGGTCTGAGATAACAAGTCGCCTCACAGTCCGCGAATCTTCATCGACCGGATCGCAATTTCGCCAGCATCGTGCCAATTAGCAAGGCTGAGCGATCCCGGGCCGCACTCCACACCGGGCACCTTCACCACGACGCGATCATTGATCGAGACTCTCAACTCAAGCTCCGCATTAGTTAGCTTCAGCGTGAACCAGTCTCCGCGGCCAACACTGACTCTTTGTTGAACACGTGGCCAAGGACGTTTTCCGATAATGCTCCCGAGAGCGTGCGTCTTACTGGATGATGGTATGGCGAGTTCACATTCTCGCCTTGCATCCTGGGGACCAAACACGATTCCACTATTCACACCTCCTCGTAACGCGATTTCGGCTATCAACTCAAAGTACTGGAAGTCATTTCTGATAGTTGTGATTCCCGAGCCTTTGCCAGCCCCAATGAGTAGTCCGTCCTGAATTCGCCAATTCTGATTCGTTTTAGTTCGAGATCGCCATGCGTTCAAATGGGTCCCAGAAAACAAGGTCTCCCATGATTGCGATGAAGCAGAATCGGTCTCCAGCGTGGCCGGATCAGAAGCAGCGTCACTCACCACCGTACTTTCCGCAGGATCCAAAGAGGTGCCGGATGTCTGCTCTACCTTCGGTACCTGTCGAGTTTCAATCGCTTCCGTAACTGGGTTGGACACCCTTTCCATTCCAGTAACTGGGAGGTCGGGCAACCCACTCCATAACGTTTCTCCGTCTAATGAGCTGACGGTGACCCTTCGAAAACGCGCCGGGAAAGGACCACCCGATGAAAGGCCTACACGACCCCGAAGAATGTTTTCGTCTTCGTAGTCGAGCGTGAGCTTACCATCTACGAAGCACTTGAAGCTATTGCCTTTAACCACAACGTCAATCTTGTACCAACGATTCGGCACGATCCCTTTCGTTCGTTCAATGATCGAGTTCGGGGGGTTCTTCCGGTTGTCATCCACTTTGATAACGACATGCGTCCATTCCGCATTTGCAAAACTGCCATACCTCCAGCTGTGATAGGTGTCATTCCCCAATCCGCGATAGGTGCAGCCGAATGATCCGTGCTGACCCAATTCTCCACCTACTTTCATCGCCTCAAAAGAGAATTTGTAGTCTGACCATTCCTCACTGCCAAACATGACAAAGTTCCCCCACGAATCACCTTGCTGCAACAGCTCAGGTTCAACCTTTGGTTCGACACGCCAGTCGCTCTTTTCGCTGACAAACACCTCGCTCTCGATTCGCTGAGAAGCTAGATTTGAAGTCGTTTCTTTGTTTGGTTTAGAAACGGATTCGGGGGACTTCCCCGCTTCTGAGATTTTGATTGAAAGGTTATCGAAAATGCCTTGATTGGCAACGCCGCCAAGCCGTTTCGCGATAAGGCGTATTCTTATGAATCGGGTCTTTGAAGGCACAACCTGAAAATGCTCTAGGCGCCCCCAACGATATTTTGTGTATTCGCCTGAGTCATAACTTGCCAATATGTCATTGCTCGAGTCACCCAAGAAATCAATGACAACACGTGCAGCGTCACGATTCGAATGTTCGTCAACGTGGACAAAACCAACAAATTTTGCAACGAGTTCTCCGTTGGCTATTCGCGTTCGATTCGATCCCAGTGAAACTGTTTGCGAAAGCACCGCGAGCGGCACAGAGTCCGCTCCAAAAAACCATCGTCCGTCGACTGGCTTCACTTCGCCCCACTTATCCCAGTTCACGCGAGACCAGTTCCCCTCTTCAACTTGCCAACCAGGTATCCGTTCTCCGACGGGCTCCGCCTCGCAGCTCGGGTTTTGCAAGAGTTCTTTATCGGCGTCGACAAAGGACACAGTAATAGGCGTCACTCTGCCACTCGAGACTGATACTGTTTCTCCGTGGACTACTAGGTCATTTGCCTTGACCTCGATTGCGCGCTTGCCTTGAGCTACGCTCAGTATTGCTTTCCCTCCTCTGATCGCTTCCACGTTCTCGATACTTGCGGTTTGGCCATCGACTGTCACCACTGCGTCGGGCGGCAGGTTCTCGATTACCAGAGTGCCGTGCTTGGTTTTCAGTACCAGGGTAGCGGTGTACAGCATTCCCAGCAGTGCGATCACGCCGATGGCGGTCAGGAGCTTGCGGCTTTTGGATTGTCGTCTCGGTTTGCTTGCATGTCGCTTGGTTTTCGTGTTCTTGCGGGTTCGGGTTGTTTGACGTGGCGTGACTTTTAGGTCGGCCAGGCTTTGGGCGACGTCGTCCAACGCGACGCCATCTTGATTCGTCGTTGATTGCTTTGGCTGGGCGGCTTCCTTGGGTTGGGGTGGGCCTTCGATCGACGTGTCACGACTGGGTGAAGCCAGATCGATCGCTGTGTCGATCTTGGCGTCGCTTGGTTTGGCAGTCTTGGTGACTTGGGCCGCACCGCAAAAGGGTTTCAGCGCCGCTGCGGCCTCGTTCGGGTTTTGGTAGCGCTTCTTCGGCTCCTTGGCCATCATTTTGGCGACGATTTCCGAGAGCTCCACCGGCACGTCGGTTCGTTCCAAGCTGATGTAGTCCGCTTCCTTGGTCGCGTGTGACATCAGCACGCTTTGATACGTCCCGGTGAACGGCGGGCGACCCACCAGCATGTGATACAGCGTGCAGCCGAGTGAGTAGATGTCGGCACGGATATCGGCCGTCGCTGCGTCGAGGGCCTGTTCTGGCGCCATGTACTCGGGCGTGCCCAGCATCGTGCCGTCGGCCGTCAGACCCACCGCCTCTTGCTCGCTGCTTGCTTTGGCCAATCCGAAGTCGAGGATTTTGATCTGCCGCTGACCGTCTTCCTTGAACACCATCACGTTGGACGGTTTGATGTCGCGGTGGACCATCTTGCGTTTGTGGGCGTGCTGGAGTGCACCGGCGATCTGGCTGGCGATCGTGCAAGCCGCTGCGATGGGTATCGGGCGATACTTGGCGATGAACTTGTGCAAGTCCATTCCCGGCACGTACTCCATCGAAAAGACCAGCTGAGTCTGTAGCGGAACTTGCTGGTATGCGGTGGCAATCGCGGGGTGGTTCAACTTGCCGATCGCCCTCATTTCGGTCACGAAGCGCTGGCGCGCCGATTCCCGTCGGACCATCTCAGCGTTGAGGACTTTCAAGACTTCCGGACGATCCATCGGAAGGTACTTGGCCAAGTACACCACCCCCATCCCGCCACGGCCCAGTTCCCGGATGACTTCATAGTCCGTGGACTCGGCAAGTTCCTGGGGGACGCCCTTGAGACCCGCATCCGCTCGCTCAGCCAGTTTCGCCTCGACTCGTGGTTGGGCCGATTGGATGGCCTGAGAAAGCTGGCCAACGGCAGCCACCTCTTTCACCTTCTCCAGAAATCCATCCGACGAAACGGCTGCCATGCGAGCTTGTAGCTTGGGCGATTTCTCGATCGCCAAGGCCAACTTCATCTCAAGCTCGGAGTCCAGCTTCCCCGCCGCGAAACGCTTCAGCAACGCGTCGTCGATCGTTGTGCGTTTGGGCTTGGACATGCGAAAGCGGAACTCGGGAGCGTGTGATTCCAATCGGATCTGTACGGAAAGGCCTCCACCGCGACCCGCCTGTCACGAAAATTGCCGGATGGGTAACTTACCCCCAAATTGGTTTTTGCTCCACAAGTCAAGTTCGGCCTGCGCAGCGGCGAACCGCGTGGATTGGGGTGTTTGGCGATTGAGCTCAGCCGGTAGGGTTGAAACACGGAGGCACGGAGACCACAGAGCAGTGCGCGCAGATAGGACTCTGTGATCTCCGTGCCTCTGTGTTTCCAAACTCCTGGACGCAGGCGTCTTTGCCGCGCTAACCGAGACTCGGTCGAAAGGGTCTCGCCCGTTCTTGACCGGCCGTACTCGGTCCGTCTTCCCCAATTAACACCGATTCGTGAGGCCACCCTTGGCGTACAATCTAAGGGAACTACCCGCCTGTTAGATGGAATGCACGCCGATGAGCACGACGTTACGAATCAGCTCCGAAGAGTACGACCGAATGATTGAACGGGGTGCCTTCGTCGGGATTGCCAAGAAAATCGAACTCATCCACGGTGAACTTCGCGAAATGAATCCCGCCGGCCCCATCCACGAAGACTACATCGACTATCTCAACCGCTGGTCGGTGGAGTCAACTATTGGGTCTGGCGTTGTCGTCCGCGTGCAAAACAGCATCTTTGCCGATGACAGCCGGCCGGAACCGGATGTCACTTGGTTGAAACCCGGCAGGTACGCCGACCGGCATCCAAGCGGCGCCGATGTGTTGTTGCTAATCGAGGTGGCTGATTCGACGATCGCATATGACAGCGGCGAAAAACTCGCGATCTACGCCCGCCAGTCCATCGCGGAATACTGGATTGTCGATGTGCAGCAAAGCTGCGTCCACATGTACACGGAGCCGCACGGCGACGGATACAAACAACACCAAGTCGCAAGCAAACATGATTCGATCAGCCCGCGTTGTCGACCAACCGCTGAACTGACTCTGGCCAATCTGTTCATCGCGTAGATCAACAGCATCCGCTGCCAGTCACGTTCGGTTGCTTCACCGCCAAAGGCAGTCCAGCAGACTGATGGCAGTGGTGTTCATAGTTGGACGAAGCCCGTCACCGCTCCAATCGCTTGGACCGTAGAATTAAATTTCGAAATCGCAGACCAATCGTCGACCCTCTCATCGTTGCCAGTTCGATTGAACCCGTCTGTGTCAATCTTCGGTACGGATCCAACACTTCGGCAACCAGTTCACCATTTACGTAATGTCGAATGCCAAACTCCGTAGAGATGATGCGACAAGATATCCAACCTTCTTGCGAAATCCCGGTCTTGCTCTTGTTGTCTTCTAGTGTTGGCAAAGCAGTTGTGGATCTGACTCCGCCTGGTGCTAAAATGACCTTCTGACCAACGCGAGAAACGACTGGCCTGCTCCAGATATTACCTGTTCTACCCCAGCGTCCATTTCCGATGTCAAACTCAATTGCTTGAGAGGCAGATGATTTGGCTTTGCTGGAGCGATATCTGACACCCCCATTGCTAATCGTGCCATTGATTTCGAAACGCAATTCGAAGTCACCCGCCACCTCTTGGTCGCTAACGATCGGGATTCGGTCCTTTGATCCAGATATACCAACAAGCTCGCGGTCCACCGCCGACCAGCATTGAATGCTCCCTTGCCAACCTGTCAAATCGCGACCATTGAACAAGGATATGCCAGGATCTGATAAAGACGACATTTGTCGTGCAAACATATCGAGTCTTTCCGTAGCCGCCTTCGTTTTTTCCACGAGATCGAAGCGATGATGTTTCAAACCGAGGTCCCGTAATTGCACGTCAGCCAAGGCTTGATCATAGACTTCGAACTCATCAATTTCTCCACGCCACGGAGAATAGAAACTCACACTTCCGCCATCACTGAGAGTGATCGGAGTCTCGGCAGTATCTAGAAACGTTGAACCCTTCTCGCCAATTCGTTTCCCATCCGCGTAAACGTGAATAGCTTGCCCATCGTGCACGATCATGAAATGAGTCCATTGCTCATTGATGATCGCATAAGGCACTTTGAAGTCCTGATCGCGACAATGAATCATTACTTCCGTAGATGAGGCAAGAAATGCGAATTTTGATCCGGTATGGCTCTCATCACCCCAACGAAAAACAACTCTCCTATCATCGCCAAAAGGCTGATTGGGACGCACCCAGAACGAAACCGTTCTGGGTGATGACCCTGTGATCCTCATAGGTGCGTGGGCCGTAACCGCGTCCGATCCATCAGAAAAACGGAGGCTCTGCCCACTCACATCACTGCTTTGGAAACGTTCAGTAGCAATCGGATCCGAGAACAACTCGCGTCGCTCGGACTGTTCGTTAAACGACCATTGAATTCGTGGGACTGCCGGTTTGATCAGCTCCAGTCCACGAGGCGAAGCAGAACCACTTTGATCGTTCAGTCGCCCCAACTCGACCGAGACATCATCAAAAGCTACGTCATTGTTATTGTAGGCAGGACGAAGCCCAACGAGAAAAATCTCCAAGAATCTGGCATTCACGGGGATCCGATAATGGTTCTCAATTTGCCGCCACTTATTCCGCGTCGTCCGATAGCCTGAGTCTCGGCTCCCAAGCAATCGGTGGTTCTCGTCGTAAACGGCGATCCGCACAGAACCGCGATCATCAATCGGTTGATTGTAAGTATTGACAGATGTTCTCAATCGAACGACCGTTTCTCCCGCCGAAAAAGTGGCTTGATGCCGCTTCAAGTCGATCTGCTGGCTCAGAATCGCCTTCCAACACGAACCACACGCAAAGCTTGCTTTGCCGTTGAGGATCTTACGGCGATAGATCTCAGTACTGGCCAGCATGCGTCCCGTCAGCAAATTCCAGTTATGAATGTTCGCAAACTCATCAAAGGATTCCGCGCCCGGGTTCTGAATCAAGTTCTCGGTGGTCGCTACAAAATCGCCACCAAGCCAATCGGGTTTTGAGTTGAAAACCTCGACGTCATAGGTAACGTCCCCCACATTATCTTCTTTCTTCCCATCGTTCATTGAAATTAGATGCTCTCCGTCACTAAAGACTTTGTAGACGAAAGGACATTGGGCGGTTTCTCCTGGCAACGTGATTGTCTGCCCGCCTGGAGTACTTAGCTGAGCAGTGAGGTACTGCGATAGATGCCAGACATCGGGGCTGACAGTCGATTTCTTCATCTGGCCGCCGTATCCCCATTCACCAGAGACGTGGGAAATGATAATGATCTGCCCCTTTCGTAGGTTGCCAAGAGTAGCACCCGAAGACTTTGCTGGAACGACAATCCGTCTTCGACCGAGGGAGTTTTGCGACGGAGGCCTGTTCGAGGCTGGCAGGGATTTGTTGTGCAGTGCAGCTAATTGCGCTGCGTGTTCGCGAGCTCTGGCAGAGATATTTCCATCGAAGTGCTTCAGCAACTTGTCGCGAAATGGCTCATCCGGGATTTCAGGATGATACCCACTGGGTGCATTTGCATAAGAGAAACGGGTCCCACGAATTCCATCGTCTCCCGCAAAATTTGGAACAATCCAGTAGTACAGTTCGGGTTGAGCTTTTATCAACGTGGTAAGGCTTTCGAGAAAGCGCTTGTCAGCTCCTTCAAATTCTGGGACGACGACCGTTTCCTCAGGCTGTTGCTCGGTTACACGCCTGCTGTCGACGGTGACCCCCGCCTCATTCAGCATGCCATTCGTGTCAGATACTTTTCTCTTCTCTAGTTCATCTGTGAGAGGGCTTCCGTTCGGGACCTGTGCTGCCCTGACATAAGCATCCTTGATATGAACGTCAAAGTCTGGACCTTTGTAAAGTTGCCAAGCAAGGATTCCAGCGGACGGTATCGTTTCGAATTTGCCCTCGATGATGTTTGTTCCATTGAGAGCCACAACAACGTCTTTACCTCGGCAAGTGACGTGAACTGAATTGAAATCATTTGGAACGACGAGTGATCGCACAACCGCCTGATCCGCGTCTTGTAGCGAGCCACCTTTGAGCCCGCCCTTGCTCGATCCTTGCATCATCAGCGATCCCCAATCGCCTTGCAGAATGTTGTACTGAGGCCCGCTGACAATTAGAGCCTTCTCGTCAGTCAGGATGCTGCGAAAGAGAAATCCCGAATCCGATGCGTCACCAACAAGTTTGATTTTGAACTTTGCCTCAAAGTCTTGATAAACAGTTTGACTTACGAGGTAAGTCGGCGACTGGCTCTCTTGTTGCCCACGTTTGCCGACCACCACGCCATTGGAAATGGACCAGTAATCCGGGTCATGCAGCCAGCCTGAGAAGTCGTTTGCGTTGAACATGGGACGCCAGCCATCTTGCGAAGCAGTCATGTTCGGCATTGCATTCGTGGGAGCACCACCAGCACTTGTTTCGCTTTGACGGAAAAGCAGGTTGGTTTCGCGATCACTGCGGATGGAGACCGTTTGTCCCTGGACAACGCCTCCGTCGATTGTCACCCGAACCTGATGCTCGCCTTCGGCTAACACTGCCTCTGCCGTCATCGTCTTTCCATCCACGACAACGTCGACTCGCTCACCATCGATGAGCACTTCCGCGTTTTCTGGGATACCCTCGATGATCAGTGTGCCCTTGTCGGTCTTGAGCAACACGACCGATGCCCAGACGAGCAGGGCGGCAAGAATACCTCCCGCAATGAGGAGGCCTCGCGGTGTTCTCTTCCTCCTTGCACTGCCCCGTCGTTTTCCTGATCTCGTTTGGCTTCGTTTCCTTCTGACTCGAGGCTGCACCTTGAGATCGGCGAGCCGATCTTCAACGCTAGCGGATGGTTTGCTTGCGACCTCTGCAGCAGGGACGGCTTGCGGCACCGGCTCGACTGGGAGATCACTGGGGCCTTCGATCGATGTGTCGCGGCTGGGTGAAGCCAGATCGATTGCTGTGTCAATCTTGGCATCGCTTGGTTTGGCAGTCTTCGTGACTTGGGCCGCACCGCATAAGGGTTTCAGCGCGGCTGCGGCCTCGTTCGGCGTTTGGTAGCGCTTCTTCGGCTCCTTGGCCATCATTTTGGCGACGATCTCCGATAGCTCCACCGGCACGTCGGTTCGCTCCAAGCTGATGTAGTCCGCTTCTTTGGTCGCGTGCGACATCAGGACGCTTTGGTACGTTCCGGTGAACGGCGGGCGACCCACCAGCATGTGATACAGCGTGCAGCCGAGCGAGTAGATGTCGGCGCGGATATCAGCCGTCGCCGCGTCGAGGGCCTGTTCCGGCGCCATGTACTCGGGCGTGCCCAACATCGTGCCGTCGGCGGTCAGACCCACCGCTTCGTGCTCGCTGGTTGCCTTGGCCAATCCAAAGTCGAGGATCTTGATCTGCCGCTGACCGTCTTCCTTGAACACCATCACGTTGGACGGCTTGATGTCGCGGTGGACCATCTTGCGTTTGTGGGCGTGCTGGAGCGCACCGGCGATTTGGCTGGCGATCGTGCAAGCCGCTGCGATGGGTATCGGGCGATACTTGGCGATGAACTTGTGCAAGTCCATTCCCGGCACGTACTCCATCGAAAAGACCAGCTGAGTCTGCAGGGGAACTTGCTGGTATGCCGTGGCAATCGAAGGGTGGTTCAACTTGCCGATCGCCCTCATTTCGGTGACGAAGCGCTGGCGCGCCGATTCCCGTCGGACCATCTGAGCGTTGAGGACTTTCAGGACTTCCGGACGATCCATCGGCAGGTACTTGGCCAAGTACACCACCCCCATCCCGCCACGGCCCAGTTCCTTCAGAATCTGGTAATCCTCTGATGCGGCTAACTCCTTGGGCACTCCCTTGATGAGACGTTTGCCGGTCGACGGATGGGGTGTGCTCGAAGCCTGAGCCGGCATTGAGGTCGGGCTAACCTCATCACCGGCGCGACTCTGGGAGGCGATTGCCCGCACTCGATCCAGCATGCCATCGCTCGAAACGGCCGCCAGTCGTTCTTGAAGTTCGGGCGACTGCTCGATGGCGACGGCAATCTTGGATTCGATTCTCGAATTGAATCGCCCCTCGGCGAATTTCTTAAGCGCCTCGTCGTCGAGCTTGATCTGTTTGGCAGACGGCATCGCGAAGGATCCGAATCGCGGAGGGTCCGAGATTTGTTTCGTGAGAATTCAAGTCGACGCATTTCGGCGATTCACGCGACGCCAGCCATGCACCACCCAGTCTATCCGTGGGAACCTCCCTCTTGGGAGGATTGGTGGCGGATTGGCAGAATCGCGACTTACCGGCGTGTTGTCGCTCCTTGGGAGGCCAAGATCGCTTTGGAAGTCTCCGCAAATGAGATGACATAGGCGACGATTGAGCCGCATACAAAGGCAACCGAGGAACTGACCGAAAGCAGTCCCGCCACACCGCAGACCGTCATCGAAAGCATGCAAATCACGGTCGACATGATCAGGCAAGTTTTAAGCTCCCGCAGGATCCGTCGGGCTTGGTAGCGGGAAGTGCCCGCTGCTGAGGCAATCGCTTGCACTGGTTGCGAGTTCGCGTTGCGTTTTGACTCGGCAACCGAAACCCGTTCTGGGAAAACCGGCAGTGGATTGATTGCGGCGATATCGTGCGAGTTTGTGACAGCGGACATGGCGAGGTACCGGCATCGTGCGGAGAGAAATTGGCTGGGAATCGCTCGTGGCGACACAAGGGAAGGCACCTCGCATGGGAACCCTGTCGCAAAAACCAACCATTTCGACACTTCTCGGTGATCGCCACCCAATTGACCCTCCCACGCGCAGCGAAGGGAGGGTCGCAATCGAGCTTCAAGCGAGATTTCGGGGAGGGCATGGGCACGAAGTCTTGAGAACGCAATTGTTTTCTTGCGACTGGCCCTCCCCGGCCTCGCTTGCGCGGGCCGACCCTAGTATATCGCTGTCGTGACGTTTCGGTCTCATTTGGACCCACTTCGTTGTGATGACCTGTCCGTTGACGTTCGACGGCCAAGGTCGCTCGCTGGCAGATCGTTTC
>JBCCYK010000041.1:0-32399 GCA_039189905.1 Planctomycetota bacterium
ACCGTTTCTGACTGAGACCGTTCAGGCATTAGAAGGTCGCGGCGCCAGTTTGCTGGCAGCGCCTTTTCCTCCCCCGAACAGGTTCCCGCCCGCCATGATGCGATAGCCAAAGAACATGCCCACACCTTGTGTTAGAAACACTAACAGCGATTGCGCTTGGCCGCGAATCGCCTTCGGAGCAGCCTGGTCCGTGTACATGAAACCGGTCACGAAAAAAAAGTCATAGCAAATGCCATGCAGGGCGACTGCCAACAAGAGCATCCAAGTCACCTGATCGGGCGCCGCAAAAGCGAACAGCAAGTAGCGAATCACCCAACTCGCCATCCCAATCAAGATCATCATCTTCACGCCCAAACGACGGAAAAAGAACGGGATCAACAACATGAAGATGATCTCGGACATCTGCCCAATGGTCATCGTCGCACCGGGTTCCATAAAACCCGTCTGATTGAGATACGTTGCCGTCAACCCGTAGTAGTACGCCAGTGGGACACAGATCAGTGTCGAGCAGATCGCAAAGACCAAGAAGTTCCAACGCTTGAGCAGACCAAACGCATCCACCATCAGCAATGACCGAAGGTCCATCGGCTTGCCTTTCAACGGGGGTGGCGTGTGAGGAAGGAAGAAACAAAAGACGCCCAACGCCAGCGAGCAGATGGCACCCAACCAAAAAATGTTGTAGGTCGCAGACCAACCCATGACGCCGAGTGTTAACCCGGCCACGATCCAGCCAATCGTTCCCCAAACACGAATCTTGGGGAACTGGTCTTGGCTGGGGATGTGCGTGAACGCGATGGTGTTTCCCAATCCAAGCGTGGGCATGTAGCAAAGCAAGTAAGCCAGGATCATCCAAACCAACGTCTTGCCAGCGCTGTTCTCTGCCGCCTGCGACTCGGCAAAGGTATTGGGATCCCACGTGCCCGCGGCACGCATGGAATCAGCTGACTCTCTGGCAAACGTGGAAGCCTGCTCGGCGATGCCAGGCAGCGCGAGCATGATCAGACCGCCGACGACCATGAGGACACCCATCACCCGCTCTGACGCAAAGAAGCGGTCCGCCACGAGTCCCAAGAACAGGGGTGCGAAGATCGCCGCGATGGGTGCCGCCTCGTAGGCACCGCCAATAAACGCGGCCAGCAAGTTCGTGTCCATTGCCGCGGACAGCGTTGCAAACCAGGCGCCCCAAGCAAAGAACTGCAAGAACATCATGACGGACAGAAGCGTGATGATGCGGGAGCCACCGGTGCCCACGGGGCCCGGTGCCGCTGAAGCGGGGTCAAGCTGAGAGTCATTCATCAGAGTGTCATACCAATCGAAGCGAAACGATGTCGAATCGCATCGCATCATAGACCATGCTTGCTGGGTTGTGGCCGCCCGCCTGACCTCACCCCTCCTGTTCGGGTGCAAACCGATCCCGAAAGTCGCTCTCGGTCAATACCTCGACTCCCAATGTCTTGGCCTTTGCCAGCTTGCTACCCGCTTTCTCTCCCGCAACCAGATAATCTGTTTTCTTACTGACGCTACCGCTCGCCCGCCCACCCAGGGCTTCAATGAGACGTTTGATCTCGTCTCGCTTGTAATGCATCAGTGTCCCGGTCACCACGATGGTCTTCCCTGCCAGCGGTGTTTGATCCGGCGGAATCTCCTCCGGTTCATCGTCCTGCATGAGCACCCCAGCCTCCTGCAAGTCAAGCAGCGTCTGACGTCCGGAACCAACGGCAGTGAACTCGACCACGCTTTCAGCGATGCGTTCGCCGATTTCGTGAATCTCGCCAAGCTCCTCCACTTTCGCGGCCAATAGCATCTCGAGATTCCAGAACTTCGCGGTGATCAGCTTGGCGACACGCGGTCCAACATGCCGGATGCTGATACTTGACAACACCCGTGCGAGACCGCGTTCGCGACTGGCCTCGATTCCAGCAACCAGGTTCTCCGCGTTCTTCCTGCCAAACTGCACTTCCACGTCCGCGTCTGCTTTCCCTTTTCGCAGTCGCGGCCAGGTCAGGGTTTCCAGCTGCTCGACACTCAACCGGTACAGGTCCGCGTAACCCCGAATCAAACGTTTGCTGAGCAAGAGGTCGACCACTTCCTCCCCCAAACCGTCAATGTCCATTCCCGTTCGACTTCCAAAGTAGATCAAACGCTGACGAAGTTGCGCGGGGCATGTCGGACTGAGACAACGAATGTAGACACCCCCGTCATCCCGCCGGAGGACGGCATCACAGGCGGGGCAAACCTTAGGAAAATGAAACGGCGGAAGCTCCCTCGTTCGTAAGTGCTTCTCAACCCGAACAACCTTGGGAATGATCTTGCCAGCCTTCTCGACCACCACCGTGTCACCCACACGCACATCCAGACGTTCGATCTCGTCCGCGTTATGGAGCGTCGCCCGCGAAACGGTGGTGTCTGCGATGTTGACCGGTTGTAGGTGTGCCACCGGAGTGATCGTCCCCGCTTTACCCACTTGCACGTCAATGTCTTGCACTTGAGTGATCGCCTCGTATCGCTCGAACTTGTAGGCGATGACCCAGCGGGGGCTCTTGCTGCGTGTTCCCAGCGTCTCGCGTTGCTGAAACGAATCCACTTTGAAAACGATGCCATCAATCTCAAAGGGCAACTCGGGCAGCTCCGTTTCCAAGTCGGACACAGCCTTGATGGCCTCATCAATGGAACTCAAACGAACCACGTGGGGTGTCGTTGGGATGCCGAGCGTGGAAACGTGTTTGAGAAACCGGTGGTAACTGGCAATCGTTCCCTCCCCATCGGACAGCCCGTTCAGTTCGCCGTTCCCGTGGCAAAAGAACCTGAGCTTGCGTGAGGCCGCGATCTTCGAATCCAACAAGCGAATCGTTCCCGCAGTCACATTGCGCGTGTTCTTGTAGGGCTCTGCCCCGGCCTCCATCTGACGAACGTTCAGATCCGCAAGGTCCTCCCCGGTCATGTAGATCTCGCCACGCACCTCGAGCACCGCGGGAGGTTGCTCGCTCGGCAATCGAAGCGGCAAATCGTGGATCGTCCGCACGTTGTGGGTGATGTCGTCGCCGACGGAGCCATTCCCGCGGGTCAGCCCCAACGTCAGCACACCGTTCTCATAACGAATGGACCCGGCGACCCCGTCGATCTTGTATTCCATGATCCAAACCACGGGTTCGCCATCGAGCGTCTTCTCGATCCGCGCCATCGAGGCCCGCAGTTCTTCTTGGCTGTAGGTGTTGTCGATCGAGAGCATCGGAACGCGGTGGGGAACCTGAACCAGCTCATCGACCACATCACCACCCACGCGCTGCGTCGGAGAATCAGGTGCGACGGCTTCGGGATGTTTCCCTTCGAGCTCCACCAGTTCCGCCATCATGCGATCGTATTCCAGGTCGCTTATCCGCGGCGTGGCTTCCTGGTAGTACAGTCGATCGTGAAAACGGATTTCCTGCCGAAGGGATTCAATACGCGAGAGGTCTTCCGGCAAACTCATCGTGCAGAGACTCTTGGGCGGTGTGGTGTTCGTCGTGTGAGGCGATTGTTTCACGTTAACCCGGACGCGGGGAGCACCCCAAGCGTCACGGAGAAGGTCAACGCACCCAACCCGCAAGCAAAAGTGTCCTCGCAACCACCCAGGTCACCACGTCTTGACCAGACTCCGCAATCGCCAGGACAGGGGTCCGGTCGCTCTCATTTTCCCCTTTGTGCCGCCAGAAACCGTCCCCTCGCGGGGTTGCGCAAATAGGATGAAGCGGTTCCGTCGGGAACAAGTTGGGAGGCGCTCCGCGCGGCCCCAGTTTCACATTCCTGTTGGGTGTTGCCATGAATCCTTCGGTCCTCTCCACGACTCGGCCAACGAGTTCGCGAGATCGACGTCGACCTAGGGCAACCCATCGCCTGCGATTCCAGAAGCTAGAGGATCGCCAGCTCTTAGCCGGGGACATCCTGGTCGCCGCCATCGACTCGCCGCCGGAAAGCGAGTTGAATCACGGAACACTCTCGCTGATCGACGTGGCTGATCGAGAGGTGTCACCCGTCGTGCCAACGACGCCGCTTCAACAGATCGGTGGTGAGTTCGCCGAGGGCGTCACGGGCCTGGCCTTCACTTCAGCGGGTGCCTTGGTGGCGTCTGTGGACACGGACACGGGGAGCGACATACTCCTTCGTCCCAGCGTCTTGTTGGCCAGCGGGAGTCGCGTGCCTGCCCAGGCGTCGGGTCAGCCAGTGCATCTTGGTGACTTAGCCGCGTTACCGGGTTCGGCTGACGTGATTGGAATCACCGGTCCCTCCGACATGCGATTCGGGCCGGGACGCTTGGTTACCGTGAATCCCGTTAACGGCAACGTTGGCTTGCTCGGGGACACCGGCTTGCGAGAGCATCTGTCCATTGCCGCAGATGCCAATGGGGCCGTCTTTGTGGTCAGTCAGACCAGCGGCTTGCGGCCACCGACCCTCCATCAAATCGATCCTGCGGATGGATCCATCTTGAGTTCCATGGAGATCATCGACGCCAACCCGATCGCCTTCACCACGGGACTGACTGCGGATCCTGACTCAGGTCTTCTCTACGGAGCGGAATCACACCTCGGTCGATTCTTCACCATTGACCCCGCCACGGGAGAGCGAATGCTGGTCGACACACAACCACCGGAACGCGGTGTCACAGGCGACATCGCGTTTCATCCACGTTTGATGACCGGGGATGTGACCCAGATCTTTCACGCGGACTTTGAAGTTGGCAACCACGGATTCACGATCGACAACGATGGCGGAGACATCACAGGGTTCTGGCACTTGTCGCTCGGTCGACATCTCGATGAACAACTCAATCACAGCCCCAACAATGCTTTCTACTACGGTCGCTTCGAAGATCCACGCGGCGGTGGTCACTACATCGTCGACGCGCATCACCGGGGAGTGATCTCGTCGCCAGAGATTGCCCTGCCAACCGACGGGACATCCGTGCTGAGCTTCAGCTACCTGCTTGATACGCGCCCGGAAGTCAATCGTGATTTTGTCACGGTGTATGTCGATGACGGAAGCACGCGAGTCGCAGTGCGAGATCGAGCCTCAGGAACCCTCATCGAATCGCGAGGTGACTGGATCACAGCGACTGTGGACCTCTCGGCCTTCGCCGGCGAAACGATCACGGTGGATTTCGAATTCGATTCGGGCGATCCGGTCCGGATCGATCCAGAAGGATGGTATGTCGACGACGTCGTGATCGTCCACGTTGCGGACTTGTCACCCAACGAAGTCGATCTGGGCGTTGAGAAGATCGCCGACGACGACGTCTTTCAACCCGGGATCGAACTTAACTACGAAATCACCGTGACCAATGATGCAAGTTCGCCCACGGCGGCGACGGATGTCATCGTGGTGGATCCGCTTTCGCCGGACGTCGTGTTTGTGTCGGCAAGTGATGATGGCGTCTACGACCCTGACGAGCACACGGTGACGTGGACGATCTCCGAAATCGCAGCGAACGCGATGATGGATTTGCAGCTGGTGGTCCAACCCAATCTTGCATCCACCGTTGGCGAATGGGCATGCGATGACCGCGTCAACAACGTGGTCCGTGTCAGCGCAAACCAACTCGATACGAATCCCGACAACAATGCGGACCAGGTTTCGGTGCCGATCGCGTGTGTTGATCTGGCGGTCAACAAGGAGGGCCCTGATTCGGTGATCTCCGGCACGGCTTTCGCGTACACCCTCGACGTTGCGAATCTGTCATCCCGTGACGCCACCCATGTTGTGGTGGAGGACACGCTTCCGGACGGAATCACGTTTGATCCTGCAGGGTCAACGCCCGGATTCACGGTAGTCGATCCGGGTACGGTTCGCTGGTTGCTACCCGTTCTGGAGGCTGGTCAACGCGAAACACTGACTCTCAACGTCATTGCCGGACTCCCGAACGGCGTAGGTTTTCCCGGCCAGGTGACCAACACCGTGGCGGTGACGAGCGATCAACTCGACTCTGATCCTGATAACAACCAAGACGATGAACAGACGCTCGTTGGCGACGTGAACTTGAGTGTCACCAAGCTGGCCAGTGAGACCGTCGTCTCACACGATAGCGAACTCACCTACACCATCCAGGTTGCCAACGCGGCTGAATCGGTCACGAGCGCGACGGGCGTCACCGTCATCGACACCTTGCCGTTGGGTGCCTCGATCGTTTCCATCAGTCCCAACGGCGCTGTCTCGCCGGACCCGCGTGATCCGGAACGACCCCAGTCCATTGAGTGGGCCTTAGCGCCGATTGCACCGGGCGACACGCGCACGCTAACCGTGGTCGCGCGAATCGATGCCAATGACGATCCGCTCAACTGCATGGATGAGGTGCTACGAAACGAGGTGGCCGTATCGGCCAACGAGTTTGACGCCAACACCGATAACAACACAGCATTTGTCGAGACGGGCTTGGTATGCGACGCGGTCGCGGATCTGGGGATCACCAAGACGGCTGATGAGGCCAATCCGTTACCAGGCAGCCTGTTGCTCTACGAATTAAGCGTGACGAATCAGGTGGTCTCGGGAAATCGAGGTTTCATGGCAACCGGGGTTTCCGTCGTGGATACTTTGCCCGACGGTGTTACCTTCGTCAGCAGCACACCCCCTGCGCAACAGGATGGTCAAGCACTCACTTGGGACCTTGGTTCACTTGAGGCGGGCGCCTCTGCCAACATCCAGATCGCGGTCACGGTCAACGATGCGACTGGCGGCCAGGTGATCGTGAATCGCGCGGAAGTGACGAGCGAAACCCCTGAGTTGGATCCTTCGGACAACACGGTCACCCTATCAACGGCTCCGCTGCAGACCGTACAGTTCATCACGCCGCTCAACGTCTTTCGAGTCAGTGGGCCGCTAGCCATCTCGGACGATGTTAGCATCACGACTCCAGCACCCGGGTTAGCAAACGTGTCCGGGTTTGTGTGGAACGATGTTGATCAGGATGGTGTTTGGGATACCAACGAATTGCCGCGTCCTGGTCAGATCGTGTTCCTGGATGTCGACGGGGACGGCGAATTGACCATTGCGGATCCGATCACGGAGCCCGCCGCGGTAACAGATCGGAGCGGACAGTACCTCATCTCCGATGTGTCGCCCGGAACCTATCCTCTCTTGCTCGACGTTGGACAAGAAGCCGGTGGTGTTGCATCGACGCAGACCTTTGGCGGGGAAGTGACGCTGGTCGCAGATCAGAGCCTCATCGGAACGACCGACCTTGCGGAGTCGCCAAACCTGGGGCTGTTTCAGTACTCGCCGCTGATTCGACCCGCCGACGAATACACGGACTTGGTCGACGAGATGCCGGACGACTCGTTGTTCGATGCATCCCTTCGTGACCAAGCTCAGCGGTATCGAGTCGCGACGGATGCTTTCCAGCGGTTCCAAGTCGTCGCACCCGCGGATGCCGACCGACGCATCACCGCGATCGACAAGCAAGTTTCGTCGATTGGCTTGTTCGACAACATCGCAGCGGATGTGCTCGGTGGAGCAACGGCAGCCGACTACGTTCACGTCTACACGGTCGATCCAAACGATTCCAACCTGCTAACCGAGATTTCCGCCGCCGACCTGCCCATCAACGTTCCCGCCGGAACGACCCAAGAGTTCTTCTTGATTTACGACCCTGCGATTCGCGATCCCGAAAGTGCCAACGGCGTTCGCGTTCAGTCGCCTCAATGGTTCGGCGAGACAACGCCGACGCATACCTTTGTTGAAAGCGATCGGATTGTGGTGCGAGTCGAAGACGTGGGCGCGACCGAGACCACGTTGGCAGAGTTGCCCGTGCGTCTGGTAGGGGCGTCCACGTTTGACAGTGATATCTTCTACGATGGCCAAGTTGACAATCGTGATCTGGACCGATTGCAGAATCTTCTGGATGATGCGGCAGGCGAACTCGGTGAGGGCGATCCCTTGTTTGATCGCACCAGCGATGTGAATGCGATTTGCCAGAACGGCACCGGGGAGCTTGTCGGCGTCTGCGACTGGGATGGCGACGACACGGCGCCCCGACGATCCATCGATCTTGGCGACTACGGCCCCATGAATGTGGAAGTGGCGGGTGTCATCACCGAGGGCATCGGCTTTCGGAGGCAGATGATCTTGGATCTCGATGCCAGCGATTCGGCTGGAATCGATTCCAGTCTGGGGCTCATCTCATCGTCCTCGCAAATCGTCCAAGACGATATGAAGCTGTTTGCGGCGGATAACCGCGAACTTCCAATTCTGACCGTGAAACTGCTCGATGCGGCAGGCGCAGATCGCTTCGAGGTGCCCGCGGACCCCGCGATTGTGCCCTCGGACTCCGTCGATGGACCCCAACTCGTCATCGATCTTTCTTCGGTTCCGGATCCGGCGACCACGCTGAGAAGTATCGTCTTCGTCCCCGATACCAGCATCCGTGATTCGATTCGCAAGGTCACGATTCAGTCGGCGCTGGCGAGCGACCCCAAAGCCGATTCCACGACGCCGCCGATCGTCGCCGAGGCCCATGCTTGGATTCAACCGGTCGACAGCGCGCTGCGTGAAAGCGGCAGTTCCACGCGGGGCTCCGGTGAGCAAGTGGCTCGCGACGAAGTCTTTGCGACATCGCTTCTTTTCTGACAAAACGGACGAATCTTGACTTATTTCTGTCAAGTTTGGTAAGGCCACAGGTGTCGAAGAAGCGCCCCGTCGGCAGATCCTATTGATCGCCGAAGACCCCCAGGCCCGCATCCAAGCCAAGGATGGCTCATGTTTGCTCGCGCGTCAGAATCCAACTCTAGAAGCGGTCACGCCAATCGTCGTCGTCGGCTTCAGATGCAGCCCTTGCAATCGCGCCGCTGCTTGGCGTACGCCGATCTGGAGCTGCGGATTCTGGAAGACGATTCGGATGGACCTGGCGCTCCAATCCCCGACAGCATTCTCGAATCCGGACAGTCGTATTGGCTCGAGATCCGCGTTCAGGAAAATCATCCCTTCCAGCGCGGCCTACGTACGGTTGCAACCAACGTGGATTGGGATGCATCGCTAATGGACGTGATCGAGTCGGATTTCTCGCCAGAGACGCAGGTGAGCGAACGCCTTCCGGACTGGCGTGGTGGCGATCTCGACAATGCAACGGGATCAATCACAGACCTTCGGGGACGCAATGGGGGAAGTGCTCTGACCCACGAGTTCCTCGGCGATGGCCAGCTGGAATCGTTCATGCAGTTCCGTATCACGGCGGAACGCTCTGGGCGGGGTACCATCGATCTGTCCCCTTCGCGGTTCGCCATCAGTCCAGAGCGTGCCGCATCATGGTCGAATAAGCAAATCTCCTTCGGTTCACTTTCCTACGAAATCGTCGAGGCCGCACCAACGCAGATCGCTGACTTCGATTCGACCACTGAAGACGTGTCGATCACGCTGGCAGAACCCACTTCACCCTCTTTGCTCGCGGTGGCCGCGGACACCGTTGTAAGCGAGAACGTGGTGGAACCGATCCGCGTCTCCGACGAAGAACCGCTGACCGCGAGCGAATCGGAGACGGACTCAATTGGCGACGACAACGGCGAAACCACACTCGAACACGAGCTATGCACGGTGGTGTTGCTCGGCGTTCCAAACCAAGCGGCTCAAGAACACTCAGTCGCCGATTTAGGCAGCTTCGTGTTCATCGCGCCGCTGGAAGCAATGGGGCCACTGTTGCCCGATGACCTTGTCCGAGTCGTCCAAACCGCCATCCCGTGGGCCGACTGGTCGATCCACGACGAGGATGAGTCCGAGAGCCTGTTCTGAGCCCGACCTGTGACAAATGCGTCAAACCAACGCGGCGTCGAAGACACTGACCGCGACTTGGCCCCCGACACCGTTGTCATTGCGGCGGTGCAATGACACGACGGACCGTTCTGTGTTGGCTTCCACGTAAGCGTTCGCGGCGATGCTCCCAACGACCTCGTCGTCAAACAAAACGGTGTCGTTTCCATCGCCCAGATCGATGAACAGTTGATCGACCGCATCCGCTGGAATCGCCAAAGGTGGCCGACCGTCAAACTCAATGAGAAGACCGGTTGATGCGCGTCTGACCGTCAAGACATCATCACCATCCGTGCCTTCAATCGCTCCACACCGAATTCCGACGTGGAGACAGAACTCCTGCCGTGGATCCGTCGATGACAGGTACATGCGTTTCGTCACGTCGACCAAACTCTCGCCAAAGTGATAGTCGACGCCCGACTGATCAAGATCCAAGTTGATGCTGTTGATCCCGCTCAAGCCGTCCGCCGTTCCCGTGGTGACATTGTCGGGTAACACACGACCGACCGCGATGCTGGCATCGGCAAAACCATCGGGTTGGGTTTGTTCCAAGCGATACGTTCCCGGTGCCAGGTCCACAAAACGATACCCGCCATCGGGACCCGTCGTGGTTCGAGACACCGTGGCACCGTTTGCATCACGAAGCGTAACCACGACACCCGGGATGCCAAACTCATTTGCTTCAAACCGCCCGTCGAAATCCACATCCGCGTAGACGCTGCCGGTGAGCGTCGCGTTCTCACCGTCTGTCGCAATCGGTAGCGCCGCCCGAACCGCGTTGGTGACGTCGTTCGCCGCGACGGTCAGAAAGGATTCGATCGGAACAACCGCGTCGATTCGATCCCCATCCGCGACCGAGGCGCCGCCGGCGAGCTGGATCGTGATGGGAGTACCCTCCGTCTCCGCGTTCGCCGACATTCGAAACAAGCTGAAGAGTTGTCCTGACAACGCGCCCGTGTCAGTCGCGTTGGAGTCTGGCGCCGTCTGCCCAAGGGCTTGTCCCAGCTGCGCGTTTGGAAACGCGCCCCCCTGCAACCCCACAAAATCGAAGGTACCAGACGGAGTTTCGGAAAAACTGCTTAGAAGCCGACTCTGAGAAAACCGCGATGTGATCAAGAGGTTGTCGGCGCCGATATCCAACGGTCCCATCGCACCGGAGAGTCCGTCCGTGGACGGTGAGGTCAGGCTCAACACATCGGAATCCCAATCAACGTTGATGGGGAGACTCACCACACCCGGCGTCTGGTTCTGTCCAGCGCGTTGATCTTGTACCAGAATGCCAACCCAAAACGTGTCACCGACTTCGATCAAGTCAGTAGCAGGATCGAAGCGAACACCGGGTGTCGAATCGTCAGGACCATCTTCGAACACCGCCACACCAAAGGCAAGGTTGGCAAGAACGCGTCGATGTTCAAGGCTCTCGAAACGGAGCCGTCTTGGTCGAGTATTCCTCGAATGACTCAGCGTTCGCGACAGATGATGCGGCATGGGGCAGCCCAGTGAAGCCAGGAAACTCTTATCTGCAGGTTAGTCCGGCTGAGGGGGCATGCAAGAATTCGAAGTCGGTTCTTAGCCTTCCAAGAGCTGCAGTCGCACCAGGACGTCCATCCTCTGACCTTCGCGAATCACGGTCAGGACAACGCGATCACCCACCTCATACTGCTCAAAGATCAGAATGAGATCCCCGGGCGATTCGACCGGCTTCCCGTCGACGGCCACGATGATGTCACCCAGCAGGATCTCACCGTAGCGATTGCGACGTGTTGGTTGCAGACCCGCATCCAAGCCCGCGCTGCCTCGGGGCAAATCCAAGATCAAAACCCCTCGGGGCAAGCCCAAGCGCTTGGTAACCGACTCACTCGCCAACGACACCGCAATGCCAGGTTTTTGAATCTTGCCGTTCTGGATCAACTCGGGGATCACCCAGCGCACCGTGTCCACCGGAATGGCGAAACCGATCCCAGCGTACGCACCGGAGGGACTGAAGATCGCCGTGTTGACGCCAATGAGACTGCCCATTCGATCCAATAGAGGGCCGCCACTGTTCCCAGGGTTAATCGCTGCATCCGTTTGAATCACGTCTTTGATCGGAATGCGGCTCTGGGACTTGATCTCGCGGCCGAGCGCACTGACCACGCCGGTCGTCAATGTTTGATCGAGCCCGAATGGATTGCCAATCGCAAAGACCATGCGACCCACCTCTAGATCGGAAGAAGTTCCGACGGTGATCGGTCGCAACTTCTCAGCGGGGACCTCCACACGCAGCACGGCCAAATCCTTATCAGGGGCGCGTCCAACCAGCTTGGCAGGAAACGTGCTTTGGTCGTCAAACGCCACCATAGCCACGTCCGCGTTGCTGATCACGTGATAGTTGGTGACGATATGCCCCTGCCGGTCCCAAACAAACCCGGTCCCGCTTCCCTGTGGGATTTCTTGTAAGTCCATGGTGAAGAAATCGCGTTTGACCTGCGAAGTCGTGATGTGAACGACCGAAGGGGAGGTCTTTCGAAACAACTCGATCGTGGCGCGCTCTTGCGATGCCAACTCGGTGTTACCGCCACCCGACCAATCACGCTCCCGTTCCCCTCCCATTGAAACGGGAACATTCGCTGGAGTCGCGACTGTTGGGGGCAAGACGGGTCGCGCCGTGACACGTTGATCCTCGGGAGCCAAGCGGATCGGTTCGCGCGGGACACCTTTGCTAGGTTGTTCGCCATCTCGATAGTTCAACACCAGAACGACACAAGCCACGTTCACGGTGACGAACAGAAGCAAGATGAATCCTAGCTTCACGAGCGTTTGCATCGGAACCACTCCCTAACGACCTTTGAGATGTTCTCGGCAACCGTATCCACCGAAGCCGCGGCGTCAATGATCTTGCTATCACCGCCCGTCTTGGAGAGTTCTCGCAAGAACGCGTCACGCACTTGAGAAAGGTAATCCGGGCCACGCGATTCCATCCGGTCCTGTTGCTCTTCGATTCGGGACCAAGCCACATCCACAGGCAAATCGAGTAAGAGCGTCAGATCCGGCACGAGTCCGCCACAGGCGATTCGTCCCATCTCCCATAGCGAATCCGCTGCCACGTCGCCGCCAACACTCTGATAGACCACGTTTGCCAGCAAGAAGCGATCCGAGATCACGACCGTTCCGGACGCCAAGGCTGGACGAATGGTTTGTTCGATCATCTCGCAACGGCTCGCCATGAACAGCATCGCCTCGGTTCGCCGGTGCATGTTGAGATCCGAATCCAGCAGCAGCGCACGCAAACGCTTCCCGATCTCCGTCGATCCCGGATCACGAACCAAGGCGACCTCACGCCCCATGGATCGCAGTCGATCCGCAAGCTTCTGAATTTGCGTGGACTTGCCGACACCGTCAATGCCGTCCAACGTGATCAAACAGCCAGAAGGAAGGGGATCACTCATCGCACGGGTTGCGTTGTGTAGGCATCTGGTTTCCCGATCACGGGCATGTGCTGATAAGCCACCACAACCCATCTCGCAGCGTCGCCGCTCCCCTGTTTCTCGAAGATAAGGTTGAGCCTTCGCGGCACCTTCACGTTCTTGATCGCACCCCGTTTCTCGCTCACGTGTACCTTGACGGTCATGTCCACCTCAGCCTGGGGTGGGGATCGCTCGTCGAGAATCACGATCTCGCGAATCGAACCCACGTCCGCTTGCACGAACTCATAACGCGGCAGTTCGATCCCCGCCTGTTGCCGTGTCGCGGGATCACCAATGATTTTGAGTGCCCGCTCGTGATCATTCGCCTCCACCGCATCGGCTGTTTCATGAATCACAGCGATGATCGCTTCTCGGTCGGTGACAATGGAATCGGAGACCCACCAAACCAGCGGTATGAACAACAAGGCGATGAGACCTGCGATGGCCACCGGTCTTTTCCCCGTTTGCAGCCACCCATAGATCAGCGCACCCGCCAAGGCACCCAACATCAGCGAAAGCATAAAGGGACGTTCGGCGATCAAGGTCATCATGGCGCACCTTCCCGACTGCGATAGCGTTCTTCAAACGCATGAAAGTCCTCTAGGGTATCGATCCCCGGTGTGGACTCGTCGATGTTTGTCACCACGATCGTTTTCCCAGCTTCCAGAGCACGCAACTGTTCCAATCGCTCCGTCTGCTCCAAGCGGGAGGGTGGCTGCTGCGCGAACCACAGCAGGAAATCGCGACGATAAGCGTAGATTCCCAGGTGCATCGCAAAGACCGGCGGATCGGAGCTAAACAGCCCCGGCGTGATCCCATCCCGCGCGTAAGGTATCGGGGATCGTGAAAAAAGCAGCGCCTTGCCATCTGATCCTGTGACGACCTTCACGCAATTGGGATCTTCCACCTGTTCCTGCGTACGAATGGGACAGGCCGCCGTTGCGATATCGGCGGTCGCGTTCGCCAACAAAGCCTGGCCGACTTGGCTGATGGTCTCTGGTGCGATCTCCGGTTCATCTCCTTGGACGTTGACAAAGACATCCACGTCTTCGTGAAGCAAGGCAATCTCAGCGATTCGGTCGGTCCCGCTTTGGCATTCCGGGCTTGTCAACCGACAGTCACCTCCAAAGCGTTCGACTTCCGCCGCCAAGCGAGGGTCATCCACCGCGATCAACACGCCATCCGCGATCGACGCACGCTGCGCCGATTCATAGGTGTGCTGCAGGATCGATTTGCCACCAACGCGCCGCAGGAGTTTTTCGTTCAGCCGCGTCGATGCCAACCGTGCCGGGATGACCACCAGGCATCTCACGATTTGATGCCTTCGGGAACAAAGTATTGCGGTTCGTTCCCGGGCTTCCACTTGATGTTGCAACCGATCGAGGGACGCTGATCAGCGGGTGGACTCTGTTCCGCCAGCACCGCATCCAGGGCAGCGCGAAGATCTTCTCCCGTGACGGGCAAACCACTCTTGGGGCGACTGCTATCCAGCTGCCCGCGGTAGACCAGCTTGTGACCGGAATCAAACAGAAAGAAATCGGGCGTGCACGCGGCACCATAGGCGATCGCGACCGCTTGGTTCGCATCCAAGGCGTAGGGAAACGCATACCCGCGTGCTGCCTTCTCGGCCTTCATAGCATCAAAGTCATCGTCGGGATAAGCCTCGATGTCGTTGCTATTGATACCGACGACGGCGACACCTTTCGCCGCATAGTCGTCGGCCAACAACTTGAGTTGCTCGGCGACGTGTTTGACGTACGGACAATGGTTGCACAAAAACACCACCAACAGCGCTTTGCTGTCTTTGAAATCGTTCAGCGAAACCGTGCCACCGTCGGTCTCGGGAAGCGAAAAGTCGGGCGCGGCGGTTCCCAGGGGCAACATCGTCGAGGCGGTACGAACCATGATTTTGTTCATCTGCGGGGAATAGAAAAAGCGGGCCGAGGAACCAATTCCTCGACCCGCTTTACGGTACCAAATCGTCTATGGAGTGTCGTCAGGGCGGACGGCAGCCCCTTTACGACAATGCCGTCTGTGAAACGTAAATCTTCATCGAATGACGGGGCATTTCGATCAAGCGGTTGCTTGGGGGCATGGGGCCATTCAGCTCGGGATAGATGTCGTTGGGGGGCGTCCCCGCGGTGTCCACAAACAGGGACCATTGCATCCCACGACCGATCTCCGGCAGTTTGTAGTTTCGATTGTCGCCGGTACTGTTGAACATCAGGATCACATCGCGACCGAGCCCTTCCGGGTCGTCAGCCCGAGCGGGAGCTGCGATGTAGGCCATCATCGCCAGCTCGGATTGACTCCAATCCAAGGCATCGCCGTCCTCGCCGTACCAGCTGACGTCCGGCACCATCCGGCCATCGACCGGCTGACCCGTCAAGTATTCACGTCGCCGTACGGTGGGCTGCGTTTTGCGGAACTCAATCAATCCGCTCACGAACCGCACCATATCCGCATTCTTCTCAACAAGACGCCAATCAAACCAGGAGGTCTCGTTGTCTTGGCAGTAGGCGTTGTTGTTGCCTTTCTGCGTGCGTCGGCATTCGTCACCACTGACCAACATCGGAACACCTTGGCTGACCAACAACGTCGCCAGCATGTTGCGAATCTGTTGACTGCGGATCGTCGCAATGGCCTTCTTTCGTGTTGGGCCCTCGACACCGTAGTTGTCGCTGATGTTGTGGTTGTCACCGTCGTTGTTGTCTTCGCCGTTGGCGAGGTTGTGCTTTTCCTTGTACGACACCAGATCGTTCATGGTGAAACCATCGTGACTGGTGATGAAGTTGATGCTGCAAAATGGCGGCCGACCCGCATGTTGATACAGGTCGCTGCTCCCGGCCAAGCGGGTGGCCAAGGCTCCGAGCGTGCCACCGTCACCACGCCAAAAGCCACGCACATCGTCTCGATATCGTCCGTTCCATTCCGCCCAGCGATGATTGCCGAAACTGCCGACCTGGTAAGCACCGGCGGCATCCCAAGCCTCCGCGATGATCTTGGTATCTGCCAACATGGGGTCCTCGGCGATCAATTCCACCATGGGCGGGTTGGGCACCAGGTTCCCGTGTCGGTCGCGGCTCAAGATGCTCGCCAAGTCGAACCGGAAACCGTCCACGTGATAGTTGTGAACCCAGTGCCGCAAACAGTGAAAGATCAACTCACGGACAACGGGATGGTTGCCATTGAAGGTGTTCCCGCAACCGGAGTAATTGCAGTAATGCTGGCCTTCACTCAGGATGTAATAGACTTGGTTCTCGAGCCCCTTGAATGAAATCGTCGGGCCGTGTTCGTTGCCTTCGCAAGTGTGGTTGAAAACAACATCCAAGATGACTTCGATGCCCGCGGCATGAAGCGCCTTGACCATCTCTTTGAACTCACGAACCTGCGCTCCGGGCGCGGAGTCGGCCGCATACCCACGATGCGGCGCGAAGAAGGCCATGGGGTCGTAACCCCAGTAGTTCGGGCGTGCTAGCTTCTGTCCCAGTGGATCACGAATGGGAAACTCGTGCACGGGCATCAGCTCGACGGCCGTCACTCCGAGCGATTGCAGGTAAGGGATCTTTTCGATGACGCCAAGGTAGCTGCCCTTGTTCTTCACCCGCGCGGTGCGGCCCTTTGTGAACCCGCGCACGTGCATTTCATAGATGACGGACTCGCTGATGTCGCGACGAACGTGTCGGTCACCTTCCCAGTCAAAGGCATGGTCCACCACAACACACTTCGGCGGACGGACAACACCATCGCTGCTGGTTTGGTAGGTCCCGGCAAGGGCGCTGGCATACGGATCGATGAGACGTGCACTGCTATCGAAGCGATGCCCATTGGCAGGGTCCCAAGGCCCGCTGGCCTGGAGATGATACATCTGCCCGGCTTCGAGTCCTGGCACGTTCAGTGACCAGACGTCGCCCCACCGATCGGCATCCCGATCAAAGTCAATCACATCGGCGGGCTCACGATCTCCTTTTCGGTTGTAAAGGAGCAAACGCATCTCCGTCGCGCTGCGGCTGAAGACCGAAAATTGGACTCCATTTTCGGTAAGCTGTGCGCCGTAGGGCGCGCTGTAGGCGAACTGAAGGTCAGGACACGGTTGTCGCATCAGCATCTGCGGGATCACTCCTTGAAGTGGCTGGAATCCGGTTGTCAGTTGAAACCTAACACCGAATCTCGCTTCCCACCCGAAAACCGCGGGGGGCCCTCAAGAAACTCGTTTCCGATTGTCGTCACGCATCGATCAAGGAAACCGGACGACCCGCAGCGGTTTCGCCTGTGAGGCAATCCCTGCGGGTTTGGTTGGAAACAAGGGCTTCGTAGAGGGGCCGCTCGCAATCAGGAAGGAAGAGCGTTGTCATCACCGTGGGGAGTGAACCCGCTCCTGGGGGAGTCGGGCATTTCGTCCTCATGATAGCGTTCGCAAACCGAAAGCCGTATCCGGGACGGCAAGCCCGTCATCAACGGTCTGAGCCGAAGTCCCACTAGCTAGCCTTTGGGGCTGAATCCCAGCCGATACATCGGCGTCAGCCGCCGTCACCCATCCCCGCCGAATCGTGGACGAGACCGTCGTCATAGATCGATCCGAAATCCTCTCGCTGAACGCAACCAGAGACTCACTGAATCTGAACGGGATTGGTGGCCTCTTTGATTTTCTTTCGCATCAGATCCGAGGGTCCGTCTTGCCCGGTGAACAACTTGTACTGATAAGCCGCCTGTCGGACGAACATGTCGACCCCCGTGATGACGCGGGCCTGTTTCCGAAGGGACTGTTTGATCAACAACGTGTTCTCGGGGTTATAGACCGTGTCGAACACCACCATGTATTGGTTCAAATAGGACTGGTCAAACGGGCTGCTATCCACGTCGGGGTGCATCCCAACGGGAGTCCCGTTGACCAGCAAGTGGCATTTGACATCGTGGCGTTGGTCCCATTCGATCACGCGACAACCAATCTCGGCAGCCAAGATCTTCGCCCTTTCCAACGTGCGTGAGCTGATCACGACGTCACAGCGTCGTTGCCGCAGGCCCCATGCGATGGCTCGTGAGACGCCACCAGCACCCAAGACCAACCCGGTCTTGCCCTGCAGCGAATTGTCAGCGCCCCTTTCCAGATTGAGGGTCTGTTCAATGCAATCCATCGCCGCCCGATAGTCGGTGTTGTAGCCAAGACGATCGTCCCCGTTAAAGACCATCGTGTTGATGGCCCCAATCCCGGTCGCGCTCGCTTCCGCTTGAGTGCAATATTCGAGCGAAGCTTCCTTGTGCGGGATCGTGATGCTGATGCCTTCCACACCAATATCGCCGCAGGCATTCATGAAGGTCTGAAGATCGTCCTTGGGAATGCGGAACGGAAGGTAGCGTGCGTCCAGTCCGGCATCCATGAAGGCGGCGTTGTGAATCAAGGGAGAATGACTGTGCGCCACGGGATCCGCGATGACGCCAAAGAGGCTCGTATCCTTGGTAATGGAATCGTAGTGGTAGACCCCCGTCATGTCCTTCCAGTTGAGCTGCCCCGGGGCCATCTTCTTGTCACTGCTGAAAGTGGCATATGTGAACGGTGAACCAACCCGATTGGCGAGAATCCGAGTGATCATGCCGATCTCACCCATGCAGATGCCAATGGTCGGAATCTTGGCGTTCGCGACCAACTTGATCATGCGCACGTTGTCCTCAAACGAATTCGCCATCGTGGCGATTTTCACGATGTCAGCGTCCTCCTCCGCCATTGCAGCGTGCAGTTCGTCGAGCTCTTCCGGCGTGCTGTTGAAATCGTGATAGCTGATGATGCGTTTTGTGTTTCCGTAGCGCGGGATCTGCGCCGCCACGTCTGCCTCGATATCGACGTATTCCACCCCCTCTGCGATCGAACTGCGGAGCAGCATCAAGCGGTCTTGTTCGCTGCGCAACCACCGTCCCCCGTCCTCGCGGCGCCGAACGGTGACCACGACCGGACAGGGCCGATTGTCCAGCAATCGATTGAGGCTGACCGAACGGGTGATGTAATCGAGACGTAATTCCACCAGCTCAGCACCTTGCTGGGCCAAGAACTGGTGCTCGGAGATCATTCTCTGGTGGCGGGCGCGGCCGAGACTGACGCAAATCATGGGCGTGTTGGAATGGGGCGAGTCGGAGTCAGTCGTGGAGGGAGGGACGCGTTGCGGTCCAACGCCACCCTCGGTGGATGGGGAAACATTTTCCACCACAGGTATACTAGTCACGGTTGAGTACGAGAATGCCGCCGGCATGAGATGACCTGATGAAATGCGAGCGTCCGCCAAGAATGACTCCGCAGCCAAGGATTGAAAGATGACTGAACGTGCGAGTGACCCAATGGAATATCCGCAACTGGAACGACGAATCCGAAGCCACGGAGCCCGTTCACGCGTCCTGGGTTCGTTTTGCTGGCTCCTGATCGGCTACGGCATGAACGCCGGCGACAGCATCCAGGTCCACGCGGCCGACAGCACCTGGCTGCTTGCGCGTGGCTCGGCCGGAGGCACCGGCTACGTGACCGGGCAACTACCTTTGAATCTGAGCCTCGCGTGGGAGGTGGAAACGAAAGAAGCGATCGAAACGACGCCGGTCATCGACGGCCGATCCGTGTACGTCGCGGATGCCATGGGCGGCGTGGAATCCCTCGCCCTCTCGGACGGCAAATCGCAGTGGCGCGTCGAATTGGACACCATCTTCATCTCGTCACCGACCATGTACCTGCCGCAAATGCTCGACCCCGCCTCCGTCACAAACCAGTTGCCCCGGGTCGGTACGCCCGTCGGAGCGGAGCAGTTGGCGACGCTGCGAAAAGCCATTGGTCCCACGCTGCTATTGGGAGATGTTGACGGCTATCTCTACGCGATTGACCCCGCGGACGGCACGGTGCGCTGGAAGTACGAAACCGGTGGCGAAATCAGCGCTCCCGTCACCTTGTTCCTTGCCAATTCGGATGAACCCCATCTGCGGGTTCTGGCCACCAGTCAGGATGGGACACTCTACTGTCTGGAACTGGCAGATGGCGAGCTCGCCTGGACGTACGAAACGAACGATCAGATTCGTTGTGCCGCATCCATCGGTGATGGAAAAACATTCTTGGGTGGATGTGACGGCGCGCTCCACGTCGTGGACCTTTTGACAGGCAAAGCCTCCGGTGAGGTGGTGCCTCTGGGTGGCCCCACCGGCAGCACACCCGCCGTCGACGGTACGTCCGTGTTTCTACCCATCATGGATTCCGTGTTGTTCCGGTTCGAGATCGGCGGCGAAGAAGCCGTCTGGCAGTACGAGGATCCCGAGAGGACGCAAGAGTATCGCAACAGCCCTGCCCTCGGGCCGCATCGGGTGGTCGTTTCGAGCAGCAATCGACAAGTCGACGCCATCGATCGCGAAACAGGCGAACACCAATGGCGTTACACGCTACGCAAGAAAGCCGACGCCTCGCCGCTCATCGTGGGCAACGATGTGTGGATCGCCAGCACCGATGGCGTCTTGTCGCGTTTGAACTTGAAAACGGGCGAACTGCGTTGGCAGTACGAGGTGCGTGGTTCTTTCTATGCATCGCCCGCGGTGCTCAAGGAAAGCCTTGTGATTACCGACGATCGTGGCGTGGTAAGATGTTTCGTGGGAAATGCGGGGTCAGGTTCCTAACACGTTCGCTTCCGTGCCAACCCGCTTTCCCTTTGACTCACTCCTTGTGGCATCATGACCAGCAGCACCAAGACCGAAGTTGGCAGCTACTTCATCTCCAACTACCCGCCCTACAGCCAATGGTCACCGGACGCGCTGCCGCATGTTCGCGAAAGCATGAACGCGCCGCCCAAGGAAGACACACCCCTTGGCTTGTACTTGCACATCCCTTTCTGTCGAAAACGCTGCAAGTTTTGCTATTTCAAGGTCTTCACTGATGTGAAGGCCCCCGAGGTCCAGCGTTACGTCGATGCCTTGTGCAACGAAATCTCGATGGTCAGCGAACTGCCGGTGATGGGGGATCGCCCCTTCCGATTCGTCTACTTTGGCGGTGGCACGCCCAGTTTCCTCTCACCCAAGCAGCTCACCAAGTTAGCCGATCGCCTTCGCGAACACATCACTTGGGACGGGGCAGAGGAAGTCACGTTCGAATGCGAACCAGGCACGCTGAGCGAAACCAAAGTAAAAACACTTCGCGAGGAGCTTGGCGTGACTCGTTTGAGTTTGGGAGTCGAGAATTTCACCGACGCGCTCTTGAAAGAAAACGGCCGCGCTCACCTTTCCAATCAAGTCTATCGAGCATGGGAATGGGTGGAATCCGCGGGCTTTGACAACGTCAACATCGATCTGATCGCGGGCATGGTGGGCGAAACATGGGAGAATTGGCGTTACAACATCGCCAAGACGATCGAGCTCTCACCGGAGAGTGTGACGATCTATCAAATGGAGCTTCCATTCAACACGGTCTACAGCCAAGACATCCTGGGCAATAAGACCGAGAGTCCCGTCGCTGACTGGCAGACAAAGCGTGACTGGGTGGACTTCGCGTTCGACGAGCTGTGCGCAGCCGGCTACAGCGTCAGCAGCGCGTACACTTTGATCAAGGATCCCAGCAAAGTCAGTTTCTCCTACCGCGACAACTTGTGGCGTGGCGCGGATTTGCTGGCGACGGGTATTGCCAGTTTTGGCCACGCCGGCGGCGCTCACTACCAGAACTTGCCAAAGATGGAGGAGTACCTCGGCACGATCGAAGAGGGGCACCTGCCGTTGGGGCGTGGCTATGTGCCGACGGAAGAGCAGATGCTAATCCGGCAGATGGTGCTTCAGCTCAAACGCGGTTTCTTGCTGCCCGCCGACTTTTCCACACGTTTTGGTGTTTCGATCACGGATAAATGGAACGATGTCTGGGAACGCTATGTGGCGGAGGGACTCGCCACGGTCGAGGATGACCGTATTGAATTAACCCGGGAAGGATTGCTCCGTGTAGATTCGTTGCTGCCAGCCTTCTTTGAGCCCGAGCACCAAAACGTTCGCTACACATGAACGCGGATGCGGACGCTGGAGCCGCGCAGACTGCTCGCGCGACATGGAGAACCTCTCGGCGAACGCTCTCCATCGGGCAGCGGCCCTTGGTCATGGGGATTCTCAATGTGACGCCAGACAGCTTCTCCGATGGGGGTCGCCACACGACCAACCAAAGCACGGTTGTCGTTCAATCCGCAACGGAAGCGGCACTTCAGATGGTCGACGCTGGAGTCGATATCATCGATGTTGGGGGTGAAAGCACGCGTCCCTACAGCGAAGCCGTGGATGCGGAAACAGAAGCATCGCGCGTCGTCCCGGTGATCGAGGCGATCGCCACCCAGTCCACCATTCCGATCAGCATTGACACGTCCAAGGCCTCTGTCGCTCGCAAGGCCGTGGAAGCGGGCGCCGAGATCATCAACGACGTCACCGGACTGGAAGGCGATGATGCCATGCCAACACTGGCCGCCGAATCAAGAGCCGGTGTTTGCGTGATGCACATGCGTGGCACACCCCAAACCATGCAGGACGACCTCCACTACGACGATGTGGTGGGTGAAATTGAGCGCTATCTCCAGGACCGTTATCAGTTCTGCCTTTCCCAGGGACTGAACCCGGAGGCGATCTGTCTGGACCCTGGCATCGGGTTCGGGAAGTCGCACGAACAAAACGTCGCTCTGTTGAACGCGACCAAGCGTTTCATGAGATTGCCGTGTCCCATCTTGGTGGGCCACTCACGCAAGGGCTTCATCCAGAAACAGATTCGCCGCGACGACGGCGTGGCCCCATCTTCCTTGATGGCCGCAACGTTGGGCGTGTCGCTCGCGGTCGCCGCCGCTGGCGCTCACGTGATCCGAGTTCACGATGTTGCCGAGACCGTGGATGGTTTGAAGCTTTTCGAACTCAGCGGCGGGTTGTCGCCTGAGCTTGAACCAAGCATTGAGTTACCTCGAGGGATTTCAAGATGACAGACCCGCAAGGCGGCAATTTCACCGGCAATCCCAACGATGACGTCTACGCCTCCGTTGGGCTCTCGCTGGACGTCCCCAAGAACCAGTTCCCGCTCCGGGAACACAATCCCCGAGCCGTCTACGCCGTCGTTCACGATGAGCTGATGCTTGACGGGAACTCACGTCAAAACCTGGCCACGTTTTGCCAGACGTGGTCCGAGCCGGAAGTCCATCAATTGATGGACGAGTGCATGGACAAGAACATGGTCGATAAGGATGAGTACCCGCAAACAGCAGAGATCGAAGCTCGCTGCGTTCGCATGTTAGCGGATCTTTGGCATTCCCCCGATGTGGCCAACACCGTCGGATGTTCCACGACGGGTTCCAGCGAAGCGGCCATGCTCGGTGGGATGGCGATGAAGCGGGCGTGGGAGGCGAAGCGCAAGGAAGCAGGTCAACCCACTGACAAGCCCAACCTCGTGACCGGTCCCGTTCAAGTCTGCTGGCACAAGTTCGCTCGGTATTGGGATATCGAATTGCGTGAGATTCCGATGGAACGCGATCGTTTCATCATGACGCCAGAGGAAGTGCTCAGCAGGTGTGATGAGAACACCATTGGTGTCGTGCCCACGCTCGGTGTCACCTTCACCTGTCAGTACGAACCCGTCAAAGCCGTTGCGGAAGCACTGGATCAGCTCGAACAAGAAACCGGCCTTGACATTCGAATGCACGTTGACGGAGCAAGCGGTGGATTTCTTGCTCCTTTCTGCGCGCCGGATTTGGAATGGGACTTTCGCATCCCGCGTGTCAAATCCGTTAACACCTCCGGTCACAAGTTCGGGCTTTCGCCCTTGGGCGTTGGCTGGATCGTATGGCGAGAACCGCAAGACCTCCCGGAAGACCTCGTTTTCTGGGTCAACTATCTGGGCGGGAACATGCGTGACATTGCCCTGAATTTTTCCCGGCCAGGTGGTCAGGTCGTTTGCCAGTACTACAACTTTCTGCGGCTTGGCATCGAAGGCTATCGGAAGGTCCACACGGCGTGCTACCAGACCGCTCAGTACTTATCCGATGAAATCAGCAAGCTGGGTCCGTTCGAGATCATTTACGGCGGCCAGATGGAGGCCGGAATCCCCGCCTTGTGTTGGAAGATCAAGGATGGAGAACATCCGGGCTTCAGCCTTTATGATCTTGCAGACCGACTCCGTTGCCGCGGTTGGCAAGTCCCCGCCTACGCCTTGCCGGCCAACGTGGAGGACCTCCCAATCCAGCGAATCCTCGTCCGACACGGGGTCAGCCGCGACCTCGCTTCCCTGCTACTCGAGGATATGAAACAAGCCATCGACTACTTGCAGAAACGCTCATCGAGTCCTTCGATGGCTGGCGCCGAAGCATCCGGCTTCCATCATTAGATGATCAGACTTGAAGTCGACGGCGTGAGGAATCAGACCTTCGAGGCGGCGGCGGCATCTACCTGAACAACGGAATTCCGATGCAACGTGTAGATGGTCAAACCGGAGAGATCCTGGTTGGGTGGTCCCGTGAGAACACTCACGACATAGCCAACCAGCACACATACCGAGATGCCACTGGCGGTGTAGAGATAGCCGTTGACTTCCGTGTAACGCCACAAGCAAAACATCGCGGTCGCACCCACAAATGCACCCACCAGCGCGCCGGTGGTGTTCGCGCGGCGCGTCATGGCACCAAGAACAAACAGGCCGCCAAGCACTCCGATGAACAGGCCGACGACTTTGATGAACTCATCGAACAATGATTTGATCTCCGGGTCGACAAAGACAAGACCGATGAGCGTTCCAGCCAAACCAAGGATGCACGTGCTGTATCGGGCGACGCGAAGGTAACTCTGTTCCGACTTGCACACATGCCACGGACGCATGAAATCGGTGACGACAGCCGTTGCCGTCGAATTCATGCTTGTCGAGACCGTCGACTGAGCGGCTGCAAAAACCGCAGCGACAATCAGCCCCGATACCCCGATCGGCATCTCTCGAGCGATGAACAAGGGGAAAACCTGATCCGTGGTGATTGTCGGATCCAGTTTCTCGGGGTGTGACTGATAAAAGGCAAACAAGGCCGTTCCGATTCCGAAGAACAACAGCGTCGCAGGGACGGTCAAGACCGCATTCGTCCAGATGGAGCGAGCGGCGAGCTTCTGATCCACCGTGGTCATGTAACGTTGCACGACGGCTTGATCCGCCGTGTAGGACGAGGTGTTCTGGGCGATCGCCCCGACGATGATGACCCAGAAGGCCACTTGGGAATTCATCGGGTCCCAATGAAGGTTCGCCCACTGGAATTTCTGGGCATCCGACGCCGACGACAGGAGGCCCGAAACACCGTCATCAACACCCGCGATCAGCCACGCGAGCGCCAAGATCGCACCGCCCAGCAAGACCACCGTCTGAAGCGTGTCGGTCCAGATGACCGCCTCGATGCCACCCATCGTGCAGTAGACGATGCTGAGGATGCCCATCAACAGCACCGCCTGGAAAGGACTCAGCGGCGTCGCGACCGCCAGCGCCAATCCGGTCAGCGATAGCACGACGGCCATGCGAAACACATGGAACAAGATGAAGCTGGTGCTTCCAAAAAGACGAACCGTTCGATTAAACCGTCGCTCCAGGTACTCGTACGCGCTAGTGGCATCGATGCGACGAAAGAACGGCATCGCGACATAAACTGCAAGGATGGCAACCACGGGGATCATGAAATTGCCAATCGCGTAAACCCAATCCTGCGCAAATGCCTTCGAAGGAATGCCGGTGAAGGTCAACGAACTGAGCATCGTGGCGAAGATGCTACACCCCGCGGCCCACCACGGGATTCGTTGACCGCCTCGGAAGAAATCGTTGGTGTTTTGATTCTTTCGCGTGAAGTAGACACCAACCCCAACCACAGCGATGAGATAGGTGATCAGAACCCCATAGTTGACCATCCCGAACTCACGCTCGGACCCGAGGGTCGCGACCCGCCACACCTTGGGGGAACGAACCCGCGGTCGAACTTCACCGCTGGCAATGACGATGGCGCCACCCCAATCGACAGCGTTCGTCGTCACTTGGTTGCTTGGGAGGGGAACCGCCGACATCCATCGGTCGGTGATCGTGTGGTAGGCAAGCGCGTCTTTCGCGAACCCAGGATGATCGTCTCGGAGTTCGTCCGCTTCGAAGAATAGCGACCCGTCGTCACCACTCAGGACGAGCAGGTGACTCTGCCCCACGGAGGCGGCGGTCCCGGCCATGACACAGCGTGGAACATCCTTCCGTCGCCGCCATTGGGCGCTGTCGGGTGTGAACTCCCAAAGGTCATTGAGAAAAGCGACCTCATTGGGATTCGTGCCGGTTTGACGCCGGCCGCTGATCACATAGACGCATTCGTTGTAGCCGTTGTGTTGACCGACGGTGAGATTCAGTGCTCGGGATCCTCCCGGCCACGGTTCCCGTTCTGTCCACTGAAACTCATTCGGAAGGTCCTTCTTGGAAAGATCCAGTGCCCAGAAATTCTTCATCGCCGTGGCCAAGGACGGACCGCTCTGGCCACCCGCCAGATAAATCACGTCTCCGACCAAGGTCGCGGCTCCGAAAGCGCATGGCTTCGGAAGACGCGGATAGTCGCTCACGACAACTTCTTCCGTATCCGCATCCCATTGCAACAGTAGGACGCGGTCGAAGGTCTCGGCGGCGTCGTTGCCGCCCATACACACAAGGCCGTCGGGAGTGGAAACAGCGGCTCCATAGGCAGTGGGGCGCTGCAGTCTTCCACCGTCCTTCCAAACCAGTCCCGTGTCCGTCTTTACCAGGACATGGATCGCGTCAACCCATTGCTTCCCATTCTCCCAGACCGGCCGCGGAAAGTTGGCCCCGCCGGCTAGGATCAGCGCATCGTTGTGCACGCCAACAAACGGACCTGCGACGCCCAGTTCGTTCGGCAGCGGGGGAAGTTCCTTCCAGTCTAGGAATTCGGCATCGTCTGCCAGAGCGTTCACCGTCAAGATGAACACCAAAGTGAGAACGGTGATCCCACGTGGCACCGGCGCTTTCAGCGCGCGAGATCCGGCCGCATTCGATGTATCCGAGCACCGCCTCATCTTACCTCTCGTGCTTGGTTCCCATTGAACCCGCCCATTGAAAGAAGCCCATCGTCTGCAACTCGCTCTGCAGGGTTTGGGTCTGGTCCAATGTCAAACCGCCCTGAGGAAGACGACACCTTCCAAGATCGAAGCCTTTGATTCCCAGAACCGCCTTCATCGCCGCATGAAATGGAAACTGGTTCAACATGCGAATCATCTTGACGGACAAGGACTGCAGGCGTCTCGCCTCACTCAGGTCCGCAGCGAGAAACGCGGAAATCAATTTCGTGTAGAGCGGAGCGGCCACGTTGTACGTGCTTCCGATGGCGGCGTTAGCGCCAGTGGCGAGAGCCCCGAGCAGCATCTCGTCACATCCCCAGACAACGTCGAAGCGCCCACCATCCAGCTCGAGACATTCCTGGAATTCATAGAGCTTCGTGTCGGTGTACTTGAGTCCCGCGAGATTGGAGATCCGTTCGCTAGCAAGTTGCAAAAACGTAACCAAATCAATCGAGGAACCCGTCAATGCTGGGATGTGATAGTAATAGAACGGAATGTCCGGACAGCCGCCTGCCACCTCGGCCATGCACTCAACGATTGCCACCACATCGTCAAGCTTGAAATAGGACGGGCACGTGGCAGAAATCAAATCCGCACCAATCTCACCCGCGTGCTCCGCGAGCCGCTTGGCTTCCGCCAGACTGTTGTGACCCACCTGCACGATCACCGGAGCTCTGCCCCCACACGCATCAACATAGGCTTCGGCCACCGTTTTCCGTTCCTCGGTTGACAGCGACATGCCTTCGCCGGTCGTGCCGCAGACGTACAGGCCCTGAATCCCTTCGCCAATCAAGTGATCCGTGAGAGCGGGGATCACCGCGGTGTTCACGCAGCCCTCCTCGGTCAACGGTGTGTACGTCGCTGCTACCAGCCCGCTTAACTTGGGGTGTATCAACTTTGATCCGCTCTCAACTGCTTGTGTTGTGGCCGTCGTCACGCCGACCGACGAGACACCGAATGCGTGTCCAACGCATAGACTATGCTATGACGATCCCTTTCGTCGGCCCTGACGTCCTTGCGAGGCACCTGCAGCATGAAAACGCGCCTGCGAAATGGAAGATGGTTCAAGCACCTGCCACATTTGCGCTGTGGCAGCCAGGGACGCATCGCCTTTCGCCCTCGCGTGTTGCACCTCAGCGCGGCGGTTCTCCTGGTTTCCGTGCCACTTTCGCCGTGCCGGGCTGAGACAGACGAGCCCGCACCGGACGAGGCCACCCTCCGAGAAGAGGCAAAAAGAACGTTCCGGCGGAAAGTCGAACCCTTCGTCAACAAGTATTGCATTGACTGCCACGGGCCTCGTCCGGAGGCTGGAATCAACCTTCGCTCGGCTCTCAAGACGCCGGGGACCGCGTCATCCTCGTTGCACTGGAAGAAGGCGGTGGCGAATGTCAAGGTAAACGACATGCCGCCGGACTACGCCGACGCGATTCCCAGCGATGAGGAGCGTCAAGAGTTCATCGACGCGATTGGCAGTCTCAAATATCTGGCTCCACGCGATCCGGGGCCCTTTGTGATCCGCCGTCTCAACAAGGTGGAGTACGGCAACACGCTGCATGATCTTTACGGGGTGAGCCCATCCATGGCTGACAGCCTCCCGGAAGAAGTCACGGGGGAAGGCTATCTAAACTCGATCTCGCCGCTGCAATCCGAGCTGTTCCTGGAGATCGCCAACAAGGTCGTCAATCAGGTGGTTTCGCCTGAGGGTAACCCGCCAACGGACACGCAGAAACGCTTCTTTGGAACCACGACGCCCGCCACGGACGATCAGCGGGATACCGCCCGCGGCGTTGCTCGTTCTCTGGCCCGGAATGCGTTTCGCCGTCCTCCTAGGGAGTCCGAGTTAGACGTATTGCTTGGGGTTTTTGATCTGGGTCGCGAGAACCAGTTGAGCTACACCGACTCACTTGCGCTGATGTGGAAAGCGATCCTGGTTTCTCCTCAGTTTCTTTTCATCACACCGGCGGCTGAAGTTCAGTCAGACGATACGATTGTCCGCTTGGATGATCACCAGCTGGCATCGCGGCTCTCTTACCTTCTGTGGTCAGCGCCGCCAGATACCGAGCTGAGTGAATTGGCCGACCGAGGCGAGTTGCACGAACCTGAGATCCTCCGCGCTCAGGTCGCAAGGATGCTGGATCATCCTCGCTCGAGAGCGCTCTTCGACGGATTCGGGGCGCAATGGTTGGGGATCGGCAATCTCGAAGACCAGGTCTTTGATCCCGAACTGTATCCCCAGATGGACATCCGTCTGCGAAAAGCGATGCTGGATGAAGCGCGCCTCTTCTTCGCAAGCATTGTCCGCGACAACGAGAGCGTGTTTCGCTTCGTTGATAGCGACTACACCTTCTTGAATGAACGCTTGGCCAAGTTGTACGGCATCAAAGTCTCATGGACGGGTGCCAAGATGCGTCGGGTCCAACTGGATGACCCGAATCGCGGGGGGATCCTTGGCATGGCTGCAACATTGGCGAGCACCTCGTTTCCCAACAGGACGAGTCCCGTTCGACGAGGGGTCTGGGTGCTCGAGCAGATCCTGGGAGAACGCGTGCCCCCGCCCCCACCCGATGTTCCCGAGCTCGAGGAGCAAGATCAGGTCGATATGGAAGGTCTGACGCTGCGACAGCGAACCGAGTTGCACCAATCAGAACCCACGTGCGCGAACTGCCACAGGGTCCTCGACCCAATCGGTTTCGGGCTGGAAAACTTTGACGCGGTCGGTCGCTGGCGCGACAATAATAAAGCCGGAACCGCGATCGACTCAGCAGGACAGCTCCCCAACGGAGAGACGTTCTCGAATCCAGCGGAGCTAAAACATCTGTTGGCCAAGAAGAAGACCGAGATCGCTAGGAACCTGTCTGAAAGGTTGATGTCTTACGCTCTAGGACGACAGCTCGACGGATACGATGAAGTTGTGATCGATCAACTCATGGTCAAGCTGGAGCAGGATCAGTACCGGGTGCGAACGATGATCACGGAGGTCGTCACCAGCTACCTGTTCACACACCGCCAGATCAAAGAATGAACGGATGAGACAACACGCTCACCTCCACCGTCGTGCATTGCTAAAAGGGGCTGGCGTTTCCCTCGCTTTGCCGTGGATGGACTCGGTCGTGCGAGCAACCGGCACGAAACCGGCCAAACCACCGGTGCGACTCGGTTTCATGTACATGCCCCACGGTGTGATCATGGACCAATTCTGGCCACAGAGTTCTGCTTCGTTTCTCACGTCGCCGCCGCCCGCGATTGAGTCCCTGCGTCCCATCCTGGATCAGTGCCTCATGATGAAAGGCATCTCCGGTGTTCCCATCACGCCGTTCGGTGGTGCGCCCCATGCATTGGAACTGTCGACGTGGCTCACCGCCACCCTGCCGGACGCCGACACCCGCAGTCGGATCAACATCGCAATTTCTGCGGACCAAATCATGGCCAACTATGTTGGCGGGCACACCCTCCTGCCGTCGCTTGAACTCGCCACCATGCCGCAGACATGGAAGGAGAATCAGGCCGGCCTGCACGAAGCCTATTACTCCCACTGCAGTTACCGTTCCCCGACTCAGCCGGTCCCGGCTGAGATCGACCCCCGCAATGTTCTCAACAGGCTGTTCGGCAAAACAGGGGGAAGCGGTCGTGTGACCAGCGCCAACCCGCTCGACAGACAGATGCTCGATCTGGTGATTGAGGGAGCAAGGGACTTACGACGTACCCTGGGCAGCAACGATCAGGGAAAGCTTGACGAATACCTCGATAGCGTACGAGCGGTGGAACGGCGCATCGCGGCGATCGAACAACGTCAACAAGAAGCGGCTCTCGAGAAAGCGGGCGTCCGCTCGACGGCACGCGATGCAAGCGACTCGCCGCCCATCGAAGTCAAGATTCCCGAGGGGGACAAACGCAGCGAGTACATGCAAGTGATGTGCGATCTGACGGTCTTGGCCTTTCAAACCGACACGACTCGCGTGAGCACCTACATCGGATCGACGCCCAATGGCGTGTCGTATCCTGAGCTTGGATTCACCGACAAGCACCACTCCCAAACCCACCACAAAAACCGCGAGGAGATGGTTCGAAAGGTGGCGGCCATCACCAAGTTCAACATCGACCAGTTTGCTTACATGGTCAACAAAATGGCAGGGCTGCAAGAAGGCGAGAGTACTTTGCTTGACAACTGCATCATGATGTGGGGATCGGGCTTAGAAGATGGGGACAAACACACTCGCGAGAACTTGCCTTTTATCATCGCGGGACGCGGTGGGGGTTCCATCAAAACGGGGCGTTTCTTACCCCATGTGCGCGGCAATCAAGGAGACTTGCTGACCACGCTCTTGGCTTGCGCCGGGGTTCCCGTCGACCGTCCGATTGGCATCGCAAGCAAACAGATCTCCGAGATTCACGTTTGAATAGTACGAACTCACGGGCTGGAGAAACACAATGATTGAAGAGTTAAACAGTGCACATCCCGGCATACTTGGATTCAAGATGTCGGGCAAGCTTCATGATGAAGATTACAAGACCTTTGTCCCACGAGTGGATGCGGCAATCGCGGAAGAAGGCAAAGTCCGCATGCTTGCCATGTTCCACGAATTTGAAGGCTGGGACGCGCACGCGTTGTGGGACGACATCAAGTTTGCGACGACGCATTGCACGAAGATCGATCGCATCGCGCTCGTCGGCGAGAACTGTTGGCAGGAATGGATGGCAAAGGTGTGTGTTCCGTTCACGGCCGCGCAGCTGCGTTACTTCGACGCATCGGAGGTTGACGGTGCCTGGGACTGGTTGGCGGAAGACTGAGGTACGTGACGCGATCCTTCCCACCCCTTTTCGCCAGTTGCAACAACACATCACCTTCCCACGCGCAGCGAAGGGAGGGTCGAAATCGAGCCTCAAGCGAGATTTCGGGGAGGGGGCGAGTACAACTTTTTGGAGCGTGATTCTCTTCTTGCAGCATACCCTCCCCGGCCACGCTTACGCGGGCCGACCCTTATAGCATTCCCCCCGTGCCCGACGTTGGTCGTGTTGCCACAACGCAGCCTCGCCAACAGCGGAGGTGTGGCAACGCGGATACCAACGTCGCCAACTAAAGTTCTATATGGTGACCATCCAGGTGCT
>JBCCYK010000042.1:0-32117 GCA_039189905.1 Planctomycetota bacterium
CCTCCCCGGCCACGCTAACGCGGGCCGACCCTCCCAATCGCTTCGCGGGGAGGGTGAAATCGGATCAGCTACGTTTCGGTGGTGGCGATCGGCGAGAAGCGTCGAAAAAAACACCTTTGGAACCGAATCAAGAACGTGACTGGCTTAGGGGCGTTGATGAAAAGGAAAGAGATCTTGGTTCATGGATTCGGCCGACTGATATCGGTCGTTGATCGCCGGCTTGGTTGCCTTCTCGATCACCCTGGCCAAGGGCTTTGGGACTCCTTGCAGGGAGGCCAGCACCTTCGCCACGTTGCCACCATTGGGTTCAAAAGCCGGCTTGGGGAGCTCACCGCCGAGCAATCGCAACAGGCAAATGCCAGCGGAGTAGAGATCGGCCGTGAATCCGACCGAACGGGACTCGCGGATTTGCTCGGGGGCCATATACGCCAGCGTGCCTCGCATCGAACGTTCATTGGTGATCTGGCTGATTCCGGAATCAACGACGATTTTCGCCAACCCGAAATCAGCCAACTTGACTTGCAACCGATGAGCCTCGCGAAACGCCAGGAGATTTGAAATCTTGACATCCCGATGAACAATGCCTTGACCGTGGGCATAGTGAAGCGCCTGCAGGAGCCGCGAAGCAACCCACGTCGCCGTTCGTAGGCGGGCGTTTCCTTGGAGACTCCCCATCAAAGCCAGCAGATCAATTCCAGAAACGTACTCCATGACCAAGAAGGGCTGTTCGTCATGAAAGCCGATTTCATGGGCGTGCACGATACGGGGATGGCGTAGTTTGGTGATCAGGGTTCCTTCACGGAGAAAGAGCGACAACTGCTTTTGGCTGGGTTGTCCGATCGATCGAATCATCTTGATTGCGACCACTTCCCCCGACCGGCGATGCACCGCTCGATAGACCGTCGCCATGCCTCCTTGGCCGATCCGCTCGACGAGCCTGTAGTTGGCAAAGTCTCTTGGAATCGAAAATGGTTCGATGGAATCAAAGGTCGAGTCGGACTGCTTCTTTTGTGTGCCTTGGGCGACCGTTTCCGCGGTCCCCGCTTCCCCGGTCGCCGCTTCCCCGGTCGCTGGGGACGGATCCTGCTGCCGACTCAAATGCGGCGTCTGACCGGAATCAACCTCTTCGGGTATCGACGGCCCCGCGACAGCAACCCTTGTGCCCTCATCCTCGGCTTCTGAAAACAAGCTGTCCTGTTCCCCTTCAACCTGATCGCGATGCCGCCTCCGGGATTCAACGGGGACGTCCGTGCGCGGCGACAAGTCCTCATCCGACGGCTGACTTGTGATCACGATTTCAGATTGCCCAACCAGGATGGTTTCCCCCGACCGAAAAATGCCAGATCGGACTGACATTCCGTTGAGCAAGGTTCCATTCGTAGAACCTAAATCACGGATGCGAAGCTGCTGCCCGTCGGGCTCAATTTGACAATGCACGGTCGATGCCCCCGGCTCCTTGGGCAATCGAATGTGTGACGGCGATTGACGACCGATCGTGATCGGACCGCGAAGTTGAACGGACCAGAACTCACCTGAGTGCGGTCCAGATCGCACTTCGACATGAATACTCTGCCCATGATTCGTCGAGTCCAACTCGACTGTCTTTTCAGGCATCAGCGTGTGTTACCGGGTTAGATCTTGACTACCGACCATGATGGCTGCTTCTTGGGGTGAGATACCCGCATTCATCACCCATTCACGGCTCGGCGAAACATTCAGCGTCGCACAGTAGTTCCGCATCTGCTCAAACAATTTCACGTACGCAACGGATCCCGCGGCATCCGCCGCCTTGAACCGAAGGTTATTCGCCAAGCAGTGATGAACCAATTCTGATAGTGTTGGGTGCGGGTAAAGGTCCAGGAAACTTCCCGCGGCGTCCGCGACCTGTCCCCCCGAGTCAACTAACTGGGTGGCCTCGGAAACCAGACTGTTAAGCGCTTTCTCCGATGCAAACAGCCTGCGCAGCTGGCCTTGTTCCTGCCGACCCCAAGACTTTCGAGGGTACTTTTCATCAAACCGATGGACGAATGCGGCAACGGCATTTTCCAGTGTTTCTCTTGCATGGTAGCTTGCCATTCCTTCCGACGCGGCCTCAGCCACCACTTGATCGCGCGCCCGCTTCACCGAAGCCTGAAAGGCTTCAAAATCGGGGTGGGCAAGAAGATAGTCCAGTTCCACGGGACGAGAAATCTTGTCGACAAGGCTAATCGGTGTGCTGCCATCGGGAAGTGGGATTTCCAATCGAAGTGCCGACAATTGCTTTTGGTCAAGAGGATACTTCTGATCGAACGCCTTGGGGTCTTCGACGGGGGGGCGCGAGGAATAACCAAGCGTTGTATTGATGCGGAGTTGGTCCAAAACCATGTTCAACGCTCGACCGCTGGTCACAGAGTTTCGAGACAGTTCCGGGTCGCTGAACGTCCGGTCCCACAGCGTGAGTTGACGGGCCCTTCGCTGAACCATTGGCAAGCGATTGACAACCAAATCGCGTGCCACTTCCTTCAGTTGCTCGTTGAACTGAATCGCATTGTTTTGAAATCGTGACTGAAGGGATTGGAAGTCCCCAGGAACCGCGAGTGCAGTATTGTCTTGCTGAAGGGCCTTGTCTTCCTCCATGGCTTTGATCGCTTGGTCGAACAGTAGGTTTGCCTCGACCTGATTGGAAAACGCATCGCCGTCCGCCTGACGACGAATGCGTTCATACACGACGGAACCTGGTTGAACGCGAACAGTCAGAGGTTCGTCAGCGAAGGCAGGGCAAACGCGACACAACGCCACCAAACAACCCACGCGCAAAAACGATCCCACGATCACGTGGTGGTGATGCCGTATGAGGCTCGAAAACATAAAGGGGAAACTCATCAAAATGGAACACGATTGGGGACAATCACGGGTACCCTTGCCGCCTCAGTCCGCAAGCATAATGTACTTCTAACCTGCGTCGCCTGCAGCCAACCCGTTGCCCGATGCCGCTTCGCTATGAGAGAACAAAACAGGAGCGGAACTGCTGCGCAAGGTTTGCAACATTACCTCGGTTTGAATCGCCTCCATCTGCAAGCTGCCGGTCGGATCACGTGCTGCGTAGACGACCATTCCCAAAACACCTCCGTGTTGAGCAAAGACAGGTAATCCGAAGCAATTACGATTCAATAGCGGAGCGCCAGCTCGAAAGCCAAAGGCACCGCGAGTGGAAGCCAATGATGGGCTGATTTTGTCAACTCGCGTTGCCCAGGTTGCCGGTTCTGACGCGAGCGTCACCGGAATGGAACGGAGGCGATCCAGGTCGAAGTAAGGGTCCTTCGAATCAAAATCACCACGCGGCACCGTGATTCTCTGCTCGAGACGCACGCCTTCTGCTGTCAGTGGTACCGATTGAAATGGTAGGCGACTCACCGTTTCCCAAGCAGCACAGTCAACCGCTGACTGCGCCGATAATGCCACATTGAGCTGCTTCACGCGTTCGTCCAGATCCGGACCCGGAACCTGTTTGGCTTCGACGTAGCGGTCCCGGAGGCCAGTGACCAACGCGGTGCGGTCCCGATAATCCGGATGAACGCGGTAGCCTGACAAAGCGAACGCCTGGCCAGTCGACAGCTGCAACCAAGTCGGCCTTTGAAAACCGTCATCCAGCATCGATGTTGCCACATCGGAGATGGAAGCCAGCGTGACGAGTCGATCCGGTTCCACAACGAAAGCCGTCGCCAATCGATACCAGTCGCCCTGCGACTGATGCTGCAGTAACAGCCAACCCAGCGCCGCATCCGTGGGAGTGAGGGCGGTTTCACGTCGTGATGCTCCGCTCGATCCTTTTGGCTTCTCGTGCCGATGCGATGCCGGGCCCTGATCGCCGTTCTCGGTCATGCCTTCGATCGACGCCGGCAGCCCCGACGATGGCATGACATCTGACATGGGTCGCGGCGTTCCCGAAATCGCCCACCAAACGGCTGCGAAAGCCAGAAACGGCACCATGCAAAGGAGTGCGCGGCGGGTGAGACGACGAGAACTCTCCGCTTGATCTTCGACCCCTGACGCTTGCGTCGTTTCTTCAAAATCAGACGTCCTGGGCGGAACGGATGGCTCAACGTCGGGGAGCATGTGCAAGATCTGGTCCGCGGTCACCGCATGCGAACCAAAAAAGACCTTCGTCCCACGCGTCAGCAAGACCCGTTGAACTCGGGGTGAGTCAGCACTGTGAATGCGGATGCCGTTTCGACTCTTTGAGTCAATCAACGTCACCGCCCCGTGCGGGCTGATGCCTATTTTCGCGTGTCGTCCTGACACTTCCAAATGATCGAGGACGACGTCGCAATCCCGAGCGCGCCCCAGCCAAAGGTTGGGGCTATTTTCTGACCAGGGCCACGGCAAGAGAACGCCCGCGCCAATCGAGGCTATTTGATGGATCTTCCATTCACACGGCGTTGTGATGCTCCGCCCGTCCAGAATCACTTGTCCTGACTTGGGATGAAGGTAACATCGATCATGTTTTCGATGAATCTCGCAATGGATGGGGGCAATCCCGGAATTCTCTCCACCGGCTACAATATCGGCTGACGGACTCGATCCGATGCGGATGATACGAGAATGCGTGACCATTGATGCTGCAGGTGATACCAACGACGGAAGCGGGCAATGGGAAGAACGGACGAACACCATTCTATCCCCGAGGGCCACATGCGCAGGAGGTGTGCGAGCTTGACTGGATTCCGGCAGGGAGATTGTGTTGTCTCAGCTAGATGCCGTTACGATCTGCTGCGAATGCGACGTGCGGCTGAAAGCATCGATGTCGTGGTTTGGACAAACCCTTCACTGCCCCAGTTGCAATTCGACGTTTCGCTTCGCTTCGGTCACCTCGGGAGAATCAAGCGACGTCGCCCGTGTCCTTGTGGACACCCCTGATGCCGAAGGACGGCGAGTTTCAACACCGTTGGCGACCGACCGCCCACCCAAAGCGGAATCGATCCCGAAGAAATTGGGGCGTTATCTCCCAACGCGTCGGTTGGGACGGGGTGGCTTTGGCGTCGTCTATCTGGCGACGGATCCAGAGCTGCAGCGTGAAGTCGCCATCAAATTGCCAACGATTGGTCGGATGGCAAGCGGGGGTGGTTCGCACCAAGGCATTCGAGCGCGGTTCCAAAAAGAGGCACAATCGGTCGCGCGCTTGCGACACCCCAACATCGTCGCCGTCTTCGACCACGGCCAAACCAAATCAGGTGTTTATATCGTCTATGAGTTCGTTCCCGGACAAACACTCGAGGAACGCATCTTGGATGGTGAGTTGTCGCGGTCCGATGCGATCGACCTGGTGGCGACGTTGGCGGATGCACTTGCCTACGCTGCCTCGGAAGACATCGTCCATCGCGACATGAAGCCTGCCAACATCATGATCGACGTCCACGGCCGCCCCCAGATCATGGACTTTGGCCTGGCCGTCGCGCTTCAGGATGGGCGTGCCATGACGGAGGGTCGGATTGCGGGTACACCTTCTTATATGTCTCCTGAACAGGCTGCAGGCGAAGCCCACATCGGTCCCGCCGCGGATCAATACAGCCTCTGTGCGATCTTGTATGAGTTGGTCACCGGCAAACGTTCCGTCAACTCCAGCGGCATGACGGCGGTTGCCGAGGTTGCCAATCGCGCGGGCCCACCAACCGCACCGCTGGCAGGCGTTCCCGCGGACTTGCGGGCGATCATCCTGCGTGGAATGCAGAAAGATCCCTCCAAGAGGTACAGGGACTGCCGTGGCTTCGCTGATGACCTTCGCGCCCATCTCACGGGACATCCCGTCGCAGCCAGGCCCGTCGCTTGGCCAACCCGAGTCACGAAGTGGGCATCTCGCAATGTGGCAACCGCCATGGCCCTCGCCGCAACGGCTTGCTTGTTGGTTTTGGTTGCAGCTGTTTCCACCATCGCTGCCATTACCTTGCAGCAGCGAGGTGCGGACTTGGCTGTTGCTTTGATTGATGCGCAGATCGCACGCAACACGGCCGAGGAGCAAAAGGAACTGGCGCAGCAGCAGAAGCTGGAAGCCGAACGACAGAAAGAGCAAGCAGAACAGCAAAAAGTGCTCGCACTCGCCAACCAAAAACGCGCCGAAGACGCCTTGGCCCGCGAGATCGTCGAGCGAGAGAAGCGTGAAGCTGCCGAATCCCTCGCCAGCGAGGAAACCGAGCGTCGCAAGGAAGCCTATCGAGCAGCGACGGTTGCCCGAACGGAACTGGAAGGGGTTAGCGAGGCAAAAAGAGCCTTGCAATACTCCGAGTGGCTGAACCAAGCCGCGGCGGAGATCGGTCGAGGCGACTACTCCATGGCACGGACGACACTGAATCTGTGTCGCGAGCAAGACCGAGGTTGGGAATGGAGATGGCTTGAGAGAAATGCCTTCGCCGATCAAGAGCTTCGTAAACCCAATCGTATCCCGCTGGAGATGCAGGAAAGGCTCCAACCACCTCGCGTCCTGGCAGGCAGGCCCGGATTTATCACTTACGACGCCAATGTGAAGCGCGCCCAGGCGCCCGCAGAATGGACCAACCCACTGGACGTCGTGATCTCGAAGGACCGACGGCTCGGTGTTTTCATCCGAAAACAGGCGATTCCGTCCAAAACGACTCGAAGCGAAACAACTTATCTGCGGTATCTCCGTACGCTCAACATGGATGGGGGCACATTTCAGGACGTCTGTGAGGGTGTCGACCCTGATCACGGGTTGCGTCTTCTCGGCAACGGGCGTCACGCGGCGATCGTGACGCAACGAACGGTCCCGGTGAAGGTTCCTAACCAGAAACCCCAGACGGTTCGTATGGCAGAAGTCTGGTCACTCGGTACCACACCCGCTCGCTTGCTGGAAAAATCGATCAGCGATTGGACTCCCACATTCGCTGTCAGTCGGGACAACAGGTACCTCTTCGGTGCATTGACGCCGTCATCACTAGAGACTTGGTCGATTGCAGGTGGGCCCGTGCTTCACGCTGCCAAGCTTGGTTTCACCTTGGCCAATGGCCCCCAGGCGATCAGCCTGTTGCCAGATGGACGTTTCGCCATGATTGAGGTCGAGGGTCGCGTGCATTTTATTGATCCGGCCACTGGCGAATCACAGTCTGGCGAGAAGTGGGACGAGGGCATTGATCTCAATCATGAATGGATCTGGGATTCATCGGGTCGCTTCCTGGGAATCTTCGCGCCAGGTGATCTTGTGGTCGATAAGGCGGGCGCGGGCGAAGTGCAACCACTCCCCAGCCGCCGCTGGCACATCATCGATGCCGCGTTCAGCCGTCTGCACTGTTCCCTGCCAATGCCGATGAGCCGTCCGAAGAACATCGTGGTGACTGAGAAGCGAAGCAAAACGGAAGTGAAACTAGCGAAGGTCCTGTCGAGCGCTCTTGCCATCAAGTGCCTGGTAGTCGACCAAGCCGGCGCCACGATCGGCATTCGAGATGCGCACGGGGGTCTTACGTGTTGGCAACGTGAGTCCAATCTTGCTGGAGAGGTGCTTGAGATTTCAAACACGATCGATTTTCGGCTCGCAAGTCGAGACGAAGATCTTCTCGTGGTCTCAAACGAAAACGAGCTGTTCACATTTGATATGAGTGCCAGTGGCTCAAGGCCAAAAAAGCTATTCCGACGCTTGGGAGGTCGCTTGGCGACTCTTTCGGTTCATCGCCGTTCCAATCGCGTTGTGTCCGTCAACGTCAACGGCGACGTTGCGTTGTTCGATCGTGGACGTCAATCCTGGCAAACGAGCGTCCCGGGCGCGTCGGTGATCTGCTTTGCAGAGCATGGAAACACACTGTTCGTTGGCACGGAGGACGGGGCACTGATTGCTCTCAATTGCAGTGACGGAACGGTGCAGAGTCGTCAAGCCGGGCATGCAAGTTCCATTCAAGCCATCCAATCATTGGACGCACTTGGGATGGTCGCCACTGTGGGAGTCGATCGATCGCTTCGCTTCTGGGATGCCCTCACGGCCCAGCGAATCGACGTCCCCGAGCTCCTGGTTGCTGGCCCGGTGACCAAGCTTCTCTTCGCAAAACAACAGCTGATCGTCTTCACCCAATCAAGCGTCGAAGTGTTCGATTGCTCGCCCCATCATCTTCGCCGTCGCCATAGCTCGACGCTGCTTCACAAGGTTTTTCACGCATGCTTGATTGACGATGGTCGCAGAATCTTGGCTTGCGACGACTTCAATGGCTCGATTCTCGACAGTGCGACCGGCCGGACAATCTATAGCCTGCCGAGGCTTCGCGAGGAGGTTTCCACGGTATACTCTCGCGGGGGGGATCCTTGCATTTTGACGTCGACGGGAGTTGAACGTTGCCTGCGAACCAACACATCACTTTGACACCGGAGAAGAACATGTATCCGTCGGTGTGCCCGTACGGTCGTGGGAAGACTCACCTCCTGTGCCTGGTTCTGGTCCTGACTTCTGTTTCATTCGGTCCCATCGGGGCACAGGAAGGCGAGAAAGAGCTGCAGCAGGTACCGGCGGGAAAAGAGCAGCCCGAACCGGCAATGGCGGTGGAGATGGAAGCAGGTAAAAACCTATTCGGGACCAGGATCGCCGAGGTAGCCAAGGATGATACCCCCTCGATCTCAGAATCGGCGGATGTGAAGCGGGCAAAGACGATGATCGATGAAACGATCAATCTGGTTCAAGTGCAAACGGGGCTTGAGGCCAGTCAGTTGGCTCTCAATCAACGGATACGGCAGATGCAGATTGAGTACGACCAGTTACCGGAAAAGTACCAACAGCAAATGGCCGAACTCATTGGGACGCAGTTGAAGATGGAAAGCCTGACACCGGCATTGCGTCTGGGGCGTAGCCACCCCCAGTTTCAAGAGTACTTTCAGCTGAAGGAATACGCCAAAGGCCTGACCGCCAGCATTGCCCTGTTGGAGAAAAAGAAGCAGACGCTCCCGGTCGAAATGCGAAACCTCCTGCCGGAGCGAGACAATACGAACAAGTCGCGTGTCGCAAACGAGAAGAAGTCTCGCGATATTATGGAGGGCTGGAAAAAGTTGCTGAGCTTGCTTCGCTTTGTACCCAAACGCGATGCCACGCAGATCTTGAGCCATTGCCAAGAGAAACTCATTCGGTACCCCGAATTGGCTCCCTTGCGTATCATGTGCGCGTTGTGCCATGTCCATCTCGATCGTCCACGGGCGGGCATTGCGGACTTCTCAGCCGCCATCAAGCTCCTGAACAATGACTCAAGTGGTCTCCGCGTGCCCTGTTTGATTGGTACCGCTTGGGCCCTGCTTGACGATGGTGAATTGGACCAAGCGGGCGCCAAGATTGCAGAGGTTCGCAAGCTGTCGAAGCGAAACTACGAAATCACCCTGTGTGAAGCACGGCTAGCGGAGGCTCGGGGCCAACTCAGCAACGCCGTCGGTGCCTATCGTCGAGCGATGGCCATCGCCCCGCGTGAATCATCGGCCTATCGAATGGCGGCCATCATGGTCTGCCGTACGAACGTGCGTCCACCGGCAATCGCCCTGTCACTGGCCGAGGAGGCCTGCGAACGCGACGAGTTCGATGACTTTCGAAACTCCGTCGCTTTGGCCTGGGCCCACGCTGCGTGCGAGGATGAATCGGCCTGCGAATCAGCTATTGAAGCAGCCCGCCGGGACGCTGGCATCGCCGGACAGGAACCTGTCGAACAGATGATCGGGGAATTGCTGGCGAACAGGAAGACTGAATCAGGGACGCGTTGACGGCGACCGTGTTTTGAGAGATTCGTTGGCGGGATCGTGCCAATGGGACTTACACGGGCGATTCGAACTGAAAGCGAAATCGTTGCTCGCCACACCGGAATTCGGTTTTCCCATTCAACCAAGTCGTCTGGATACGACACCAAACCCCGTTTTGACTCTCCACGTTGGTCATCATCCACAAAGCCTGTTGAGGCATGAATTCGATGCGAGCGTGCGTCGAGTCTAGAAACGGATCATCAAGAAGCTCTATCACCGGTTCCACGCTGGAATGCCCATCTCGTGGTTTTGGCAGCGTCCGTCCAATGTAATGAGTTGCGTTTTTCGAAAACTGCCAACTGGGATGGTCTTCGTGGTCCATGCGTGTCAACGTCCCATGATCGGGCACGTCCACGGACCAGCGGTAGCGATGTGCTCCCAGAATGAGGTCGGTGCCATCCGTCAACAAAGCTTGATGCACGCGAACAAACGTCCCATTCGTGCTATCCAGGTCCACCAGGCGAAAGCGTCTTGGTTGTTTAGGACCGGCAACAAGCTCCACGCGGGCATGCTGGCCGGATAAATCGCGGTCATTGGGGATCTGAATCTCTCCCACTGTCCGCCCGACCGTCAGTGAGTTCCCGCGGATACGAAAAACCTCGCCCTGATCCGATCCGTCATCCAAAACGATCAGCAATGGAACGGGGGGACGTAATCTCGGCGACCAGGGAACGCCTGGGGATTCCTCCCGTGATGATGAGGATGACGCTCCTCGCTGAGTTCCCGGCGCTGCAGCAAAGGTGTACTCGACACTGCTTCCACCGCAATGGTCGCATGGCTGATCCAACTCTACAAACCGTCGACATGCCTGACAGACCGGCATTGAGACATCTACCCAACAACTTAAAGTCTTGACCAAAAGAGACCATTGAAATTCGCCCGTCCCATTCCCCCGAGCACGAACAACAGTATAGCGACATCAAGCAATCTCCAAAGCAAAGCCGGTAGCAGAAAACTCTCTCAAGGGATCCACCAGTCATTCAGCTGTTGTGTGAGTCTTGCGACCAACTCTGTCTGATTCGGATCGCTATAAAGGTTGGATGATTCGTTGGGATCTGTATCGAGATCGAACAGGCTCGCTTTGAGCGTGTTGGCGGCGTTCCCGGGCAGCACAAGCTTGAAGCTTCCGGAGCGAATCCATCGCCCGCGGACGTGCTTTTCAGGGGCGTCCAGCTGAATAGCATCGTTGGGATAGATCGCACCGGTCGCGATGCGCTCCGGCAGCAACTCCTGTCCGCACGCGGACGGCATCAGGTTGATCCCTTGCATCGGGGGCGTCACCTCACCGGTAAGTCCAACGGCCGCCAGGACGGTCGGAACGAGGTCGGTTGTGCCGACCAATTGCGGATGCGTCGCCGGCTTCGTCTGCGCATCGAGATGTATCAGGATGGGGGTTCGTATGCCGTCTTCAAAGGGCGACAGCTTTGATGTCTGGTTCTGTCGATCCGGACGCCTGACATCAGGCCGAAACCCATTGTCGATGGCAAAGACGATCAGGGTGTTCTCAAGGCAGTCGTTCCTTCGAAGGATTTCCATCAGTTGCCCCACCGAGTCGTCAAAACGAGCGATCTCGGCATAGTAAGGCCTCAGGTGTGTCGGCAGTTCCATACCCTCGTACAAATCGTGAAACCGCCGCGGCGCATCAAACGGCGTGTGCGGCAAAAACGGCGCGTACCAGACGAGAAACGGTTCCCGCCCGGAATGACGTGAAATGAAGTCCGCAATCGGTTCCATGGTTTCGCGTCCAATCACCAATCCCGCGTCACCGTTGCCGTGCGCAACCCAATCGCCGTTGGCCTGCTCTCGCGTCCCAGTCACAGGGCCGAGCCTCGACGCGGGCTTCCCAAGCGTCATCCCTTCCGTGAATCCCGCCGTACGAAAGTCCCCTTCCCAGTGCTTGCCGGTTTGCAGGCACGCATAGCCATGCTTCGCCAGAATCCGTGGCAAGGTTGCTACTCGCGCGATCATAACGTCGGCGACAGACCGAGCTTGGTGATACTGTTCCCCACTCATCTGTCGCATCGCCCGCAGCCCTGGCGGCGGATGGTTGAAATGAATGCCGTGTTGATGTGGATACAAGCCCGTTAGGATCGTCGCGAGCGAAGGGCGACAGACACTCATTGGCACATAGCCGTTCGGATAGACGGCGGAGCGTCGCGCGAGAGAATCGAGGTTCGGGGTGTGGACTTGTTCATTACCCATGAACCCAAAATCTCGATAGGATTGATCATCCGACAAGATCATGACGACGTTAGGGCGATCGCTCCGAGCGACGGTTGCGACCAATCCCAGTAAGCCCGTCAGAGCACCTAAAACGAAGGCGTGGGACATTCTGAGCGAAGTCTCAACTCGGTTCAAAGCAAGCCCTCCAAGTACGCCCGTGATCGATTGATCTCCTCCGTCACCGCGGCGGTGCTGTCCAGAATGGGGATGCCACGTGGAAACGGGTGCATGAAGATCTCAGTCCAGCCGCGGTATTGAATCGCCTTCAATGCATCCACCAGCGGCTCAAAATCGAGATCGCCTCGGCCCGGCATTTGAAGCAGCTCCTGCTGCTTCGGCAATCTTGTCATGCACCCCATGCCGTGCTGCCAGGCATAGAAGACCTCCATCCGATTCTCCAAATCTCGAATCAAGGCCGCAAGCTGGCGAGAATCCTGGTGCAAATGATAGGGCGCCAGGGCCACAGCAAGTTTCGGGCTCGCACTGAACTCGATCAGCCATTTCAAGGAGTCAGGCGACTCGATCAGATTGTTGGCGTGATTCTCAATCGCAATCGTGACGCCAGTTTCTTCCGCCACTTCCAGATGCGGTTGCATTTGCTCAACGAATTGACGGACAGCTGACTTAAGCTCGGTTCCGGTTAATCCCTTGGGACCTTTTCCTCCCGTGACAATTGTTTGGCACCCCAAACTCGCGGCCAACTTCATCTCATCCTGTAGGCCGAACGGTCCCAATTTGTATTGCGTGATGCAACCGAGGCGGACGTCATGCTTCGACAAGAGGTTCGCGAATCTCTCCTCGCCCATGGCATCTAATTGTTCGCGTTGGTCACCATGCACCTTGGGCCAGATATCGATCGCGGACGCCCCGGTCTTGGCGACCTCGGGCAGCAATTCGTTCAGCTTGGCGTAGCCATAGAGGCACGAGCCTAGCAGGTATCGAAGTGAAAAGGGTTCCTTGGCGAAAGCGGCATGGGCCACGGAAGGCAGGAACGTCGACGCGGCCGTCGCCGAAAGGAACTCACGCCGAAGTAGAGAGACACCCACAAGGATCCTCGATCAACATGGAATAGGGTCAGCGAATGCGTTCGATGTACACGTAGTAGGCCCCACAGAGTTCGTTCCCTTGATCATCAAGGAAAGTGGCCTTCATTTCCAACGGTCCGGCGGGCAGCTCCACCGTTGTCGACAGGGATCGTTGGTCTTCGTCGGGTCGCATCATGTGCTCTTGCCCGGCCACCTCCAAGCGTGCTACGGCAATCGGCAGCTTGCGTCCTGCCAGGAAGGTTCCATCCGTCACAGGGGTCGGTGGGAACTCCGCGCGCAGCCCAAGCCCGGACTCGCGGGGATAGCGCCGCAATTCGATGGTGTAGAACCCTGCTTGGTCCGCAAACAAGTGCCAAACACCGTTCTTGCGTTGCCCGAGACGAACCTGCAATTGCTGGTCGACAAACACATCAAGCCACTCGCAAGCCGTCAGCATCTGGGGATTCTCATGGTCGCTCCCAATGATCACACGCTGTGGCGTCATCACGTCTTCCCTGACGGATTCCCACCAAGCATCCAGGTGCTGTCGCATCCGCTGAACCACGTTCGGATGATCCGCAGCAACATCCTGATCCTGATGGGGATCGTTCCGAACGTCATACAACCACTTGTTCTCGATCAGTCGCCACGACTTCCAGAGAACAGCCGCGCCGTTCTTCTTCGGTATCGCAGGGTTGTCGTTTGTGTACGTCACCTTGAACGTTGGCATGCGGCTGTAATTGATCACCAACTTGCGATCCGCCCAGTCATGATCTTCGCCGCGCAACATCGGTCCCCAATCGTTGCCATCGAGAATCCTGGGCAAATGATTCTTCGCGCTCGCCAGACCAGCTAGTGTCGGCAAGAGGTCCTGGACGTGGGTCAGTGTCGAAACTTCGCGAGCTTCCCCGAGCGAGCCCGTGGGATCCTTTACGAAGCAGGGAACTCGATGGCCACCTTCCCAAAGCTGGGTCTTCTTCCCTCGCATGCCCGCATTGAAATAACGTTCTCCGAACGTGCTGCCGTTGTCGGTCAGGAAAACCACCACAGTGTTATCAGCAAGCGAGCGTTCCTGCAGGAACTCAGCGAGTCGCCCCATGTTCTCATCGATGTTGAGTCCCATGGCGAGGAAACCAATCAGGTTTTCAAGTTCCTTTTGACGTTTCCGCATGGCCTGTGCGATCCCTGGCTTCTCCGCCAGGGCCTGCCGCACGGGTTCTCGATAGTGATCGGGCACGAACCATGGGTAGTGCGCGGCGTTGAGCGGCAAATAGACGAAGAACGGTTGATCCGATGGCCGCTGGATCCACCGCATCGCCTCCCCAAAAAACACATCCGTGCAATATCCGGTGTAGGCCTCGCGCTTCCCATTGTGAACATAGGTGTCTTCGAAATAGTCGTTGTCCCAATAGTCTGGAACGCTGTTGATGTGCGACGAGGGAAACCAAAGTGTTTCATCAAAGCCACGATCCTGGGGTCGGAAAGGAAAGTTGTCACCCAGATGCCATTTCCCAAAAAGCCCCGTCCGATAACCCGCGTCCGAAAACACATCTGCCATCGTTTTGAGCTTCGCGCTCAAGAGCGTCCGGCCACTGCTGACATTAATGGCGCCCGTCCGAAAAGCATCCAAGCCCGTCAGTAGCTGGGCACGCGTCGGCGTACACATCGGGGCGACGTGGAAATCCGTCATCCGGATACTCTGCGACGCCAGTTGGTCGATGTGAGGCGTTTGAACCAGGGGGTTGCCGTGACACGAAAACTCCCCGTAGCCCTGGTCATCGGTCATGATCACGATCACATTTGGCTGCTCGCCGTCCACAATGGCAGAGGCCAACACGAACAGAAAGCAGCTCAAGAGAACCTTCAACACGTTGGCTCCATTTGTTTTCCAAATTCAAATGACAGCGTCACAGACAACCCAAGCGATCCACGATCAGCCCTGTAGTTTAGCAGGTCATCTTGGGCCAATAATTGCGTTCCCATCGGCAGCGGGACTCAGCGTGATAGACTCGTGTTTTGCGAGTGCCTTCGTATTCGCCCCGTGATTCCCCCCACACGCATTCATGCCAGACCCCAAACGTCGATCCTGCTGCCCCGTCTCCTGCACTCTTGATTTGATCGGCGACAAGTGGACGCTGCTGATCGTGCGTGATCTCCTACTGGGACGCACGCAATACAAGGAGTTCGCAGCTTCTCCCGAACAAATTGCGACCAACATCCTTGCAGATCGGCTTCGCCGTCTGACGGATCAAGGCATCATCGAACAAGTCGCATCGACAGAGCGGGCTGGGCGATCGACGTACCGGCTCACGAAAAAGGGGAAAGCTCTGAAGCCGGTCCTTCAGTCAATCACCAGGTGGGGCCTGAACCATCTTGAGGGCACTGAAGTGAGACTCAAACCGCCGGCAAGGTGAGCAAGGAGCGACATTTTCAGACGCGGTTGGAACACACCGGCGGACGCAACAGGATCACCAAGAAACCTTCACTTGCAAAACGCAAGTATGCTTGTTAACCTGACGGTAATGATGCATCGCGCTGGCCGCCACCAAGTTTGACTCTCGCAGGCGAAGCGAGGGTGGAAAACGAGGCTCAGGCGAGATTCCGGGGAGGGCTCGAGTACGCTTTCGTAAGCATGAGTGTTTCCTCGCAACTTGCCCTATGAAGCCACGCATGCGTGTGAGGGTGCACGCGGTTTCCGCCTCTTCCCAGTGTTTTGGATCAGCGCGAAGTGTCAAAGAAACCCTTGTGTGCAAAGTAGGATGGGTGATGCTGGATTCGACAAGCAGGTTTGCAGATCGATACGGACCCTGGGCCGTCGTGACCGGTGCTTCTTCTGGGATCGGTCGCGAGTTTGCGCGTGAGTTGGCGGCTTTGGGATTGAATGTCGTGCTCGTCGCGCGAAACGAAAGCGAACTAAAAACACTCGCGGAGGAGCTGGTGACGCAGCACGGTATCGAGGCAAGAAGCCTGGCGATGGACTTGTCTCAGCCATCCGCGTCCCACGAGCTCGACCTTTCGACGATCGATTTGGACGTCGGCTTGCTGGTCGCCAATGCCGGCTTCGGATCAGCCGGAACATTCCTCGAATTGGATTTGGATGAACAGACCAACATGCTGGATCTGAATTGTCGTGCGTTGATGCAGCAAACGCACCGCTTCGCGAACCGAATGCAAACCCGAAATCAAAGTGGCATCATTCATCTGAGTTCGATTGTTGCCTTTCAAGGGATGCCACACGCGGCTCATTACGCCGCGACGAAAGCCTATGTCCAGGTTTTCGCTGAATCACTCCGATCCGAGTTTTCTTCCTTGGGGATCGATGTACTCGCTGTCGCGCCAGGTCCGACTAAGACCGGCTTCTCAAGCCGCGCCAGCCTGGTCATGTCGTCGGCGATGTCGCCTTCCATTGTGGCTCAATCGTCAATCAAGAAACTCGGGCGAACCACAACCACCATGCCGGGTTTTCAGTCCAAGCTGCTTGGGCTCCCGATCCGGATGCTACCGCGATTCCTCCGCATCCAGATCATGGGAAACGTGGGCAAAGGAATGGTGCGCGAGAAAGCGGCCGTATGACGGACCGATGTCGTTTGAACGCGGGCAAACGCACCACGACCAAGAACAATCAGCAGTCTCGTGCTTTGTTCCTGCTGAATATTCGAGTTCCCTAGATGAGCCGAGGAGCGTTGGCCCTGGTTATAACGGTAGGAACCGGGGCTAACGCCCGCCGGCTAATCCTAATATGGAATTGGAACAAAGCATTAGGCGCCGTCTCGAACATCGATACCGCCTGTTCGGCCACGTGTTGCCGTAAGTCGAACGGCCCGAGCCTCTACGACCGACCGTCACCTCCATCCAAAGCGCGGCGTCGGCAAGACAGGTATCTGCGTTGCGCGGGATCCTCGGTGAGACCCATCGCACGCGTGTAAGCCTCCTTGGCCTCCGCATGCCGACCTGACTCGGCCAACAAGTGCGCTCGCACCACCCAAAACGGCTGGTGCGACTGCACCGCAGCCAAGTTGAGTTGATCGAGGGACGCCATGGCTATCGCCAGGTTACCCGTTCGACCGATCGCCGCCGCCGCGGCAATGCGGGCTCCCACAGTCGGAGCCATCTGCACAAGGGCTTCGTACAACAAAACAATGGCATGCCAATCGGTCTTGCCCGTCATCCGACGGGCCGCGTGTGCTGACTGGATGGCCGCCTCCATTTGAAACGGGCCTGGTCGGCGGAGCGTTCCCGCCCGCCGTAAGACCTTTTCGGCTTCCTCCGTCATGGCCGTATCCCACATCGAGGTGTCCTGTTCACCGAGAGGAACGAAGGCACCCTCCGCGGAGCGTCGCGCGCGCCGTCGCGCGTGACAGTGCAGCATCAGCGACAGCAGGCCCAGCGTTTCTGGATTCTCGGGCAGCAAGTCATCGAGAATGCGTGCCAACCAAATGGCTTCTTCGGACAGGTTGACAATGTGGGAGGAACTGTTTCGGACCAACTCCCACGCCAGCCCAAACGCCGCATAGATCGCCTCCTGGACCGCGTGTATCCGTTCGTGCAGCTCTTCCTCTTCGGGAACACGAAAGCGGATCGCCACGTCGCGAATCTTGGCTTTCGCTCGCGAGAGTCGTTGCCCCATCGTCTTAGGGGCCACCAGAAACGCACTGGATATCGTCGCGGCGTCGAGGCCGAGCACCGTTTGAAGCATCAGCGGCGTGCGGATGGTCGGATCGATCGCCGCGTGAGCACAGACGAACATCAGCTTAAGCCGCTCGTCGGGAAAGAAGGCGTCGGCGCGCGACGTGCGTTGAGCCTCCTCCGCTGCCTGGATCAGTTTCTCTTGTGCTGCCGAACGCGTCGCTGATCGACGCGATTGATCGATCAGGTTGCGTCGAGCGGCGGTCAACAACCATGCATCGGGATTCAGGGGCACTCCCTTCATTGGCCACGAGGCGAGCGCGGACGCAAACGCGTCGCTCAGCGCGTCTTCCGCGGCCGCCAGGTCGGATGACCCCGCAGCCAAGTATGCGATCAGTCGTCCATAGGATTCGCGACAGGCACGCTCGATTTCACGTGCGGTTTCCGAATCACATGACGTCTCATCAACCACCCGCTTGGTCCATAGGCGGGATCAGCGGCCGGACCTCAACGCCGGCTCGGGCCGCCGCAGGGCACTTTGCCGCCCACTCAAGCGCCGTATCCAAATCAGGAACCTCAATGAGGAACAGCCCGCCTAGTTGCTCTTTCGCTTCGGCAAACGGTCCATCCTGGACATGTCTTGTCCCGTTGCTCACTCGCAACGCGGTGGTGTGCGACGGCGGCATCAAGCCGGCACCGCCCGCCTCCACGCCGGCTTCCACCAGCATCTGGTTGTAGGCCCCGTAGGCCCCCATGTACTCGGCACCTCGTTCATCACTTCGGGCGGCGAAGTCATCGTCGGTCTCCAGAACAACAATCGCGTATTTCATACGATCCCTTTCGAGTCTTGTGTTGCCAGCCCATGCTGGCTTCACAAGGCTGACGATCGGTTGACCACCGTTTCGACATTGATGCTAAGAAAATCTGGAAAGATATCGTAGCTCGGCTCTCCGAGCCGCGGTTTCCAGAAGACACGGCTCGGAGAGCCGAGCTACTATGCGCCAACCAAAAGCCGTGCGCCTCGTTCGACCGCGGGGTTGTTGGGGCTGTTGGTTCCTTGCAAATAGACGCTGGTGGCCGCAAGGAGATGAGGACGCCACGCGGGGCTAATGCGGCGAGATTCCTCGAACATCGCGATGGGGTATTTCATCTCATGTGCGTTGCGCGAGAGGCGCCGCGCCATGGCATGTTGTGCGGCCTGGATGAAAGCGTTGGCGCCGGCCCGTGTCTGGGTCAACGCGAACGTGAGTTCGGCCGCTTTCAACTGGCCAGCTCGATCGTCGTCGCGATGAAGAAAACTGCGTGGCGGGAGGGCGGACAACATCGCCTCGATGGTTTCCAGGGAACCTCCGGTCAATTCAGCTGCTTGCATGGTCCCCACATGACCCGGCAACAAACCATCACGATCTCTAACGCCCAACATGAACTCCGTCACCCAAGAAAGCGCTTGCAGCATCGTCAGGTAACGCGTACGGGAATCAAGGCTTGTCGCAAACACGTGATGAAGGGCGTTCGCAGCCGTATTGGAATGCAACGCACGCGTCCCCATCTGCCCGCCCTTCTCAACGAACAACATCAACTCGGCGGCCATCAAATGAATCGCATCCCAAACCGTGCCCGCTTTGATGTTCCCGGCGATCAGGTTTTCAGCCACCCAGTCGTTGCTAATCCACCAACGACCCCGCTTCATCAAGGAAAGCAACTCGATCGTCCGTTCCTTATCTGCAACATGTGACGCCCAGTCGACCGGAAGCCGATCATGCGTCTTGTCGGTCCGTTCCACGTTGTGCGGGTACGGCTGGCCCTGCAGCGTGTGTTCGTGACGATACATGTCGCGAACGATGTATCGGAGCGTTGGCTCCGCATGATGCCAACCAATGGTGTTCAGCGCTCGTCCGGCACTGACGATTCCAATCGGGATGTGACCGATAAAGAAGTTGTCGCGAGCCGCGTAGGGGAGGAACCTCGTGTAGGCTTGCTTGGGACCTTGAGTCCGGCAGATCGCGATGATGGCGTGTTCCGCTTTTTCCCGATCCATGGCTTTCATCGCCGTTTCAAACTCGGCATCGGCCTCTTGCGCCGAAGGCAGCGGACCGCGCATGGGCTTCACTTCCGACTTGCGGAACCGCGTCAGATGTTCCTTCATCACGTCAACGGCCCAGAAAAGTGGGAGCATTCGATCGTTGGGTTCCGAATCCAGCGAAAGCTGGTGAGCGGAATGAACGAGGTAAACGCTGTGGTGCCCGTCTCGCAAAGCGGCGAAGAGAAATGCAGCCGCCAGGAGCTCCCGATACGGAACGCCGCGTTTGAGTTCCGTCACGAGCAAGGCCGGGCATTCCTCGCGCGGCGTCTCGTCAATCAACTGCACCAGTCGTTTCGTTTCCGCGTCCATGCGAATGCCGACACTCGGAAGCCGTGCATCGGCTTTCGAGAGAGGCGACTGGGCAAGCGACCATCCGCCCCCGGAGATCGCGCACAAGAAGTCTCTTCGCGATGCCATTTTCGTTCCCCTCAATTCGAGCCCATCGTGTTGACGGGAATCCCCGTTAACACGGACATCCGCGTTCATTTCGCGTACTCTCATCGTATCGAATCGTGTGCCTGGCCGCTGAGATGCATTTCGAATGAGCTTCCTGTTGCGACGACCAGCATGACGGTCGGTGCTGAGGATGGCACGTGGTTCATTCGTTCCGACGATAGATCTTGGCTTGCAAGTGGCTTGGCTTGTCGCGCGTCGTTAGTGTGCTCCGCGTTCGTTCGAAGTGAGGGTTGGCACCTGGGATCGTCGCGCCGGTTTCCTCGATCCAAGCATGCAACTTGCTGCGGAGCTGCGTGACCCGTTCGGGACGCGCGTCGGCCAGATTCACGGTCTCACTCAAGTCCGTGCGAAGGTTGTAGAGCTCCACGTGGGCTCCCGAGTGGTATTGTTTGTCTTCATCGTACCAGTCACCGAAAAACTCGATCAGCTTCCAGTCGCCATCCCGAATCACCGCGCAGGGTGTGGCGGCCCACAACAGGTCGTAGAGCGGCATGTACCAGTAGAGCTCTCGACTTGGCAAACGTTCCGAATGGAACAGGGGCAACAAGCTGACACCGTCGAGCAGTTGCTCTGCGTGAGTTCCCGCCGCGTCGAGAAGCGTCGGCAACCAATCGACGACGTGAATGGGCTGCGTGCAAACGCGTCCGCCCTGAATGGCGTTGGGCCAATTGACGATGCAAGGAACGCGAATGCCGCCTTCGTACATGGAGCCCTTGCCCTCACGCAGCGGTGCATTCTCGAGTTGCTGATCGCGCATCACCAGCGGCTCGTCGATGTCCAACGGTGATCCATCGGGTCGCTTGTTGTGGTAGCGCGTGTCGACGCCGCCATTGTCGGCAAGGAACACGATCAGGGTGTTGTCACGTTGCCCGGTCTCATCAAGCGCATCCATCAATCTGCCTACGGACGTATCAAGGTGTTCAACGGCAGCCAGGTACGTCGCATTACCCAGCCCTTCGTTCGGGGCCCCCCGGTCGCGATACTTCTGGATCAGCGCTTCTGGCGCTGTCACGACACCGTGTAGCGTGTGATGCGACAGATAGTAGAACCACGGCCGACCCCGATGCGTCTGGATGAATTGAATCGCGTCGTCCGTTAAGTGATTCACCCATTTGTCACCTTCGTTTTGCGACCCTGCGCCGGGTTCCCCGACGTGGTCGAATCCGAAGTCTGGCCCCGCTCGTTTTTCGAGGAACGAGTAATAGCCCTGGTGTCGATTGCTGGTCAGATGCCACTTCCCGGACATGCCTGTCACGTAACCGGCACTGCGGAGCCCATGTGGGAGTCGGCACTGCTCCGGCAGCAGTTCTTCGCGAAACAACGGCTCCTCCACCGCGGCGTAGGGCGCTCCGTACCACGGAATCACATGCCACATCCCATTCCGCGCCGTGTGCTGCCCCGTCAGCAGGGAAGCTCGCGTGGGAGTGCACTGTGGGGTCACATAGGCGTCACGGAAACGAATCCCCGTCTCGGCGAGTCGGTCAATGCTCGGTGTGCGGACATCCTTGCCGCCATAGCATCCCAGCGACGACCACCCCTGATCATCGGTCAGGATGAACAGAATGTTCGGTTGCGAATCGGCGTCGGCGCCGCTCGTGACGAAAGCGGTGAGAGCAAAACTCAGGGCGATGCTTGCGGCGTGCGTCATAGTGCCCACCATGGTAGCACGACGCCTCACGCTTTTTTTTTGCGTGCGCCCCATGGTTCGCGTGCGACCCACTCCAGGACCACCGCATGGCTACGATATCATCCAGGCCGAGAGAATCAAATCCCGTCACCGTCGCCGGAAACATGAATGCCGCATTCCTGTTTTCGACCGCCAAAACGCGTGTCCCGCTCGTGGACGTCATCGCCGGTCATGGCGCGACTGGAATGCCAATCCCCCACTGTCTCGTAGCCTTCGGAAAACAAAGGGTGGTGCGGCAAGCCATGAGTAACGCGGTATTCATAGACAGATTTGGATGACCATTTCAGCAAGGGATAAACCTTAACTCGACCCGCCTTCGGCTCCACGCGAGGTAGTTTGTCGCGGTGATCCGTCTGGTCGCGTCGCAGGCCTGTCAGCCAAGCCGCAACTTCGAGCTCTTCCAAGGCTCGCCGAAGCGGCTCGACCTTGCGAATCGCGTCATAACGATTCAAATCACCGAGGTCTTCACTTTCCCATAGCTTTCCTTCGACCGCTTCCATATGCGCGGGACTGACGGAGGACTGGTAGGTGTGCAAGTTGAGATTCAACATCTCCTTAAGCTGATGAGCGTAGCGATAGGTTTCGGGGAGGAGATATCCCGTATCGATCCAAATGACGGGAACGTCGGGTTTGATCCGCGTGACCATATGCAGCATCACCGCGGCTTGAATCCCGAAACTGGTCGTCATGGCGACACCGTCGCCATACCGTTCCAACGACCAACGAATGAGATCTTCCGCGGACAGGTTCGCGACATGATCGAAACCCTCGTGCTCGAGCTTGCCAGAAGCTTCTCCGTCTGGCTCTTCATTTTGAGTCGCACCAGAATGGGTCGCGGGTGAATTGACAGTCATAACCAGAGACTCTCTTGTTTCGCTAAATGTAAAACATCAGTCTGGCGTGTTCACTTTCGGAACACCGGTTGACGATGTCGGCCAACGTCACACGTTGAAGCTCCGCGCGAGCGCATTCCGCTGCGTTCGCCCAAGTCTCGCAAAGCACCTGCGAGGCCAAGTTGGTTTCGTCGAACCGCTTTTGGGATGGGTGGCAACCCGCCGCTTCCGCGATATCCAGCAAGGAAATCGACTGGGGATCCACCACCAAACGGTAACCGCCCTGGCTGCCACGGATACTCTCGACCCAACCGGACGCAATCAACGAACGCAGGATCTGGCTCAGAAACGGCCCAGGAATCTCGTGCCGCTCGCGGATCTCCCCGGCGGCGACAAGCCCATCGCTGGCCGTACCCTCCTGGTCAATGTGCCGCGCTAGTTCCAGCAAGGCGAGGCAGGAGTAGTGAGCGCGGGCGGAGATGACCATGGCAACGGTTGAGACGAAGACCGAACTCGAAGCCGGAAACTGTATTAAACTGACCGGATTGGTCAAGTATCACTGGCTGATAGGGTTTTCGGCAAGAAACCAGGCCTGGGTGAGGAAAAAAACGGTTTTGGCGCCGGGAAACCCGGCGTTGGGGCCTGGTACATCCACAACTCTTTGCAGTGGGGTAGGCATCCTGCCTGCCATCATTGACGGACGCCGTAATCCACAGGCTGGAAGCCTATGCCACTACGTCGCACGAACCTCATTTTCAAGCACAAGCTCACAGGGAAGTCGTTGTGCGCATCGGCACGGGTATGAATCGCCAAGTTCGATTGACGTCATTCGAGAATGGACCGTTCCTGGGAATCCTGATTCGTCAAATCCTGCTCCGCACGTCTGTCCATGATTTTATTGGTCTTGCCTAACCAGCTTTTTGAAACCCACCCCGGATTTCAACGCGAGATCCAACGCGTCGTTCTGCTAGAGGACTCCCTGTTCATCGGTGACCACCACCACCCGGCCAACTTTTGCAAACAAAAACTCTGGCTTCACCGTGCGTCGATGAAGCAGTACGAGAAACGGTGCCGGGAGCAGGGCCGGGAGGTGGTGTATCTCGATTACTTGCCTGGCGCGAAGAGCCTTCTGCGACAGCTTGAGAAAGCCGTCAAGGGAATCCCCAAGCGTCATCAGCAATGGGTCATGTGCGATCCCGTGGACTTCCTCTTCGAGAAGAGAATCCATCGTGTTGCCGATGCGATGGGCACGACAGTGGAGTTCTTGCCGTCATCCCAATTCCTCAACTCGCGCGAACAAAATCGCGACTATCGCAAGGGCAAGAAGCGTTGGTTCATGGCGGATTACTACAAGGTGCAGCGAAAACGCCATGACCTGTTAATCGATGACGATGGCGAGCCCACAGGCGGTCAATGGTCCTTCGACGCGGACAATCGGAAGAAGGTCCCTAGGGGCATGTTATCCAAGCTCCCTGCAGCACCGACGGTGGACCACGACGAAGTGGACGTGGCGGCCGCGGAGCACATCGAGCACCGCTATCCCCAACACCCTGGTCGACTCGAAAGCCTTTACTATCCGACCACGCATCAAAGCGCTCGCAATTGGTTGACTGGCTTTCTGAGCCTGCGGCTTGAGCACTTCGGCACCTATGAAGATGCCATTGTCGAGGGTGAATCTTGGCTTTGGCATAGCGTGCTTTCCTCGTCCCTCAATATCGGTTTGCTAACTCCCGACGAGATCGTCCAAGAAATCAAGCGTCATCTGAAGACGAACCCAATAGCACCGCTGAATTCCGTCGAGGGTTTTGTGCGTCAGGTGATTGGGTGGCGAGAGTTCATGCGTGCCACCTATGAAGATTTGGGGGTTGCGATGCGAACGACCAACCACTGGAATCATCGACGAAGGATGCCCGTCTGCTTCTACGACGCCAGCACCGGGATCGCACCGGTCGACGACGCCATCCGGCGACTATTGGACACCGGATACTGCCATCACATCGAGCGTCTGATGGTGTTGGGCGGCTTCATGTTTCTTTGCGAGATCGATCCCGACGAAATCTATCGTTGGTTCATGGAATTGTTTGTCGATAGCTACGACTGGGTGATGGTGCCCAATGCGTATGCGATGAGCCAGAACGCGGATGGGGGATTGATCACGACCAAGCCCTACTTCTCGGGTTCCGCATACATCAAGAAAATGTCGAATCACCGAAAAGGTGACTGGTGTGACGTTTGGGACGGACTCTATTGGCGCTGGATCCATTTGCACGCCGACGCGCTGAGCAAGAATCCACGCTGGGCGATGATGTGCGCCACGGCCAAGCGAATGGATGCATCCAAGATGCAAACGCATCTGGATAACGCCCAGGCGTTCCTGTCTGGCCTCAAGTGACTGTTTCGCCCGCTTGCGCAATGGTCGCGTGGAAGAGGATCGGGGGCGAATTCATCGTAGCTCGGCTCTCCGAGCCGAGACTCGCGGGCAACACGCCTCGGAGAGGCGTGCTACTTTGATGTCACCTACCTTAATCGCCGATCCTGCTGATCGATTGCACGTATTGAAGTTGCTCGCTTGCCGACACGCGACGATGTGTGAATCCAGCGGGCTAGCGGTGTAGGTCAATCCAATCGACGAACGCGAATATTCCGGTATCCCACTTCGTCCGCGTGATCTTGGAGGCAGATGTGGCCGGTGGTGGCTTCTCCAAAACCATCCCACTTGGAGAACTTGCTGGCGGCGACTTTGGCGTCCCAATCGTCACTGCCCTTCACATAGGTGACATAGCGCACGCCATTCATCTCGTGATAACACTCTTCGGGAGTGACAACGATGCGAAGTTGGTTCCATTCGCCAACTGGCTTCGTGGCATCGGTCTCGGCAGCGTAAAGCTGATAGAGCCACCCGCACTTCTGTGGGTCCTTGCCCGTGTTGTCCTGAATCTGAATTTCAGGCCCGGTCACATAGGGTGGCTTGGGTGTTTCCACCACGTGGTACATCACGCCGCTGTTGGCACCCGGTGTAACACGAAACTCCAGCTCCAGTTCGAAGGCCGCGAACTTCTCTTTCGTGATCAGGTTTTGTCGGGGAGTCTTGGGGGGTTCTTTCGACGCGGGAATGACGACAAGCTCGCCTTCCTTAACCTCCCAACCCGATTCGATGGCTTGCTTGTTGTACTCGCGCCACGCATCCAGTGAGGAGCCATCAAACAGAGTGATCCAAGGAGCGTCCGCGTGAGCGGGCGACATGGCAAGACAGGCGATCGCGAGGGAGCAGCCTAGGAGCAAACGGGGCATGGGGGTGGGCCTGTGGGAGGGGAAGTCGGCAGGGAGAACGAGGTCAAGAGCAACGAAGGGTCTCCGCTGCCCGCTGGGCATTGTGATTGGCCGAGCGAGAGGTTTCAACGGAGGTGGTTACAAGCCGGGTGTTGGAAACGCCTTTCATGCTTGACAATCCTGCCGACAGCGCCGGCACCGGGCGGTAGGATCTGACTCGAATCACGTGACGAAGGTGGGATGGATGTTCGACTTGGTTTTGGGCACGCACAACGCAAAGAAGCTGATCGAGCTGCGCATGATGTTGCCTGAAGAGCAGGTTCGATTGACATCCTTGGCGGAGATCGATCAAGCGATCGAAGTGGAAGAGGACAAGGACACGTTCGAGGCGAATGCCGCCAAGAAAGCGTGCGAGCAGGCACTCCATCTGCGGCGCTGGGTTTTGGCGGAGGACAGCGGCCTGTCAGTGGATGCTTTGAATGGAGAACCCGGTGTTTATTCGGCCCGTTATGCCGGGACGCACGGTGATGACGAGGCCAACAACGAGAAGTTGTTGCTTGCTCTCAAAGAAATGCCGGCGGAACGCCGTTGGGCTGCGTTTCATTGCCACCTGGCGCTGTCTGATCCAGAAGGCAACGTTCGCTTAACGGCGCGGGGACGTTGCCGCGGTGTGATCGCCACAACGCGGTCAGGGACAGCTGGCTTCGGCTACGATCCCTTGTTCATTGTTGCCGAGTATCACAAGACGTTCGGGGAACTCGATCTGGTCGTCAAACGTGCGATCAGCCATCGGTCTCGGGCGTTGCGTTCGTTTGTTCCGGACTTGATACGATTGATGCGTCAGCAAGCAGGCTGACATCCTGCTTCAACGACGCTCGCTGCCATGCTGAGCCGGCAGGACAGGGCCCCAGTTCGGTCCAAGTTCACTTCCAGCGGCCCTGATCAGGAATGAACGCGTCCAAGGGTGCCAGGGTGTTCCCGTCGGTTGTATTGGCGTAGCGGAATCCGACTTCGGCGACACGATTGGCGGCGGCGGTCAACTCAGCGGTGTTGTTGAGCTTGAGCGTGATGCCGTCAAAGGTCGCCAACACTTGATCTAGCAGGGGCGACGGTGTTTTCTGGCTCACGCTTCGCAGGCGAGCGGCCGCGCGTGCCGTTCGCTGTGCGGCGTTGACCCCGAACTTGGCTTTTTGTGTGGCAGACGCGGTGGCTCGGAGGCCCGCTTCCAACTCGGCGATCATCCCGGAGACAAACATCAGACGCTGGCGTGGAAGCGAGCTGAGATCATTGCTCTCCCCATCGCTGCGAACAAAGTTGTGACGAATGGTCCCTTGGCTCCAGGACACGAATTCGAAATCCAGGCTTCCTGGTGAGTGCCCGCCCACGTTGACCAGCTGTTCATCTGCGGTGGTGTGGCAGCGGAGGCAGCTTTGCGCGACCAAGTAAACGTTGATGGGGTTGCGCATTCCCAGCTGGACGCTTTTCGCCAGCCGCTGGGCTCGGTGCTGGGGCGATTCCAACTCGCGTGTGATGTGTTCCCCACCGTAGTCGTGATGAACATCGAGCCAGTGCTTTGCCGAACCGTGACACGATTCGCAAGAGATCCCGGCGATGGCGTGGACATCGCCAGTTGCGTCTGCCTTCTGCGTGTAGTGGCATTGCGAGCAACGCCCGTCGTGCTTGATCGAACGAACGCCAAGACGCGAAGCGATTTGTTTCGCTTCCGGGCGACGGTGCAACTCGTCAAACGTCTTGGCATGCGGCGTTGCCTGCCAAACCTTCACTTCGCCCGCATGGCACTTCACGCAGGTCTCATTGCCGAGTGTCAAATGAGGGTCGACGGGCGAAGCCGCTTGACCGATCGGGTTGACCGATGCCTGACGAGATGCCAGCGTTTGCCGGTTGGGTTCCGCACAGGCGGCTTGCTGGGCGTCGGATTGGAACAAGATGCAAGAGAGCATCCCGATGACCAAACCCTGGATGAGGGAGTAGGGAGTGCCTTTGTTGGCTGAGGTTTGCATTGCACACTTCGACGCGTCGTGGGTTGAGGCAGATCCACAGGGATCCCAGGCACGGGAAGCGTAGGTCGCAATTTGACTCAAGGCGTTGGCCAAAGCACAAAAAAACACCTCATGGAACGACCGAAGTTTCCACGAGGTGTTGTGCGAATCGATTTTGTGGGCCGATCCGATCGGCGCCCGCAGGCTGCGATCGAGACGCCAAAATCGATGTGCGGCGTCTTACGCGCGACTCGCGTGAGCGTGCACGCTCAGTTGAGCATCTTCTTGACTTCGCCCATGACTGCCGCCACGTCGATGCCGTTCGCCTTGAACTCATGTCGTGCAACGACAGACGAGTCAGACGCGATCACGACCGTGACGTCGGTATCCGCATTCAGCTTGTAAGCTTCAGGGCCGTTCTGAGTGTCCTTGGCAGCGACCACCGGGACATTCTTCGCACCGGCCATCTCAGCAATGGACTTAGCGTGCTGCTTCAAAGCGTCCGACTCCGCACCAATCACCGTGACCAGTCCTTTCAGCTGGGCGTCTTCGTGAGCGGCGACCGCCGAATCAAGCTCTTTGACAAACTTCGCCACGCCTTCTCCGGCGTTGCGGGTGAACACCATCACCATCGGACGACTACCGTAGCGACAGCGATAGCAAAGGTCTTCGCCAACGTCGATGCCATCACCTTCGGCACCCGCCACTTTGGTGACGTAGAAAGCATCGAGGCGGTCTCCTTTGCAAAGCCCTTCGCTATGCGAGTCCTCCGCTGATACGGAAGGGACTGCGAGAAGTGCCACTGCTGCGATCATCGCGAACAAACGAACCATGGAGAGAAACTCCTAAGTGAAGTGGGAAGTGTTCCGAAACCACGACACCTGATCCAAACCAAGGTCCCAAGTCCAACATCGCCGTTTGCGATCCCGCGGACTTGCGACGAGCATTGGCACATCAAGAGCCAACAACCCCAGGAGGCCTGGCATGGAAGTTGTCGTGTGTCAGCCATCGAGTGGGCGTCTCGACTCAGAGAGAACCCACACGGTTCCTCCAATGGTTATCGATTCGCCCAATCCGCCACCCTACCTTCAGGGCGGCGTTTGGCTGCCCGGCATTATCGGGGCGCGGCGAGTGGTTTCCAATCCAGCTTCTTGATCCCGGCCCTGATTTGGCGACCATCGCCCCAGGTGAGCCGTTTTCCAGCAGGTTCCTCCGTCAGAATCGTCGTGCTAGACACTTATTCTCTGGCATGAGAGAGCGTCGCAAAAAGGGGTCTGACCCTTTGGGAGCGGAATTGCAAGCCACGGTTTCCTCGCCATTGCCCAACTCGATGCGACTTCCGGCGGGCTTTGTCAGAGGGTCAGACGCCTTTTTAAAACACGTTCTTACTGCGTTGCGAACGTAAAACGGCCGGCCGAAGAGAATGCCATCAAAAAACCCCGCCTTTCGGGATTGAAAGGTGGGGTTCGAGGTTCTGTGTGATGCCAGCGGTGACTAGAAGTTGTAGTCACAGCCGACATACGCGCCATGCAGGAACAGGCTGTCGTCGGCGTAGAGGCGGCCTGGGAACGACGAGGTGCCCATGTCCCTGCTCATGGTGTCATAGGTGGTGGCGATACCCGAGATGGCCATCACGCGGTAACCACCGCGAACGGTCAGGGCGTCGTTGACACGGTAGCCGAGACCCATGTCGAGTTCGCAGAGCGTCGAAAGCACGGTATCGCTCAAGGTCGTCGACGCGACGTCCGCCACATTCCCGAAGCGGTAAGCGAGCCCATTGTTTCCGCTGCTAACGGTGCGTTGGACCTCGACATCGTTGCCGTAGATGCCGACCTTTCCGCCCAAGGTCAAGTTCAGCCGGCTCGCAAGGCAGTAATTCAACACGCTTCCAAACTGGTAGCCGTAGAGGTTGTTCTCTGCCCGGGCGAAGTCCGAGAGCGTGTCCAAGTAGGTCGATGTGCCCGTGTTGTCATAGATGTCAAATTCAAGCTGACCCCGGTCAAGAACTTCGAACCATCGGAAACCGTGGCTGGTTGTGATCTGAACTTTGCCATGACACGGTCGCACCAACGGTCCACCCGCACCGCCGTACCCGAAGGCTGAATGGGCTCGAAAACCCTTCAGGGCGGACAGCATGTTGTGGGCGATGCCCGTGTTGCATCCCAGTGCGGCTGCGCGACGCGCCCCCATCACACCAAAGCTGAACAAGTTGACTTCGACACCCTGGAAGTCCAAGTCCCGGTACGCACGCACAGCGAAAGCACCATCGGAGTCACCTGAACCACCAGTAATGTGGTTGTAAACCTGATCGGCACCGCCACCGTAATCGATGTGGTAGTCGTGGTAACCTTGGTTGGTACCCCGCAGGTTGCCAGCCGTGCCAGCGAAGTTAACGCGTGTCAGGTCGCTCGCGTAGTTGAAATAATTCACGCCCAGTCCGTACTGGCCACAACCCAGGTAGCGTCCAAAACCGACGTTGTAGCCGACGGCACTGTCAGCGTCGGTCGCGGAGGACCACAGTCCGACGGTCCCGCCGTCTGCGACGAGAGCGTTATCGCCGTTGTCTTCCGTGTTGAAAAAGACCAAGTCGAAGGAACCGAACCACGGGAAGAGGGGCTGACGGGCGGCCACCGCGGGTGCACAAGAGACGGCAGTGGGCGTCGCGTCGTGCCACGCGCCTCCTGATGCTGAGTAGCCCGTTCCCGAGTTGCACGTCGAGCAGGACGAATCAGTGATCGGCGCGGCCATCGTCGCATGCGATTGGACCGGCGTCGGGTAAGCCTGCATGTGGCTGGATTGATCCACGCCCAGAGCCAGCGGGTCGGCGCTGGGAATCGCGTTGGTGGCCATGACGGGTTCGGGCGTTGGAATCGCTTCGATCTGCCCCGTGGACGCTTGGTAGAAGCTTGGATGCCGGGTGCTGGCAGGCTGGAAGCGATTCCACTTCGCAGGCGCGGTGTAATCGGGCTTGGCGGCTGGCTGTTGGTAAGGAGCCGCGACCGCAACTTGAGGAACCGAACCGTAAGCATTGCTCGTCGCAACCGGACCGCTGTTCCTCACCGGCTGCTTCGTGACGGGAACATCCGGGTCAAGGAGCTGACCCGCTGACGGTTGGTAGCCATACTGCGCCGAAGCGACGGAGCATATCCCGACGGAGAGCGTTGCCGCGAGACTGCGTAGTGATCTGAGTTTCATCCGACGACTCCTTCCGTATTCAGAACCTGCCGCCATGCGACAGAACCTGACTGTGCAATAAAAACCGACCGGAGCCGGATCAGCGTCCTTGCTGAAATGTTCCAAGCACGCAAGCTTGGTTGGGGTGACGCGTTCAGAGGGCATTCTGAACGACCGACAGGCCGCCCGATTCACTCGCTCGGTGAGCCAAGTGTGAGGGAACCTGCCCGCCATGGTGATCGGGCCTCACCCACCCGATGAATGCTCTTAACCGCCCAAATCCCAACGGTTCCGGATTTCAAAGGCGAAATGACCGCGACACATGAAAGGGGTCACGCAGCCCGCAAACTCGACGGATCCGATCTAGCCGTCACGATCGTCATGGAATTTTCCGGGTGAACGCATACCTGGCTTGCGACGCCAGTATTGAGCTATCAGATTGCCACTCGGCGGTGATGACTTCCCACCCATGATCATGCCTCTTTGAAACGCAGACGCCGTGACACTCACGATCGAACAAGCCAAGGAAAAACTTGCGATTCACCACCAACAGCATGTCCTGAAGTTTTGGAACGAGCTGTCGCCGGAATCGCAAACGCAATTGCTTTCACAAGTTGATGCCATCGATTTGGATCTGATCAGCACGCTGGTCCAAGGGCAGGACGAAGCCCATGACTTCGGCGCGATGGCCAATCGTGCTGAGATGCCTCCCGCCGTGGCGCAGGATGGATCGGGTGCCGCCTGGAGCGTGGAAGAGGCGCGCCAGGTCGGCCAGGACGCGTTACAACAAGGAAAGATCGCCACAATCGTTGTCGCCGGCGGCCAGGGCACGCGATTGGGATTCGATCAGCCGAAGGGCATGTTCCCGATCGGACCGCTGAGCGAACGGACGCTTTTTCAGGTGTTTGCCGACATCTTGAACGCGATCGGGCGACGGTACGGGATCGCGATTCCTTGGTACGTGATGGTCAGTGAGGCAACCAAGGATTCCACGAC
>JBCCYK010000043.1:0-31782 GCA_039189905.1 Planctomycetota bacterium
GCGCCCGACTCAAGGCAGGAGCCGTATGAGTTAAACGCTCGAGTACGGATCTGTGCGGGGGGCGGCCGGCGACGGCCGTCCCTACCGCGCTCCTCCGAAAATCCATCAGCCCTAGCGACCCACGAAATTCCCGGATGGACCGACAATTCTGCCGGGAGCGTATAGCATCAGTCCTGGAATGGGTGCGACGACGACTTCGACGAACGCGAAAAGGGTGTAGACGAGCGGCCCGACCCAGCCCAGCCTTCGGAAATACGCCTTGAGTATCTCAATACGCTCATCGGAGCCTAAGTTGAAGTTGAGCAGTTCGCCAACAATGCCGCCTGATCCCCAAGACCAAGCCAGCAGCGACAGCAACAGTGCGAACGTGACTGAGGCTACGAGACCCGATCCGGTTTTTGACTCAGAAAACGGAGCCTTCATCCAGATACCAGCGACTCCCATCGTAGTGGAACAAGGGATGACCTATCGAATGGAATTGGACTCCCGGACGCGCGTGATTGTAAATGGCTGTTTCGTAGTCCAACGACGCCAACGTCTCCATCATTTGACGCTGAATCTTCTCCGTGATCGGATTCATTTCTGGTTTGGCATCCAACAGTTGTCGGATCTCGTCCGACGCGATCAATCGCAGCCCTTTGATGGGAGTATCAGATTGGAAAGCCGCAACGGCTTCGCTGACTAGCGCAGTCAACTCGTCTTTAATTTCATCCGGAATGTCTCCCATCCCGGCGTGCGCTCGGACCTTGACACCTCCGACCAAGCGATGCATTCGTTGCGCATTTCCTTCGTGCGACGAGAAGCAACGGATTTTCACCAGGCGATGCTCGGTGACATGCAATAGGTGAGTACGGAACTGGCCGTCGCCAATGACTACTTGGAACTGGAACCAGCCGTCACCGAGATTCTGGACGGGCGAGATGCCGACATCTTGCGATTCGAACAAGCTGACACATTCCGACTTGACACCCATCCACTCCGCATTGGACATCGCAAGGGGATCCAAACCTGTCGGCCGAATCCAAATCCGAATCTTCTCGTCGGTGGGATTCGATTTGGACGTGCAGGTTACAGCGAATCCGGGACCGTCGGCGGCACGTTCATACTCAAAATCAAACTCTTCCAGCCTTTCCTGGAAGTCAAGCTCGACAAGCGGACCCAGCAGGAGTCGAGAGCCGTCAAAGTCCAGCCCAAAAGTGTTGACTGGAACGACCAGAGAAAAATCTTTCAAGATTTCCCTCAAGGTTTTACTGGACATTGGATAATCGGGACGATACTCCTTTTCCACCAGAACGGTTGGTTCGAAAGGGACGAGAGCTGGCGAAGTTGTCAGATACTGTGGCGCGTGGGGATGGCCGGTTCGCTGAACTTCACCTGGATCCTCGTCGACCTCCTGGCTCTCGGTCACGCCTGTGGCTGCAATCGGCATCTCCGCTTCTGAATCGGTTTCGGATGACGCGTCTCCGCCAGACATCAAGGCGAAAGTCAGTCCCCCGGCGATCAAGATCAGCGAGCAAGCGGTGCCTCCAATGAGAATCGCCGGCTTGGTCCATGAACCCTTGGCGGTATTGGAAGGTTTCTTCGGCGTTTCGGTTTTTTTTGGCTCGCTGGCGCTGAATGGAGCCGAGTTGGGCGCGTCCCTGCAAAGGGAACAGCGGCATCTGCTTTGAGAGAGCCGGAAAACGCGGGATCCGAAACACCTTCGGGAAGATCCAAATTCTCGAACAGACCGGTTCCCGAGTCTGCTGGCGTGCCCCCTGGCGTCACGCTTGAGGTAGGCGGCGTCTCGAGAGATGAGTGGGGTGACCTTGATGAGCCCGGATCGGATGTCGAAGAGACACCAGGAACCTTCAGCTTAATGCCACACCCAGGGCATTGGATCGACTTTCCCTGGTGCCGGTCTGTGATCTTTAGTTTTGCGGAGCACTTCGGACAGCTCTTGATGACCGTCGGCATCGATGATTGCCTCAAACTCTCGGAGCAAACACTTGTCCAAACTCAAGACGCTCGTGAGTTTATCCGAAACTCGCTACAGAGGGGGCGTCTCGCGGTCAGTATTCTGGAGTCAAGGATTAACGGGAAACGTACACCAGAACCGTTTTAGACGCGGGCTTTGGCATAGGAGGTTTGTTACGAATGGCGCTGTCGAATCGCAAGTCGTTTCATGTAGAGCGTTTGCGTATTTTGGCCCGAAGCTTGGTTCGTGACTGCTGCATGAGCGGATAGTTCTTGGGCCGCCGCTTGCGCACGCGGCGGCGCACGCGGTCGTGCGAATCAGATTGTAGGCAAGTACCGTCGTCCAAAGCTCCCGACGAACCATGGCAGGTGATTTGCATCGAACATGGTTGAGATTCAACGATGTCTTGATGTGATGGATATCGTCCTACGGCCTTTCTCGACGCCCCATTAGCGAATCTCTCGAAGGATGAGAAGGTGATCGATCGAGTCGTACGTCTCTTGGTCCATCCACTTCGGCTTGGGCGGACGCGTCCAAGCGATCAGATGTTCGTACTTGCCAAGCTTTCGGCCACGTCGAAAATCACTGGGCCGCAAGTGGTGCTTGCGCGCACAGACCTGGCTACCTTGGCCGAGGAGCATTGCGATCATCATGTACGAACAGTAAGTAGTATCGATCCATCACGGCAACATCACCTCTTCCTAAGCTGGTCAGCAGCGTTCGAAGCAATGCCGTCTCTCCCGTCTGTTTCCACGATACGGCCCGATCGCCATGTCGATCACGCAATCCGTTGCCAGTGAAACGATCGTGACAGCTCGGGCGATGGGGAAACCACATCCAGGCTTCTGTCCACGTTGTTGAGGGAACTCGTTCTGGTTTTTGATCGTGTCGGGCATCGTGAACGTGAAGCCGTCAACGAGTTTGGCATGAAGGCCTCGCCAACGCCATTTATGATCAGCAGCCTCCTGCATCTCGTCGGCGACTTGCACCGAGAGCTCGCGGATGGCCACGTGTGATAACTTGGCTTGCTCGGCGGTAATCGCCGATGTCACTTGTTGGGGGCTCCACGCCGGTTTGATTGACCACCCTGGCGACGGCAGACTGACACGAGGCTTCCTTGCCATCACGAAGCACCTGGCCAAGAAAGGACCAAAGCTTCAATGCGGTGTTATACACGCCGCGACCACCAAACAGATTGAAGTGCTTTGCAAAGACCTCTGCAATGCCGTGGGCGGAGATGACATCCGCGAACGGAAGGCCCTCACGCCCGAAGAAGGCGTCGGCAATCTTGCGGAACACTCGTGGCTGTGATCCGCCAGAAAGTGGTATCGTTGCCATGACAAAACCCGCCTTGGTTCGTTCACGGGCCAGTGAACCAAGAAGGGCTTCATTTCAACTATCAAGTTGGGGCAAACGACGCAACATCGCCAAGCCGGCGGGAGTTTATGAGAAAGTGCTCTGATGCTGTGCCAAGGTCGGCGTGCGCAAACGCCCAGCTTCAACAGTGCCGCAAGTCTGACCATTTTGGTGGGTTTGGCTCCCCTGGTGCGTTACTCTGTGCAAGGCACGAAGCCTTGCTTGGTCACCAAGGCAGATCATGGACAAGCAGAAGTGCCGCGAAATACGGGATAAGTCTGCGAAGAAACACTTTCCTCTTCATGAGATTTGGGAACCTGCTTCGTTTGGCGTCATCACACTTTAAGTGCGACAGAAATCGGTCACGTTCCTCGTCACTGGCGGCATCGATGATCGATGCGACGCGTTCAACGATCCGTTCCGACGTATCGCGACACCCAACGAGTTCCCACGCGTCGGCCACCCGTAGTAGCTCGATGCATGAAAGCAATGCCGTGTTATCGAGCTCCAGCGTTTCCGAAAACTGATCCTGTGCAAACTCCAAGTTTTTTCTCACTTGCAGCGGAGCCAGCTGATCGCGGTCTCGCAGCGTCTTGTCAAGCGTCGCAGCCCCTGCGATCAGCCGCCCCATGCCCTTTTCAACTGGGTTTGATAGGGGATGTGCGACCACCGCAGTTGACTGCTTGATGGCTTCTTCATACGCACCAATCTTGACCAGGCAAGTGGCCAAGTTGTTTGTAAACTTCAACTCGAACGCCGACATTCCTTCTACGCTTCGACACATCGCTAGCCCTGCATTGCAGGCAGCTAAAGCGTCTTCGAGGCGTTCGTCAAGTACAGCGCGACGCCCGACTTCACGTAGGTCGAGCATGGCCTTGACAAGAGCAGTCTGACCTTCAGCCGCCTTCTTCGAGGCCGCTTCAAACTCGACATCTGTAATTTCGTGAACGGCATGATGTGGCGTCTCAAAGTGGCGCAAGATCTCACGTTTGGTCGCCTCGGGGAGAACAAAATCACCGACCGCCCCCAAAACCTGGCCTGCAGTTCGCTGGACTTTTTCAAGTCGACTACGGGCCTGGTCCGGCTCTTCAACTAGCGCTTTCAACATCGAAATCCTCGCTTGGATCTGGTTTGGAATGGCAGAACTGGATTGTTCCATTCGTGATAGTGAAGACTGTGAAATTTTGAGCTTTCGTGAGAACGCTGCCTGAGACAGCTTCAAGCTCTTTCGGAATTGCCGAAGCTCTTGTCCGTTCATGGCGATGGTCTCCAAATGCTTGATATTTTCACCCATAGAATAGTTTTTAAGGCAATTTTGCCCGTGTGGCAACCATGCAACGGCTGGATTCTCGCTTTTTTGCATCCGAGCAAGTTCCTGGCTTTTCTATGAGATGAACGGGACAAGGCGGTTGCGCGCCAAACTGTCACATCTTGCATTGGAATCGTCGTCGCACGGCCATCAGAATCGCGGTTTTGGTAGACCTGACCCACGTAAATCGGTCGTGGTCCAGACCGTCAAAGCAAACCTTCGTCTGGCAACCGGCCCGAATTGCCCCCCAAGGAACAAAACGTGACGCGAGTCGTTTCGAGCCCTCGTGGTCATCTATTTGGTGGCTATGGGACGAGGCCGCTTGCATGGACGTCGGGGTGGGGGCCTCGTGCGGTATGTTCGCGGTCACCTAGCGAAATAATCGTCCCATCTGGCGATTCTTGACCGGCCGAAGGACACAATGCCAGTGGTTGGGCATCAACGTCTCGGCAAAAGACTCGACCGGATACTCCGCCAGACCGTCAGCAAGAACCCGTTCAAAGGCGATGAAACCTTCCTCCTTTTGAAACAACGTTTGCCGCCGATTGCCGCGACGGAGGGCGTGACAGATCAGTCTGGCCTGGTCATCACGCGATTGTCTCGGCGCGGGCAACTCTTTAGATGGCGATCACATTCAAAGAACACAGGATACGACCGCACATGACCGAACAACCACCTCCGTCTCGTTTTCTTATCCGAGCAGCTTTCGCATCACGGCGACGAGAGCAACCTTGAAGGTCTTCTTCTTGGCCGACAGGTGGGCAGAGCAATGTAACGGTCTCAGCATCTGCCAGGCGACAAGCCTCTGATCCTGTGCGCTTGTCGCCTTAGCTAGTGTTCCAGGGCCTGCGAGATTGAACCGCGGTCAAGCCTCTTGGCTGCTTCATTGGTCTTGAGCCAAACACCGGCCGCGCTTCGGAGTGCTTGGATGCCTGAGCTACACTGTGCTTCTCAATCAACACGGCTTGGTGTCGCGCGGTCGGTCCGATGTGATTGCCCATGGATCGACGAGCAAGTGGAGCGTCGCTGAAGCGTTACTTGGAGCCGATTGAGGGATCGCGAAACAAGTAGGGACCTATCCATGAAGTCGACTTTACGCAATTTGGGCGCCGTTGCGGCTGGTGTGGTGGCCGGTGTCGTTGGGGTTTCCTTGGTGCAAAGTCTTAGCAACGCTTTGTACGCGCCTCCGGAGTCGGTTGACATCAACGAACCGGAGCAACTTGCGCAGTGGATTCGGGGACTGCCAACCGCCGCTTTTCTGATCGTGCTGGCATCCTGGGGCGTGGGTTGTTTCTTGGCGGGCGGCGTGGCACGCTGGCTGGCAACGGATCGGATTCTTTGGCCGGGGCTGGTTGCGGTGGCGTTTCCCTTCTTGGCCACGATGGCAACCCTTTCCATGCTTCCTCATCCGATCTGGATGTGGCCGGGCGGCATGGTCGTCTGTTTGCTCGGGGGCTACGTGGGGATGCGCTGTGCCGCTGGTTCGAAGCCGACTTTGGACGCACCGCACGTCGCCGACGAAGCGACGTGAACGAATTGCGATTTAGAGTTGCAATGATCGTAGTTCGGCTCTCCGAGCCGAGTCCTCACGGCTCGGAGAGCCGTGCTACTAAAAGACGAACGCCGACTTTAAAGATCGACAAAGCACACGTGTTCCTCCGTCGCTTGGTTCTCGGATAGCGAAACTCACTAGGAGTTTTGGCCTGCCGAAACCAAGCCGAAAGACTTGACGTCTTCCGCTACGGCTGTAAGCGAGTGTTCCGATGCCGCGGAATACTAGGATGGATCCGGAAACGACGTCTGCCTATCGGGAGGCTCGGAGCTGACCGCGGGCTCGGAGGACGGCCACACTGCGGATCTGTGCTTCCTCGGGGGTGGAAGCGGGCATTTCCAGTGCGTTGCTCAATGAGGTGCTGGCGTCCTCGGTATCGAGCATGTCCACGGGGACAGCGCGCCCGGTCAAAATGTTGACCACATCGTCTTCGACTTGGGCGAAGCCGCCGTCCACGAAGTAACGTTCGGGCCCCGCTGCGGTTTGCAAACGAAGGGTGCCGTAACCCAAGCGACCAATCATGGGAGCGCGCCCACGCATGATCCCAAGCTCACCGTCATACATGGGCAGCGAAACAAACTCGGCTTCGCGGTCAAGTTCGGTCTTCTCGGGAGTGACCACCACGCATCGAATCGCCATGGTTCTTAGGACTCCATCTTCTTGGCTTGTTCTTCTGCTTGCTCGATTGGGCCGACGTACATGAAGGCTTGCTCCGGCAGGTGATCCCACTTGCCATCGCAAATCTCTTCAAAGCTCCGGACGGTGTCCTCAAGCGATGTGATCTCACCTGGCTTGCCGATGAACTTCTCTGCCACCAAGAACGGCTGTGACAAGAAGCGTTCGATGCGTCGAGCACGGTGCACGATCGTCTTGTCGTCTTCGGACAACTCGTCGACGCCCAGGATCGCGATGATGTCCTGCAATTCCCGGTAGCGCTGAAGCGTTGTTTGGACACGACGCGCGACGTTGTAATGGCGATCACCAACGTACTGCGGGTCGAGAATCCGCGAGTTCGATGCAAGAGGATCGATCGCGGGATAAATGCCCTTCTCTGAGATGGAGCGTTCGAGATAGATGAAAGCGTCAAGCTGGCCGAACGCGGTCGCGGGGGCGGGGTCGGTCGGGTCGTCGGCGGGAACATAGACGGCTTGAACCGACGTGATGGCCCCTTTCTTCGTCGACGTGATGCGTTCTTGCAGGGCGCCCATTTCCGTCGCCAAGGTCGGTTGATAACCCACGGCGGAGGGCATCCGACCCAAGAGTGCCGAGACTTCCGAACCGGCCTGCGAGAACCTGAAAATGTTGTCGACGAATAGGAGCGTATCGGCACCGGTCGTGTCGCGGAAATACTCCGCCATCGTGAGTGCTGAAAGAGCGACGCGAAGCCGCGACCCAGGTGGCTCGTTCATTTGACCGAACACCATGCACGTTTGTTCGATCACGTTTCGCCCTGTGGAACCGATTTCGGTCTCCTGCATCTCCAACCAGAGGTCGGTGCCCTCCCGGGTTCGCTCACCAACGCCGGCGAAGACCGAGTAGCCCCCGTGACTGCTGGCGATTCGAGCGATGAGTTCGGTCAAGATCACGGTCTTGCCAAGACCGGCACCCCCGAACAGCCCCGCCTTCCCACCACGCACGAACGGGGTCAGCAGGTCGACGACCTTGATCCCGGTTTCGAACAACTCCGTGTTGGTGGAAAGTTCGCTGACAGGAGGTGCTTCGCGGTGAATGGGCCAGTGGTCTTCCGCCGTCACGTCGCCGCGTTCGTCGATGGGCTTCCCGAGCACGTTGAACACACGTCCGAGCGTTTCTTTCCCGACCGGGACCGAAACGGGTGCTCCGGTGTCGATGACGTCCATGCCGCGCATCATGCCCTCGGTACTGCCGAGAGCGATGGCGCGAACCCGTCCGCCACCGAGGTGCTGTTGAACCTCGCCAATCAGGTCAATGTCCACGCCCTTGTGTTGGCTCTTGATTTCCAACGCGTTGTAAATCTTGGGAAGCTGGCTTTCAGGGAACTCAGCATCGAACGTCGAACCAATGACCTGGGTGACGCGTCCGACGACTTGGGATTCTGTGGCAGTGGACATGAGGAGGGCCAAGAGCTACTGGGAAGATGTGGTTTTTGAATGAGGGTTGCCGTTCTCAACGAGATGCAACCGGGTTTTGTTTCGGTTCAGTTGTTGAGGGCTTCGACACCGCCAATGATCTCCATGATCTCGCCGGTGATCTGGCTCTGACGAGCGCGGTTGTAGGTCATGGAGAGTTGTTTGATCATGTCGCCGGCACTCTCCGTCGCACCCTTCATGGCGATCATCCGCGCCACCTGCTCGCTGACAGCGGCATCCAAAAAGCACTTGAAGAGTTTGACCTTGAAACTGGTTGGGACGACCTCCTCCAAGATGCTTTCAGCAGATGGAAGAAACTCATACTCGGCGTTGGTGGTCGCAGGATCACCGGCATCTTCGCCACCCAGGGAGCCAAGCGGTAGCAAGGTTTCCACGACGGCTTCTTGCCGGCTGGTGCTGATGAACTTGGTGTAGACAACATCCAAGCGATCGATCTTCTTGGTGATGTACTGCGAGAGGTAATCCTCCGCGATCCCTTCCACCTCATCGTAGGCGGGCTGGTCCTCAAACTGGAGATACTGCTGATCGGTCTCGATGCCACGAAAACCGAGCCCGTTGATGCCGCGTTTCCCGCTGACATCCACCGCCGTTTTTCTCCCTTCCTCGCGGAGCCCCTGGATGACCGGGATCGCCGTTCGCAAGATGCTGGCGTTGTAACCACCACACAGTCCGCGATTGCTGCTGAGCACCAGGACGCGGACGTTATTGATTTGTTCGCGTTGTTCCAGCAAGGGATGCTGAACATCCAGGCCGGCTGCCGCCAGACGTGAGACGATCTTGGTGATCTGATCGGTGTAAGCGGTAGCAGCCGCAGCGCGATCCATCGCCTTCTTATAGCGAGCAGTCGCGATCAACTCCATCGTCCGCGTGATCTTGCGGATGTTCTTGATCGACTTGCGTCGTTTATCGAGGGCGCGTGCGTTTGCCATGTGATTCTATTTTCGGACCGATGTGGGACGCTTGTGCCTACTTAAAGATCTTCTTGAAGTCCTCGATCGCCGCCTTCATTTGCTCGACGATCTCATCACTCAGTTCGGGTTTCTCGGTGAGGGCATCGATGAGTCCACCGTGCGTGTCCTTGATGTATTGAAGCATCTCGGTTTCGCAGCGTTGGACTTCTTTCACATCGACATCATCAAAGTAGCCGTTGGTGCCGGCGTAGATACTGATGACCTGTTGGGCAACGCTCATCGGTTGATACTGGGGTTGCTTCAACAGCTCAACCATGCGGTAACCGCGATCGAGTTCGGCCTGCGTGGCTGGATCCAGGTCGGTGCCGAGTTGAGCGAAAGCTTCCAGTGCACGGAACGCCGCGAGCTGAAGACGCAAACCACCCGCAACCTTCTTCATCGCCTTCGTCTGGGCATCACCCCCGACCCGCGAGACGCTGATACCGGGGTTCATGGCAGGGCGAACGCCAGAGAAGAACAAGTCAGGTTGAACGTAGATCTGTCCGTCCGTGATCGAAATCACGTTCGTTGGGATGTAAGCCGAAACCTCCCCTTCCAACGTCTCGATGATCGGCAGGCTGGTGATCGAGCCTCCGCCCAGGGCGTCAGATAGTTTGCTGGAACGTTCCAACAAACGGCTGTGACAATAGAACACGTCCCCGGGATAGGCTTCGCGACCTGGAGGACGACGCATCAGCAAACTCATCTGACGATAGGCGGTCGCTTGCTTCGACAAATCGTCGTAGACGACGAGGGCGTGCCCGCCGTTGAACATGAAATGCTCCGCCATCGCCGTGCCCGCGTAGGGGGCCACGTACTGAAGCGGCGCTGGGGCACTGGCGCCCGCCGAGATAACGGTCGTGTATTCCATCGCGCCGTAGCGTTCCAACACGTCCACCACACCCGCGACGGCGGAGTCCTTTTGGCCGATCGCAATGTAGAAGCACTTCACGTCCTGCCCCTTCTGGTTCAGGATCGCGTCGATGGCGATGGCGGTCTTACCCGTTTTTCGGTCGCCAATCACCAGCTCCCGCTGACCACGACCGATCGGGGTCATGGCGTCGATGGCCTTGATCCCCGTTTGCAGGGGCTGCTTGACCGGTTGGCGCTCGGCAACGCCGGTGGCGATGATTTCCACGGGACGTGTCACATCGGTCTGAACGGGACCTTTGCCGTCAAGCGGGTTTCCCAGCGGATCCAAAACGCGTCCGACGACCGCGTCGCCAGCGGGAACCGAAAGCAGTGTTCCCAAGGCTTTGACTTCGTCGCCCTCTTCGATCGACAGGTAGTCACCCAAGATGATGACACCGACACTGTTCTCTTCCAGATTGAAAGCGAGGCCGATCGCCCCGCTGGGAAACTCCACCATTTCCCCCGCCATCACACCCGACAATCCATAGACGCGTGCGATCCCGTCGCCGACCTCGAGAACGGTGCCGACCTCACGGACATCGATCTTGGTTTCGAATTGTTCGATCTCTTGTTGAAGGACCGACGCAATCTCGTCGCTATTGAATTTCACTGGAGCGTCTTTCCGGAGATGGAGAGTGTCTTGTTAGGTTGTTGGGCACTGGGGAGGGTTGTGGTTCGCCTGGCGGCCTATTCATCGGATCCAAAGCGAGACGCTTGCTGCACCAGCTGGGTCGCAAAGCCGGCTGACGCGGCACGCCCGATCTTTGCGATCCGACCGGACACGCTGCTGTCAAAAACGGTGTCGCCGACACGGATGATCATGCCACCGATGATGTCCGGATCCACGCTCTCGCGGAGCCGAACCGATTTACCGAGGCGACCGCTGAGCTGGCTGACAACGTCGTTGCGAAGCGAATCGTCCATGGGCACGGCGGTCTGCACTTCCGCGACCACCCGACCCATCGCATCGTCATGCAACGCTTCCGCGGCACGGCGCACGCTGCGGAGGTAACCCAATCGCTCCCGTGAGGCCATGACCTTCATGAATCGAATCAGGTTGGGGTGTCCCCAGTCGCCAAAGACGCGGTCGATCACGCGTGACTTTTCGCTGACGCTGACCCGGGGTGACTCGAAAGCTGCCGCCAAAGGAGAGGACTGAGCCAGATAGTCATCACAGACTTGCTGCAGTTGCTCCATCACCGGTTCCACGGAGCCATCCGATTGGCACGCTCCCAACAACGCCCGAGCGTAGGTCTTGCCGAGTTGCTCGGCACCCACGTCCATGACGGTTTCATGCGAAGCGGACTGCGACACGGTTTGATTCTCGGAGCGGAACGAGGGGAGTGGAAAACGACAGGGAACAACGCGTGCTTTAGTTTTGACTCGGAACCTGGTCCATCGCCTGGCGAATCAGGTCGGCGTGATCGGTCGCCGACAGCTCGCGACCGACGACACCGCGTGCGACCTTCATCGCAAGATCGGAGGTTTGACCCGCGAGTTCGGACATGGCGACCTTCTTCGCATTGTCGATATCCGCGACAGCCCGTTCGCGCTGCGCGGCGGCTTCTTCCTTGGCTTCGGCCACGATCTTCTGCCCCGCAGCCTCGGCGTCGCGCCGGGCATCGGCCAGCATGGTTTGAACTTGCGTTGAGGCTTCGTCCAGCTTCGCCTGGTAGTCCGCGAGCAACGACTTGGCATCCGCATTCGCCTTCTCGGCTGCCTGCAAATCTTCGCGAATTTTCTCTTCGCGAGCCTGAAGCCCCCCCAAAACGCTCGGCCAAACAAACTTCGACAGGATCGCCAACACGCAGAGGAAAATGATCAGGTTCCAAATCGCGGAACCGACATCGAACGAAAGCAGCGGCGTCTCCGCATGTCCCTCGTCATGATGCTCACCCTCGCCGTGCGCGTCATCGCCATGGTCGTGGTCACCGTCCGCATGATCGTGGTCAACCGACACGACCGACGGGTCATCAGCACCCATGGCCGAGCGCGTCGACATGGGAATCGCGACCCACACCGCGAGCGCCAGGAAACTCAGGAGCAACGCACGAGTGTTCATACCAGCGAAGACCATCTTTTGAGTGGACCAAACTAGGAGACGATGAGAGATCATCCGCCGACTCAGCAACCCGACCGCGTCACCGATCGGAGGGATGCCAGGCCGACCAGGGGTCGATCTCAACCTCGGCAGAGCAGGACAAACACGAGCGCGATCACGGTCGCACCTTCGATCAGAGCGGCCGCGATGATCATGGCCGTTTGGATGCGACCACCGGCTTCGGGCTGGCGGGACATGGCGTCCACCGCGCTGCCGCCGATGCGACCGATGCCCAAGCCCGCACCGATGATGATCAGGCCAATACCGATGCCGAGGCCCATACGGCCAAAGTCGTTCTCTGTAGCCGCTTGTGCCAGAAGGAAGGCTTGTTGGGTCAACATCGTTGCGAGTTCAAACATTGCCAAGTTGCTCCGTGAAGTTGAGCGAGTAGGAGAGGGATTTGAGTCAGGGATTCGGGTGCGAACCGACACCGGAACGCGTTCGATGGGAGGGTGCCGTTCGGGGCCAGCCCGGCGGCACTTGTTTCGTTTTGCGAAAGCTTAAGTCGGACCCCAAAAAGCGTCGATGGGGTGGAGGCCCGAAAATATCAGCGAAGACGCGATCGGAGTTGCCTGGATGAGCGTCTGAGGGCGATCACGCTCCCGCCGGATGGCTGGCATGGACCGCCGGGCTGAGACGGGCCGGGTCGAAGATCTTGTCCGGGTCCATCTGGTCGGCGTCCGTCATCGAATGGGGATCGTCGTCCAGATGCTCATCGTGTTCATGGACGGCGAGCTGTGAGATGAACAGCACGGTCAAGAACGTGAAAATGAAGGCTTGGAGGCAACAGACAAACAATTCCAGCAGGGTCAAGCACGTTCCCACGAGCACCACGGGAATGCTGACGCCGTAGGCCACGGAATCCCCCGCTGACCGAGCCGCGAAGATCAGTCCCACGAAGGCGGCTAACACGAGGTGACCCGCCATCATCGTCCCAAACAGACGCATGGCCAACACAAAGCACTTGATCATCAGCGAAAGCCACTCCAGCACATAGAGCATCAGTGCGATGGGAAGCATCATGATGCCGCCGTCCCAACCGATGGGATTGAAGTGATTGAAAAAGTCCTTGGCACTTGTCTCGCGGATCCCGATGAAGATGATCGCGAACAGCGACGTCAGTGCGAGCACGCCGGTGAGAGACAGATTGCCCGTGGCACTGCCGCCCCAATGGGCATAGTCGATGTTGCCTGTGGCCAGATGAAGCATGTAACCGAAGGGCACGATGCCCAGCACATTGGCAAACAAGATGAAGAAGAACACCGTCCAGATGTAATAGATGTACTTGTCGGTCAGCCCGTGTAGGTTCGGGTACGCAACCTCATCTCGGATGAACGAGCACACAGTCTCGAAGAGCTGAGCGATGCGACCTTTTGTCTCATAACGGCCCAGGCCCTCGCCGTGGAAGATGCTGATCCGGCGGGAGGCGTAAATGCCCACCAAGATGAGCAGGAAGCCCACGAACGCGGACATCATCAAGTGATTTGTGATGAAGAACTCGTAGTTACCCCCACGGATCCCAAGAAACGGCACTTCAAGATCCGGGCCGCCCAGGGGAATCCTGAGGGGCGTGCCATGGAGGGCATGCGGAATGGCGTGTTCGGTCGGGTTGTGACCGGACGCCGCCAGCAACATCGGGGCGATCATCGATTCTCGATCGGGAACGTAGGAGGGATAACTGTGTTGTGTGCTTGCAGCGACCAGACGTCGGGATGGCCATCACGCTTCGACGTTGGCATGCCGGTTCGAGGCTGCAACGGGAACCGTGTTGGCGAGTGCAGTCACCTCCGCGGCAAGCAAAACCAAATGCCACGCGAGGATCCAAAGGGCTAACAATGTCGGTGTGGCTAAAGAGTGATAACTACTGAATAAGAACAAAGCAACGGTGCCAGTGATTCGAATCAGAAGTCCAAACAGAAAGCTTGCCGCCCAACGCATTTCATAGCCGCGATCATGGGTCGCCAGGGGCTGGCTGGCGTCCGCAGGGGTGGGATCTGTCTCTGGCGGTTTATCCTGAGGCATCGGGAAGGGTTGCTCGCGTGCTGACTCCCTCCGCGATGGCTGGAAGAGGTTGGGGATCATCGCCAGAAGCGCGACGAAAAGGCTGCCGAGCGAAATCGTGCCCAGGGCCATCGGGCTGAGCTCCCAAGCATGCGGCCCGGACCGGCGAACGGCTGGCAAAGCCAGGACGAGAGCGATGGACACCACGGCGAAGAGCCAGGTGCCGACCACTGCGGTCAGTGCCGTCTTGTTGGGATTGGGTTCGTCAGCAAGAGGCATATGCTTGGGGACCTGATTGGCAGCGTCGCACCCGTGAATGGAAGGTCTCGGTGGCTTGCGACGAAAGCGAGATAACCGCTCGCTAACGCGATTCGGCTGATAGGCAGATTGTCATTGCAATGTGATCGCGTAAACCCAGTGCTTCGTAAAACCTGGATTCAAAATCGCTAGTTCGGTTGCAATATCCAGGCGAAGCATCAGCTGCTGGCAAGCTTGATAAGTCGATAAAGCCCCGCTGCGAAACCCATCAAAAAACCAAGAATGGCGAAGATCGGGTCCTCGAAACCCAACCAGCGGTCGACTCCATGCCCCATCGCCCCCAGCAGCAAGGCAAAGCAGCCAAGCTCGAAGCCGGCCCCTGCCAACCGCCCCGGCGCGACCGTCGACTCACTCGGCTTCCGCTCCGGCGCGGGGGGCTTCCGCTCCGGCGCGGGGATCGCGCCGTGATCTTTGGGGTCATCAGAGGGCGTCATCGGGCTTTCGTGGCGCAGGAGTCATGCTTTCGGGGCAAATGAGCGGTCCGGTTCCAGCCAGCGGTCGAAATCAACCAGCGGCCCGGTTCAAACAAAGTTTGGAGTGAGCCGGGGCGATTTTCGCGCGGAATTTTTCGTGTGCCATGAATCAGCTGATTCGCGTGCTCAGGCCCGTGGGCTTAACGGGAACCAGGCTCACGCTAATGCTTCAGAAACCGAGGGTTCTGGTGAACTAGGCGATCTGGGTTGTCATTGACAAATGGCGAGTGTCTACCAAATGGTGGGCTCGTTATGACGGTATTTCCAATGGAAAGGACCAAAATCTCGACCGAACCCTAGAAGAGTGGGAACTCCCTTGCCATAATCATTCTGCGGCGAATTTCCCCGTTACGGGCATACGGATCCCCGAATGCCTCCCGCCTTTCGCCCCCCGAACTGACGGGTTGTCGCCGCCTCGAAGACACCACGTATCGTCCCGGTTGTGCCCAGCCGGGCGACATCAACGAGGAGCCCGCCGAAATGATCACCACCGTCGACCTGAAAACACAAACACGCCGCGAACTCGCCGAAATCGCTCGGAATTATGGCGTGACCGGCTGGCACGGGATGAAGAAGGACGAACTTCTCACGGAGATCCGAAAGGTACAGCGTCGACTGAGGCGGAAAGCCGCGGCGGAGAGCAAAAAATCAGCTGCCGCCAGCCCAACCGTGGCCCAACGCAGCGTTGAAGCGAAGCCAAGTCGGGCTGCTTCCAAGAAAACCCCCAGAACAACGACGAAGGCCCCGGCTTCCTCACGGAAACGCGCTCCAAATCGGAAATCCGAGCCGACGGAGGATCTGACCAAACCCAAGATCACGGCCAAACAGGCTCGCATCCGCGCCGAGATGCGCCGCCGACGTGAACTGGTGCAGCGACACAAGGATCTGTCCACGGATACCCTCGTGGGCGGCTCGGCGGTCACGGACGGCTCCAACCGTCATCGGGCCGATGTCCCGCACCGGGATCGTGTGGCCTTGGTCGTCCGCGATGCCTACTGGTTGCAGGCCACCTGGGAGATCACCCGTGCCTCGGTACAACGTGCTCAGGCGGCGCTAGCAGAAAAATGGCACACAGCGGTTCCAACGCTGCGTTTGCTGTCGATTGGTGACCTGGCCAACAATCGTGCTGAAACGGTGGCCCGCGATATCCCGATCCACGGTGGTGTCAGCAACTGGTATGTGGACGTGCAAGATCCACCCTCTCGCCATCGGGTTGCGATTGGTTACCTGGCTAGCGACGGGGAGTTTTTCTGCCTGGCTCGAAGCAATCGCATTGAAACGCCTGCGCCCGGCGACTGCGAGCGTTTGGACGAGCATTGGAAGGATATCGCCGAAGACTACGAACGCATTTATGCCTTGAGTGGGGGCTACTCGGACAACAGCGAAGACCTTCGCGAGATGTTTGAGTCGCGTCTCCAGCGATCCATGCCGCACCACAATGAATCGGGTGGCACGACGGCCGAACCAGCGCTGTTGCGTCAGGCCAAGCTCGGTCTCGATGTCGAAGCCGAGTTGATCGTCTTTGGCAAGACGGATCCCACCGCGACGGTGATGGTGTCTGGCCGACCGGTGAAGTTACAGGAAGACGGCGCGTTCACGTTGCGTTTGGAGTTTCCCGACCGACGTCAGGTGCTTCCCATCACGGCCGAAACGAGGGATGGCCTCCGCCAGCGGACCACGGTCATTGCGATTGAGCGCAACACGAAGGTCATGGACACCGTGGAGCTTCAAGAAAACGTCTGATCGGTTCACGATTTGCTAATCTCCTGAACGGCGGCGGGTTTTGTCTGCCGTTCTGACAACGATTGCGGTTTCACAAGCGCCCCCGTCCGTGTCGAATCGGACGTGAAACGTTGCGAGATCTCATGACGTCAACGTGTCTCAGGAGAATTGGTTCCCAACGTGGCAGAAGATCTGTATCAGACTTTGGGTGTTTCGCGCCAAGCGGACAAGGACGATTTGCAAAAGGCTTATCGGAAACTCGCGCGCAAATACCACCCGGACATGAACCCGGACAACAAGGAGGCGCAGGACCGTTTCAAACGCGTTCAGGAAGCTTACGACGTCCTGAATGACCCGGAGAAACGCGCTGCCTACGACCGCTATGGCGCCGATTTCGAAAAGATTCGCGGCGGCGGCAGGGTTCATCCTGGCGCGGGAGGCGCCTCGTTTGACGGCTTAGATCTGGATCAGATCTTCGGCGGACGAGGCGGCGGCGGGGGTGGCTTTGAGAACGGCTTCCACGACTTTTTTGAACAGATTCTGGGTGGTCGCGCCTCGGGTGGTGCGGCGGCGACGGCGGGCAACCGTGCGCAAGCGAGGGCGCCTCAGCGAGGCGAGAACATTCGCCATGAACTCTCCATCCCGTTTCAGAAAGCGGTCTTGGGAGGTCAGGCCGAGTTTTACTTGACCCGGCGCGGGCAGCCTGAAAAGCTCGCGGTGACGATTCCACCCGGTGTCGAAACCGGCTCCAAGATCCGCTTGCGAGGGCAAGGTCATCCGGCGGCTGGAGGTGACGATGGCGATCTCATCTTGAGCATCCAAGTCGACTCGCATCCTCACTATGAAATGAAGGGCAAGAACCTGAAGCTGCAGTTACCCGTGACCGTGCTCGAGGCGGCGCTGGGTGCGAAGGTGGATGTGCCCACGCCCCACGGCACTATCTCCTTGTCAGTGCCTCCTGGCAGCGACGGTGGTCGTCGCCTCCGGCTCAAGGGCTTGGGTGTGAAGCCCAAAACGGGCTCGCCGGGAGATCTGCTGGTCGAGTTGTCCATCACCCTTCCCGACGCCATGAGCGACGATGCGGTTGAACTGCTCAAGAAGTGGGACGCATCCTGCCCAGCAGAACCACGCGCCGCATTGCAGTGGGATGCCTGAGGATCGGACACGTCTGCCGACCGTTTCGGGTCACCTGGCAAATCTGGCTTTGCTTGCAGGCGTTGTCTGCGCGGTAATTCCCTTCGCGGCCGGATGTGGTCGGGATCGCCCGGCGGACACACCGATGAGTGCTCAGAAGAACACCACGCAGATCGATCCCCGGGAAAAGTTCGCGCCACGTGAGTTTGTGAAATTTGTTCTGCAGCGTTACCAATCCGCTTCCTTCTACGCTGATCAAGGGATTGTCACCCTTGAGGCACGGCGGCGGGGGCAGGTGATTCGTCGAACGGCTCCTTTGAGCGTCCAAGTCGATGGACTGAATCTGGATCTGGATGCCTATGCATTGCGACTGCGTGTTCGTATCGAAGACGGGGAGAAACTCTCCCAGACCGCGTGGTACGACGAGCCTGCTACCAAGAACCTTGAGTCTCAGGTGCGAGTGAGTGTTCGCAACGCGTCGGGTCTGTCGCGATTGCCGCTGGCATGGTTGCTCCAAGACCCGGTCACCCAAGATCGTTTGCACGCGGGGCTGGGAGGGCCGCCACCGCAGCTCGAGTGGCTGTTCGCTGAGAATCCCATGCCAGGTCTGTTTGATGCCGATGCCGAGTTTCAATGGGTGAGTGAAACCGATGATGCCGTCATGAGTCCTGGGCCGGGCTGCTACGGCGTTGAAGTCCGGGCCGAATCGGATCGCTATGTGTTCTGGATCGATGCCGAAGAGAATGCGTTCCGGCAAGTGGACTTGCCACTTCCGTTAGCGGGCGGAGGTGTTCAGCCGATGCATCTCCGTCTGGACCTTGCCTCAGCGACCTTCAGCCCGAGTCGTGCCAAGCAAACCATGCACGCCGCGTCGTGGCCTGCTTGGCGAGCGGTTCCCGTGCCTCGCTTTCTGATTCCGCCTGCGCCTTTGAATCCGCTCATCGGTCGGCGATTGCCCCGGGCATTTCCGTTCGCAGAAGGACGCCCAAGCATCACGTTATGCTCAGCTGATCCCGAGGGAACTCCGGTTGAACCAGTGATCGCTTTGGCAGACTTGGACCGCTCCATGGACCTGGGGACGCGGGCTGCAGTTGATGTTTTTTTGACGACTCCAATGACGGAGCGTTTCGCAGCGTTGCCACCGGCGGTCCAAGCACGTTTTCAGCTGTTAAGCGGGCAAGTGTCGTCGCAGTTGCACGCACTCACTCAAAACGACTCCGACACGCTGGTTCTGGCGGATGGAAGCGGCCGCATCGTCGGAGTGTCCGCGGCGACGCCAGAATCCATAAGGGGGATAGAAAACCACCTAAAAGACCTTTTAACGGGGCATTTTTCGCTGAAACATCTTCAGCGTTCCGACGTTGAAAGGAGAGATGCGTTTTTCCGCCGTTTGGACCAGTTGTCGCGAGCATCGCGTTAGCCACGTCCTCTCACGAGGGTTGATCCCGCTGTGTCGACACCGGCTGACAGCATGGGTTGGTGCAGTTGCTTGAAGGACCTTGACGGCTTCGCCCGATTGGGGGGATCAGTCGTCGCATGTGTTCACGTTTTTTTCGAAAAACACGAAAAAAAACGTTCGGATCTCAGCTATGGTCTTCGTGGCTCCTTTGCCGACGGATACGATTGGATACCCCGCCATTGTCGGCGGTAATTTCTATGGGGTTTTTTAAGAGGTACTTTCGATGAAGATTCACTTATCTCCTAGCCGCTGGGGGCGACGCGCGGGTTTCACGCTCGTCGAGCTTCTTGTGGTGATCGCCATCATTGGCGTTTTGGTGGGGCTCCTGCTGCCAGCCGTGCAGGCTGCTCGGGAAGCTGCTCGACGGATGAGTTGTGGCAACAACTTCAAGCAGATCGGGCTCGCCGTTCACAACTATCACGCGGCTTACAACCGTCTACCTCAACAACAGAGCGGGCCTGCCCTTGGTGGCGTGTGGGGAAACCAGCAGAACAACGCCACATGCCAGATGGGCAACAGCTGGCTGGTTGGCATCTTGCCATTCTGTGAGCAGCAGGCGGTGTGGGAACAGATTTCCAATCCTTTGGTCAACACGATCAACACGCGTGGTTGGACCACTTGGGGTCCGTTCGGCCCGGCGCCGGATTCGGATGAAGGCAATGATTACGACCCGTGGCTGACGGAGGTCCCAACCTTCCGTTGTCCCAGCGACCCCGGTCGCGGATTGCCCGCTCGTGGACGAACGAACTATGCGGCATGCTCTGGGGATGCATGGTGGTCGGCACCCTGGAACAACGACACGTCCATGACTTATGGGCCTTGGCAATGGGACGATCTTGGCGTTACGAAAAACAGCGGTTGGTCGCAGTATGCCCGCGAGTCTCATCGAGGCGTCTTTGCAAACCGGCAGCAGCTCCAGTTCCGCGACATTTTGGATGGTCTGGCTAACACAGTGATGTGTGGCGAAATCCCGACGGACCTTGGGGACAATGACCGCCGAACCAATGCGCTCAACGCAGTCGAATGCAACGATGGCGATGTGGATTTCGCCGTGCAGAACTTCGGCGATCCTGCTCGTCCCCAGTTCTGGGACATTGCGGCATCACCCGATCTGTCTGTGGATCCCGGTACCGGTTGGACGGCTCGTTATGGTCGCGGTTTTCGTTGGCACAGTGGCTATGAAGCCAGCAGTGGTTTCAAGACCATTTTGCCGCCGAATAGCCCCGCCTGTGCGTTCAATGCGGGGAACTGGTTCCCGGATGTCCACGGGGGCAACTTCCCCGCTGGTAGCCGTCACCAAGGCGGTGCGCACGTGCTGATGGGCGATGGCGCCGTCAAGTTCATCACAGACTCGATCGAGGCAGGCAATCAGCAAGCTGAGGTCGTCAGCCGCAACGCCACCGCTGTCGCATCGCAGGTCGGCAGTCCCAGCCCGTTCGGATTGTGGGGTGCTCTGGGTACTCGTGCTTCAAAAGAGGTCATCGACAGCGAGTTCTGATGCTGAGAACTGGGTAGCTGTAGGTTTTATTGCGCCGCTCCTCATCGAGATGGGGGAGCGGTTTTTTTCGATCCCTGTCTCAAGGATTTTGATATGCGTAGCGTACTTGGAAGCTTGCTGGTTTTGACCGTGTTTGTTGTCGTTGGTTGTGGTAGCAACGAGGCTGGCATCGTGGTGGATACGGATGAGATGGAACAATACAACGTTCCAGAAGGTGAGATGGAAGCGGCAATGGATGCGATGGCGACCGACTCGGCCAAAAAGAAGTAGCATTTGCTTGGCTGGCATCCGATGACCCGAAGAGCCTGATACCACCACGCTCGGCAAAACGGCGTTTCCATGTGGATGCGCCGTTTTTGCTGGGTGTTGCCGCTTTCGTACCAATGGGCGTTTCGTGCCATCGCCATGGCACGTCGTGTCGGATGTTCGTCCGGTCGTCCGAATTGGAGGGTCGTCCGAGTCGGAGGACCGCCTGAGGTCTCGCTTACCGGACTCCTTCCACGAGCAGATGGCAACGATTGAGCGTCAGCCTGTACAACTCCGTGTTCCCAGAGGCCCAGTCAACGTTCACTTCCAGTGATTCTTGAGGCAATGACCCGATACCGAAGTGAAGCGTCGGCGAGTTCCTGCCCATGTAGCCTGTTGCACCAAGCACCGTCTGGATTGCACTGGGTTTGAGATTCTCAAGGCGCACGCGGGTTCCGACCGCCGAGCGTTCACTCTGTGTCGCGACCAATTGCAGCTGAATCCATTGGTTGGTGTTCACCGTGTCGTTGCGCAGGACAGCAACTTGATCGATCAAATCCGTAACGATCGCGTCCGTACGCCCGTCACGGTTAAGGTCTGCTGACACCAGACAGCGACTCAGATGCGGAGTTTTGAAATAGCCGGTGTTGGGAGATTGTTCGGCAAAAGTGCGACCCGTATTGCGTAGTACCTGCAACCTCATTCGCTGAGGAATTCCCTGATGGCTGAAATCGTCGACATGTCCGTTACCGACCAACAAGTCTTGCCACCCATCGTTGTCGAAATCATTTGCAACGACGCCAAATCCAACATGGTGATCGCTCAGGCGATCAAGACCATAGGCGGCGGCACGATCGACAAAACGGTCAGGCTTCACTTGCTGGTATAGATTCGACGATTGGTCATACCAGTTCGTGACCACGAGATCAAAGGCTTCGTCACGATTCAGATCTGCCAGGGCGATGCCCATGCATGCGGTGGTTCTACCTTGGAAGTCGACGGCCAGTCCCAGCGGGCCGGCAAAGTCGGCGAATCGATTGTGATCGTTTGCCGATGCTTGTAAACGCCAGCACTGATTGGGACGGAGATCATTGGCGACAAAGCATGACAATCCCGAGTTCCGATTGAATCGGCCGATGATCAATCCAAGACCGGGTTGTGCCACGTCGCCAACTTTTGCGGTGTCGCTCCAAGTCAGGCGGCTGTCACTTGCTGCACCGCTCGCTTCGTTGCGAGAGACGATCGGGGTCGAAATCGAATTGCAGTGGGTAACGCCCGTGACGGAATTGAATGCGACGCGATCGACCGCAGCCCGCAACTTGTTGGGGCCAATGAAGTCCGCAGGAAACCCATCGGGGGTGACGGGTACCTGGTTTAGCACCGAATCATCGTCGACATAGTTCACTTCAAAGAGATCCGGAAGGTTGTCACCATCAAGATCCGCGACGCCCAGCGAAGTCGTCATCATGCCGCGGGCCTCTTGAATGAAGTTCGACTGATCAGCGAAAGTTCCATCGCCCTGATTGATCAGGATTCGGTTGCGTCCAAAGTTGCCCACAAACACATCCCAAAACCCGTCTTGGTTCCAGTCTCCGTAGGTGACGCCGAGCGAATAGTCTCGATCGCGAACTCCGGCGCGCTCGCTGATGTCATGAAAGCGAGGCCACACATTGCGGAAGAGCTGATCGCTGTACTGACTGGTGCGATGAGGTGGGTCGCCACCTGCCTGGGCAAAATAGAGGTCGATGGCACCATCGAGATCGTAATCAAAGGTCGCGACGCCACCGCCAAGTTGTTCAAAGAGTCGCAGAACCCGGTCTTTCGGTTGGGTCGCGTTTCGATACGCGAAGGGAATCCCCGCTGACCCAGCGACATCCGACAGAACGATTTTTCCGTTCGGTTTCGGCCAGCGTGCTGCTCGGGTGGCTTCCCCGGGGTCGGGAGATCGCGGCTTCACCTGTGATGCGATCGAGGTGGGCGCCGGCAAGTTGGCAAGCGGGATTCCCCGATTCCAGCTCCAACGCATCTCGGATTGAGTGCTTTGGCGAAGCGATTGGATTTGCGATCGGATTTTGGCCTCATCACCGAAGACGTCCTGGTTTCGCATGCCGACCAAACGCAACCAATTGGCGGCTTGAAAGGGTCGGCCCAGCCGAATGAGGTCACCCACCAGGGCTTTGCTTGCAGCCGCGTCATCAGGTTGACCAGGGCCCACGGCCACCTCCGCTTCGATCGGTCCGGTCAGGGCAAACCGTCTTTCATCGATTTCACGAGCCTGAATGACCTGTCCGTCGCGAAGCAATGCACCTGACAACCTTTCGTGCGTCACCTCGCGTGACGGATCCAAGCGGAGGGCTTCTTCCAAGCATGCGATGGCCTGAGGCATGTCTCCTTGTTGTTGCCACAGAATCCCGTTTGCCAACCAAAAGGAAGGGAACCGCTGACAGTCCGGTTTCGCTGAGTGAACCAAATCCGTTGCGATTTCCATCTGCTGCAGCTCAGCGCTGAGCCACGCGCGCAACGAGTGGACCTGATCGCTTGCAATGCGATTCACCATGAACTGCATGCCTTTGGAGTTCAAGACTTCCCAGGCGTCTCGGTATCGTCTTTTGCGAATGCTTTGCCATGCCATTCGCAGCTCCTTTGTCGGTGAGGAGAGCCCTGCTCCGTCCATTGGAGTGCGTTCTCGGTTGAGACGGCTCAGCTGCTGACGCGACATCGGCGGTGCGGTCACATTGAGGAGTTGCCGAAGTTGATCCTGGTTGGCCACGCCTGCCTTGGCAAGCGCTTGAAGCTGAGTCCCCGCTTCCGTGCGTAGTTCCAAGGTTGTCAGATCTTTGGCGAGGCCGGATCGCGCAAGATGGAGATCGGGGTCGTCATCGAGAAGCTGTTTCCACAGGGGAATGCTCTGGCTTGGTCGGTTGGCGTTAGAAAGAAACTCCGCGCGCTGGCCGAGCGCGGCAACCCCAAACTGCGGATCCGTCAGGGGGATGTCCTCTAACAGAGCGAGGGCCGCGTCGAGATCACCCGTGGACGCCTCGCAACGCGCCAACAGAAAGATGGCTTTCGCATTGTTTGGATCGCGGATCAGCAGTTTCTGCAGGAGCTTGGAAGCCGCCTCATAGTCACTTTCGGAAGCGGCCTGGATGGCCGATACCATCAACGAGTCGGGCGAACCGATCGTGTTCGGCGGGCGGGCAGCGGATGAAGCGTCCTGCGAGCCATTGAACTCTGTTTCGTCGCTGTTCAGGGAGGCGTCGCTGTTCCGGGAGGCCACGTCAACAGACGCAGGTGTCGCCGATGCGGGAGCAGCGGCGTCTCTTTTCTCACAGCCCAAACAGAGCAGTGAAAGGAGAAAAAGGAAGGCTCCCCACGCGGAACAGGCTCTTCGATTCTGCTGTTGTGAGAGTGAATGAGATATACTCAACATGAACGAGACTTGATGGCGAGAGCACGTTTCTATCAAACGGAAGGAAGCATGGTATCCGAAGCCAGTGTTGGGGACTTGGCCTTCCTGACACAACGCATCAACGGTGGTGTGATTGCATGGTTCGGCGTGCTTGCCGTTTTTTGTTTGGGGTGCGCTCCGGAGACAACGACATCTTCGATTCGGCGTTCCAAACCCGTGTTGATGGAGGCGACATCGTCCCGGAAAGCGCTGGCGCCGGCCGCCTCCAAGTTCACGGGGCATGATCGCATGGTCGCCAAGCTGCAGGAGCTTCATCGCCGGAATCAGAATAACCCGTTCTTTGAAGGTGCACTGCTCCAAGCGCAGAGACGGTACATGATGTCGAAGCAGTCTCCTGATCCGCGCGCGATGATGTCGGCTTTGTATGCACTGGGAACAGAACTGACCCGTCGCGGAGATGCGGATCAGGCGTTGGAGAAGCTTGCGGAGCTTGACGACGTGATGCGCTTGGTTCGTAAACGCTATCCCAAAGCGATCAGTCACGAAATGGCGGTCTCGGCGGACCTTGCCGGTGCGCTCGCCGGTATTCGTAAAGGTGAAAACGAAAACTGCATCCATTGTTTGGGCGGAGACGGCTGCTTGTTTCCGATTCGCCCGAGCGCGGTGCATCGCAAAAAAGAAGGGTCGCAGATCGCTCTCAAGTACCTGGACAGAACGCTTCAAAAGGATCCGGAGAATCTGACCGCCATTTGGTTGCTCAATTTGGCTCACATGACCCTGGGAACCCATCCGAGCGGGGTTCCAGAGCGTTACCGCCTGCCCCCAGACACATTGAGGCCCGTCACCGACTTCCCCCGTTTCCCAAACATCAGTTCCAAATTGGGGATCGACACACTTTCACACGCCGGTGGTGTTGTCGTGGAAGATATGGACGGGGATTTGGACATGGATATCTTTGTGTCCTCGTGGGCCACCGACGGACAGTGCCGCTACTACCGCAATGAAGGCGATGCTGGTTTTCAAGACAAGACCGACGAAGTTGGATTGAGAGGGATTGTAGGTGGTCTCAATGTTCGACCCATCGATTTTGACAACGATGGGGATACCGACATCTTGATTTTGCGTGGGGCTTGGCTGCAGCAGTTTGGCAAGCATCCTAACTCCCTCCTGCGAAATGATGATGGCAAGCGTTTTGTCGATGTCGCCTATCAGGCGAAGGTCGCGGGGGAAGACTGGCCCACGCAAGCAGCCGCTATCGCCGATTACGACCTGGATGGTGATCTGGATGTGTTCATTGGCAATGAGCGCGAGCCTGATCAGTTGTTACGCAACGATGGTGGGAGCTTCACGGATGTCGCCGCTGAGCTTGGCTTGAACGACAAGGGATTTGCAAAGGGTGCCTGTTGGGGAGATATCGACAACGATGGGGATCCCGATCTGTTTGTTTCGGTGATGGGAGCTGCCAACATCTTGTATCGCAATGATGGCCAGGAGGGGTTTCAGCGTGTTGTGGGAACATGGGTAGCGGAACCCGGAGAGAGCTTTTCGTGTTGGTTCTTTGACTACAACAATGATGGAAACCTGGATCTTTTTGTTGCGGCCTACGACGAGGGCATTGATCAAGTGGCAGCGGACTACTTTGGTCAGCCACTTGAGAACAGCGACCACGACCATCTCTTTGCGGGTGACGGGCGGGGCAACTTTCGGGATGTCAGTCGCGAAGTCGGTCTTGGCCGGATCTCACAAACGATGGGAAGCAATTTTGGGGATCTCAACAACGATGGGTTTCTGGACTTTTATCTCGCGACGGGTTCACCGGCGATTGATGCACTGCAGCCCAACCTGATGTATCTCAACCGAAATGGCAAAGACTTTGTCGACGTGTCCATTGCGGGCGGTTTCTCGCATTTGCAAAAGGGGCACGCGATCTCCTTTGTTGACCTCGATCACGACGGAGATCAGGACGTCTTCGCTGAGTTAGGCGGCGCTTATCTCGGAGACGCGTTCTACAACGCACTCTTCGAGAACCCTGGTTTTGCAGCACCTAGCATCAAGTTGATCTTGGTCGGTGTCACGGGCGCCCCGACTGCGGTGGGCGCTCGCGTGGAGTTGGTGCTTGAAAAAGGGGGAACCCGGCGAAATGTCTTTCGGACGGTCGATTGTGGTAGCTCATTTGGCAGTAATCCATTACGCCTCCACATTGGTCTCGGCGACGCGGAAGCCATTCGAGAGGCACGCATTCGTTGGCCGGGCGTCGATGATGAGGAAGTTTTTCGGGGCCTTGCGGCAGGTAAGTGTTATCGGATTGTCGAAGCGTCTGGAACACCAGAGCCGGTTTCGCTACCCCCTATCGATTGGCGCCTCCATGGTTCGGAAGCATCCGCGGATAGCGAGGCCGATGCAGAATCCAGCGATGCTGTTGTTCCAACGTCAAGTAAGTGATCACGCGAAATGGCTGACGACTTAGAGCGTCATGTGATGCGTCTTCTTGCCTGGTGCCTTCTTGGCTCCGTGTTGATCCATGCTTTGGCGTGTCGTCCCGCCCGCATCCAACGTGACATGGAGGTCGAAAAAACGGGCGATGTCAACGCCACATCTGGCAACGAGTCTAACCGCGCGGCCTCGCTCGATGAGAGCCGTCTGGAAGGGCAATTGAAAGACACCGACGATTGGGACAGTCGCTTTCACACCGCACTCGCGAACAAGGACCTCGTCGAAGCGGAGAAGATCGTGCGGCAACGGATGATCACCCAACCCGACGATACGGTCACTGTCTGGGCTTTGGCACGTTTGCAAGCAGAGCGAAAACAGTTTGCCGACGCCTGGCAAACGCTTCAGCAAATGGATTGGAGTGCCAACGGCGTTGAACCCGCCGAAACCCTTGTGGGCGAGATCGCGAAGTCTTCTGGGGCGGTTTTTGCGGAACAACCCTACTTGGCATGGAAGATCCTCGAGCGGCTGGTGAAACGAACGCCACAAGATCAGGAGCTTCGGAGGAGCCTCATTCGGTTGCTAAATCGATTGGGTCACCGACACCGGGCGTGCCAGCACATTGATTGGCTATGCCAAGCAGGTTTCGCATCGCAACAGGACCTCGTGGGGATCTTGCAGCGCCGAGGCCCGTTTCCTTTCGAAGGGCTTGTGCTTTCGGATCTAGAACCTCCCCCGCAGATCCCGCCTGGTCTGCTTGCCAACGCGCGGGTTCTGTTTGCAGCGAACCGTTTTCAAGATGCTTGCGATACGCTTTCTGCCGGCAATGCCATTCACCCAGAAGCATATGCGACAGCGCTGTGGGCCCTTGCTCGGGCGCAAGCGTTCGTTGAGTTTTCAAGACGACTCCGTTCCTCACCAGACGCATGTGATCAATACGCGGCTTACTGGAGCGCGTTTGGCTTGTGGCGAGAATGCGAACGTGACTTCGAAGGTGCGGTCTCCTCGTTTCTGCGAGCGATCGAAATCGATCCAACAGCCGCATCTGACTACCAGCACCTCGCGTTTTGCCTACGAAGCCTTGATTTGAGCGCGGAAGCAGAAGGAGTTGAGAATCGCGGCAAGCAGGTCAAGAAAACGGTGGTGCAAGTCTTGATGGGGCAGTCAGATGCTCAAGGCATTCGCTATTACTCAGCACTCACGCAGGCACTCAATGACTTGGGAAGACCGTGGGAGTTCTTGGCCTGGACGGAGTTTTTGGCGCGAAAGAGGAATGCCCCCAACTCGTTTGTGGAAAACCTTCGACGCCAGCGGCAGAAACTGCTGCGAGTTTCCAACCTTGAATCGCTTTCGATCGTTGATCGTCGGATGGGCATGGACAAGAATCGCTTTCCGACGCCGTCGCGGCAGGAGATGAGCGAAATGGCGGCGGCTTTCGTGGGAGACACAGCACCCCTGGATGAAGAAGTCACGCCTTCGACACGACCGAGAACGATCGTCTTTGGTGACATTGCATCTCGCGTCGGACTCAATTTTCAGTATCAGAATCACGCCGACGGCCGGACCCGGCTGTTGAGGATACACGAGGCTCTGGGCGGTGGCATTGGGGTCATCGATTTTGATCAAGATGGGCGACCCGATCTGCAGTGTAACCAAGGCGGCGGGGACCCGCCCGATGTCTGTGCCCAGCATTCGAGCCAGTTGTATCGCAATCTCGGAACACATTTTGTGGTGGTAACCGAGTCCTCGGAAACCGCAAGCTTTGAATACTCGACGGGAGTCGCCGTGGGCGATGTTAACCAAGATGGCTTTCCCGATTTGATGGTGGCAGCTTTGGGTCGGAATCGACTGTTGGTCAACGCGGGGGATGGGACATTCTTGGAGCAGTCACTGGGAGAGGAGGAAGCAAGCACCTACACATCATCGCTCGCGATTGCAGATGTGAACGGGGACCATTTGCCTGATCTCATTGAAGCCAACTACGTCGAAGGTGAATCGATGTTCCAAGAAGTCACCGTCTCGTCCAACGGTGTCCCGGCTGGGACGTCACCGCTGAACCACAAAGCATCCGCTGATAGGATGTGGATCCAATCAAGTGAGGGAGCCCTGAAGGCTCAGAAGCTGGAAACCCCAGGAGGTTCGCCTGCCGCTTCACTGGGCTTGGTCGTCAGTGACCTGGATGGGAAACCGGGCAATGAAGTTTTCATTGCCAACGATGCCTACGAGAATCGTTTGTGGGTTACGGATTCGCGCGCATCACGAGGACTTTCCGAACGCGGGATGCTTTGCGGCGTGGCCCTCGATCATTCACGGGTTAGAACAGCCGGCATGGGGATCGCTGCTGGTGACTTTGATCGCAACCAAATGCTGGACTTGCATGTCACCAATTTTTGGGAACAGGCGTCGTCGCTTTTCATGTCGCAGGGCGAGGGTAACTTCATTGACCTGTCGCCACGCTACGAATTGGCCAACGCGACTTTTTACTTGCTGGGCTTCGGAACACAGGCTTTGGATGTGAATTCCGACGGTTGGCTGGATTTGGCCATCCTCAATGGGCATATCGAAGACTATTCGATGCTGGGTCACCCTTTTCGCATGCGTCCGCAGTTGCTGTTGGGGGGGAGCGAGGGTTTCATCGAAGCGGAAGTCGCTGGCGACGGCTACTTCGAACAAGCACGCTTAGGACGCTCTCTGGCGATCCTTGATTGGAATCGAGATGGGCGCATTGACCTTGCTGCTGGGCACCTCGGCACGCCCGTTGCCCTCCTAGAAAATCAAACGCAGCCGATGGGGCAGTGGCTTCAGTTTCGGTGCGTGGGCACGGGATGCGAACGCGATGCGACGGGCACTCGCATCACCGTGCGTACCAACCGTGGTGATTGGTGCGCCTGGGTGACGGCTGGTGACGGTTACTTGTGTTCGAACGAAAAAGTGATCTCGGTGGCCATCGAGGCGAGCGCGATGGTGGAGCAAGTCCGGATGGATTGGCCGGATGGGGTGACTCAGCAATTGGGTGCGCTTGAAACGGGGAACCGATATCTTGTTGTTCAGGGACAGGACGCTGATGTCGACTAGGCGTCGATGGGGAGATCTCTTTGACCCCATTAACGCAGACGCCCCGGCTCAGATGAACGCGTATGGTGCTTGGCTACGAAATCCGAATACACGCCCAAGTGATTGATAGTCGATGGTTCCGACGTGGTTCGCGTCATTCTTCGGCACTCTTCGGTGCCTCCGCCCAAGAATGAGAGCGTCGCAGGCAAGCAAATGACAAGGAGAGCATTCAACCTGCTCGCAGTAGAGCCCTATTTTGGTGGGAGCCATCGGTGGTTCTTGGAGAGTGTGCGAGAACGAAGCAGGCACCGTTGGCATTTGATCGCAGGTCCGGGGCGGCACTGGAAGTGGCGGATGCGCGTGTCCCCCTTGGCGTTGGCAAAGGAAGTCGAGCAATTTGTCAATTCTTCAGAGGTGACCATCGATTTTGTCTGGGTTTCGGACATGTTGGATCTGCCGCAATGGCGCGGTTTTCTGGCGACTTCGAGTGACCAACGCGTCAGGAACTTGGCGACATGTCCCACCGTGTTGTACTTCCACGAGAACCAATGGACTTACCCGGTGGCAACGCGGGCGCGCGTGGACCATCACTACGGCTACACGAACCTGCTGAGCGCCCTTGCCGCGGATGCCGTGTGGTTCAATTCGGCTTATCACCGTGATGTGTTTATCCGCGCCAGTGAAACGTTTCTGCGACGCATGCCAGACTCACGATTGGCACATGACATCGATGGGATGCGCGCCAAGTCAAACGTGGTGCCGCCGGGCTTTCAGCCGATGGAGTCCGGTGGCGGACGAAGTCGCTCCACAAAGACGCTAAGGCTTGGTTGGGTAAGTCGCTGGGAAGAAGACAAGCGACCAGACCGCTTCTATGAAATCCTCCGTGAGCTTGACAGGCAGGCGGTCCCGTTCGAGTTGGTGCTCTTGGGAGGCCGATCGCGGCGGCCGCATCCGGCGCTCGATCAAATCCGCGATGCGTTCTCGCGACGCATTCGCGTTGACGGGTGGTTGCCACGCGAAGCTGAGGCGTCGCACAGATCTCGGGAAACAAACGCAGAGGGTGTTCACTCTTACGAAGAGGCACTCCAACAGATGGACGTCGTGATTTCGACCGCGGAGCACGAGTTCTTTGGCGTGGGGGTCTGCGAGGCGATCTGGGCTGGCGCAGTCGGGCTGTTGCCCCACGATCTCAGCTATCCCGAGTTGGTGTCGTCGCACTTTCTATATCGCTCGAGGGACGAGGCCGTGCAAAGGATTCGGTCCTGGGTCGACAACGCTGATTGGACAGAACTTGCCGAGAAGAGCCGTTCCCGACTGGGGCATCTGACGGTGGAACGAGCCGTCGACCGCGTCGATCAACACCTCGACCTTCTTGGCAGGGTGGCTTCGTAGTTTCTCAGCAGCGCAATCGTTCGACCGAAACGGAATCCAAGCGAGATGGCCCTGAGCCAAATGCTAACCCGGAGATGGCATCGGCCGCAGAGCGTTAGCTCAATGCCATCTACTTTTGATCTACTCGTGAGCTTTTCGGCGATTGTCTTCTCGGATTTGTTTGGCTTCGCCCCGGTTTTTTGTTTCGAACTTCGTCGCTTTGGTCCGCTTCTGGTACGACACTCTCGGATAGGAACGCTTCCTGCGGCGATCGGGCAACAGGCGTTTGGATGCGCAGACCAGGGCTTTCTCATAAAGCTCCTGCCATTGCTCCAGATCACCGGCCGTCTTGCGGAGAAGGCCGTGCTGAAAGTCCAGCCACGTATCATTGAAACTCAGCC
>JBCCYK010000044.1:0-31764 GCA_039189905.1 Planctomycetota bacterium
CACCAAACAACAAGATAGCACCTGGCGCGCTTCTCGAAAGTTGCGTCCGCCTCAGCGCTGCGCGTCGCTCGAGAAACAAGGAGTCGAAAATTCAAATTTTCGACTTTTCCCCTTTCCCGGAAAACATACGGTCGCTCCCAATCGCTTCGCTGGAGGGTGAAATCGGATCGGCTCTGTTTCGGCGGTGGCGATCGGCGAGTAGCGTCCGAATTTCGCCGATTTGCTGGCGTCGCAGGATGCCCCGCATGGCATCCTTTCAGGAAGATGTCGGCATGCCGAGCTGCCGCATTTTTCGGTACAGATTGGAGCGGTGCAGGCCCAATTTCGTCGCGGCTGCCGTCATGTTGCCGTTGCACGCCTGAATGGCTTGATCGATATGCGCAATCTGAAAATCTCGGGTTGCCTCATTCAGGCCATCATTCTGGATGAAGGGAATGGGCTTCCCGGATGCGGATGCTACGACGGTGATTCCAAGGTCCTTGCCTGCAATGGAGTCCCCATCGGATAGGTAACACACCCGTTCCATCGTGTTTCGAAGTTCTCGGATGTTACCCGGCCATTGATGGCCTCGCATGAGATCCGCGGCATCCTCTGACAGCGTTGGCACCGCGCGACCAATCTGTTGGCTGAACTCCGCCAGGAAGTGATTGGCCAGCAACAAGACATCGTCCCCGCGTCGCGATAGGGGTGGCAAGGTCAACGAAACGACGTTCAGCCGAAAGAACAAGTCTTCACGGAAACGCTTGGACGCGATCATCTCCTGCAAGGGTTGATTCGTTGCTGCGATCACACGTACATCAACGGGAATTGTCTGGGATCCTCCCACACGAACCACGACCTTCTCTTCGAGAACGCGTAACAATTTGGCCTGGCCCGAGGCACTCATGTCGCCGACCTCGTCCAGGAACAGGGTGCCCCCGGATGCTGATTCGAACTTTCCTTGTCGTGTGCTGGAAGCATCCGTGAAGGCGCCTTTCTCGTGTCCAAACAACTCGCTTTCCAGCAGTGACTCCACCAAGGCGGCGCAGTTGACGGCGATGAAGGGGCCGTTTCGTCGACCGCTTTGGTAATGAATCTGCCGTGCGAGCACCTCCTTGCCGGTGCCATTTTGGCCAAGCACCAGCACGCTGAGATCGGTGTTGGCGACCTTGGCAACGGTGGATCGAAGTTCACGAATCGAAACATGCTCACCGACCAAGGGAAACCCTTCTGCGACTTGGTTGACCAACCGATCGCGTGAACTGGTCAAATCCGCCCGCGTTCTTTGCGTCTCGATTGCGGCCGCGGCATGGGCAGCCAGGTGTGTGAGCGTATCCACATCCGCGGCAGAGAAACGCGGGTTGGTGCGGTCCACCATCGTGTCGCCGGTCACAGCCGTCTGCGTGGCGCTCGCACTGTTCTTCGCGTTGATCGCCTCGAAGACACCAATGATCTTCTCGTTGAGCCCGAACAGGGGCACCGCCAAGAGAGACCGCGTTTGAAAATTTTGAGCTTGGTCGATTCGCCAGTTCACACGACCGGCATCGTCCCCACCGCTCGACCACCACCGGGCTTGTTGGCTCTGGAGAACCTCGCCAACAATTCCCATGTCGGCATCGACCAGTAACTCACCACCCTCGACACCGAGCGCGGGACGCCCGATCAGCCGCTTCTTCCTTGAGTCCCAGAGGAAGATCGTCGCGCGTTCACAATCCAAGACATCGCAAGCACATTGTGCGATGGCATTGAGCAGAGCTTCCGAGCTGTCGAGTCGGTACCAATCCACCGACGCGCGGAGAATCGATGTCACTTGAGCCAGTTGTCGTGCATCGAATTGGGCGGTCCGTGATAACGACCACGCTTGCTCAAAAAGAGCGACAATCGTTGGAATCGCTTTTTGCCACGTCACATCCGACTCGGTCGACATCACCAGTGCCGCGACGCGCCCATCACTCACGCCATCGGCCGCCTCATGGCTTCTGAGCGGGGCAACGATCCAGTGGTCGTGAATGAGGGCTTCGCCGCGATCAATCGCTTCCGGCACCCATTCCGCCATCTGATCGCACGGCTCGCCTTGCCACAGCACGGATTGCCAGCTGTCTTGCACCTGTGCCACCACCCCGCCGTGAAACGTCTTGAGCCTCGGCCCCGACAGGTCACCGGACTGGGCCGCGGAAACCAGCTGCCGCAATAAACCGAAGGCAAATCCAGTGAATGCACCGGAGATCGCGGCGGCGGCGTCCGAGTGGTTCTCGAGCGAGTATCGATGGCTCGGGGCGATTGGCATGCGAGACGTATCGGTGATCGAAGCAGACGACGGCGAACGCGACGGCGAGGAACCCTCGCGAGTATGAATTCCATTCACGTAACAGGGTACTCCCTCCAACTCCTCGTCGGCTTGTCGCTGAGAAAGCGAATGAAGATGATAGGTCCGAGCGGTGACAAGCCGATGACGGAACTAGTGACAATTGACAAAGGCTGGAAATGAATTTCGAAGGTAAAAAAGGTCTGATCATCGGGGTCGCAAACGATCACTCCATCGCTTGGGCGATCGCGGAGCAGGTGATGGCGGGCGGGGGAAAATGCGGGTTCACCCACCTCCCGGACCGTCCCGATGATGAAAAACAGCGAAATCGCCGGCGTGTGGCCAAACTGACCGACGCCTGTGATCAAGCTGAGTTCTTGCTACCTATGAACGCGAACGACGACGACGAAATCCGCACGGTTTTCGAACACACGGCGAAAGCCTTCGGAAAAATCGACTTTTTGCTCCATTCCATCGCGTTTGCGGACCGTGATGACCTTGGTCGTGAAACCCTCCACACCTCGCGTGACGGCTTCAAATTGGCGATGGAATCGAGCGTTTACTCGCTGATGGCGGTGACTGCGGCCGCGGAACCACTGATGAACCCGGGCGGAGCCGTTCTCACGATGTCGTACTACGGCGGTGAAAAATGCGTGCCGGGGTACAACGTGATGGGCGTTTGCAAAGCCGCGCTCGAGGCCTCGATGCGGTACCTTGCGTTCGACATGGGAGCGCGGGGCGTGCGCGTCAACGCGTTATCGGCCGGTCCCGTGCGGACCATGGCAGGCCGCGCCGCCGGCGTGGACGAGATGCTGAAAATGTACGAACACATCGCCCCACTGGGACGAAACATCACCCACGAGGAAGTGGGCAAGACTGGCGCGTTCCTACTCAGCGATGACAGCCAGGGCATTTCCGGTGAGATCTTGCACGTCGACGGTGGCTATCACGCGATGGGCAGTCCCGGTCGTCTGCTTGATCAAATCAAGCAAGCCACAGCTGGTTGACGCAAGCGCCGTGCCATGCAGCAATCGCGGCCATGCAGCAATCGCGGCCATGCGGCAACCGTGCGCAGATCAGGGCACCATCGTCACGGCAAAACAGACTTCGCAGCGGTTTCGTGCCAGCTGACGCACGCGAATGTCGGTGACACGCGGCCATGAGCGTATCGTTGCAACCCAAGCATCGATCTCTCTTGCCCGTTCGTACGTGCCGAGCTTCATCGTGATTAGTAGGCCACGAAAGTGACACTGTCGGTGCGTGACGATGTTTTTCACCGTGGAAAGGGTGGCCTCGGGACGCACGTTGGAATCGACCAACAACCACTTTGCCCCGCGGTAATGCTTGCGTGGTAGATCACCGGCTCGAGCCGCATGATGTTTCAGCTTTGGATGGCCTGCGATGCGCGGATCCATCGGTGCCGGGTCAATCGCGATCACCTGAAGGCCGAGTTCCAGGAGGCGCCCACACGCTCCACCGGGCGCGCTTCCAACTTCCACAGCCACGTCCGCGGGAAGCATCTCGAAACCCGACCAGGCAATCGCTTCCGCTGCTTTGAAGTAAGCCCTGGAGATCGGCGGGTACACGGGGTCGATCGGCTGGATCCCGCCAGGCCAAGCACTCGTGATCGAATCGACGGTATGCCAGCCGAAAAACCAGTGAGAAGGATCGATCAGAACGAGGTCCAAAACCCGTTGTCCTTTCTGAGCGATCTGATTCACTGGCACGCTCGACCCGATAGGAAGCCGATCCCACGGTAAAGCAGCTTCGTTGTCTCCAGACGACCTGTCGGAAGCGGTCCAATCCGCAGGCTGGGTTATCCGGGTCACGAGCCGTTCGGCAACCGCCTGGCAGACCAAATCAATGCCCGGTTCGAAATCGAACTTGCCGATCGGCAGGCGATCACGAGGCCAAACATGAATGTGCTCAAACGGCGTTTCACGTGCGGCTGTCAGCATAGCGTCGATCAAACGATCCGCGTCGGCATCGCGGCAGGAACCGAGCGAGTGTGCCGCGGTCCGGACGAAAACCCCACTTGGTAGATCGGCGCCATCCTCCGCGTCGCCGCCATCGCGTTTGAGCGTCACAAAACCGGGCCGTGAAAACGCAAGTCGCCATCTCTCCGGTGCGAGACTTTGTTTCACAGCGGACTCGGCACCATGGGCGCAGGTCACCATGGCGAAGCGCGCCTCGCTGGGGATGGTCTGAGGTTGACTCACGCGCCGGGGCCCTCAAGGTACGCCATCACCAAGGCGATGTCGGCGGGGGTGATACCGCTGATCCGTTTGGCCTGTGCGAAATCGGCCGGCCGAACCTCCCTGAACTTCTCCTTGGCTTCTTTTCGCAGTGCCGTGATTCGATCGTAGTCAAAGGTCCCCGGAATGCGTTTCTTGGACCACCGATCCTGACGATCGATCTCGAGTTGCTGGCGTTCGATATAACCCGCGTACTTGACGTCGTAGACGCACTGCTGTGCCGCCTCGGAGTCGATGCCACGTGCAGGCTCCACCAAGCCACACAGGTTGTCCCAATCGACTTCGGGCCGTCTGAGGTAGACCTCGGCCGTGACGCCGTCCACTTTCTGACTTCGAAGCAGTTCCCGTCCGCGATCGATTTCAGCGACTTTGGCGTGCAAGCGTTCGCGACGCGCGGCGTCAATCAGGTTCATGTCGTCGGCCGTTTGCGTCAGGCGGCGGTCGGCGTTGTCCTGTCGCAATAGCAATCGATACTCGGCGCGGCTGGTGAACATGCGATACGGTTCATCGGTCCCGCAGGTGACGAGGTCATCCACCAAGACACCGATGTAGGCTTCTTGCCGCGAGGGCACCCAGGGCGCCTGACCGGCGACCTGCCGAGCCGCATTCAGACCCGCGATCAGGCCCTGGCCGGCCGCTTCCTCGTAGCCCGTCGTCCCGTTGATTTGACCGGCAAAGAAAAGGCCGGCCACGCGTTTGCTTTCCAGATGCTTCCACAACTGTGTTGGTGGGCAATAGTCATACTCGACCGCGTATCCGTAACGCATGATGCGCGCATTTTGTAAACCAGGAATGCGACGAAACATCTCGTCTTGAACATCTCGCGGCAAGCTCGTTGAGATACCATTGACGTAGACCTCGCCGTTCTGGCGGCCCTCGGGCTCCAAGAAGAGTTGATGGCTGTCTTTATCCGCAAAACGCACAACTTTGTCTTCAATCGACGGGCAGTACCTTGGTCCACGACTGTTGATTCTTCCGGAATACATCGGCGCACGGTCAAGGTTGTCGCGAATCAGCTCGTGGACGGAGGCGTTCGTGTGCGCGATGTAACAAGGAAGCTGGTCAACCTTCAGCTCCCGCGTCATGAAACTGAATGCCTGGGGTTCGTCATCACCCGGCTGTTCTTCCACGGCCTGATAGTCGATGGTCCGTGCCGCCAGTCGGGGTGGCGTTCCCGTCTTGAAGCGATCCAACTGAAACCCCAGGCGACTCAAGCAACCGCTGATCCCCGCCGTGGTGCCTTCGCCCGCGCGACCGCCCGCCGTGGTGGCTTCGCCGGTGTGCATGATGGCTTGCAAGAACGTCCCCGTGGTCAGCACGATCGCAGGTGCGCGATATTCCGCGTCGCCTCGAACACGCACGCCCACGACTTTCTGCCCCGTGTCACTGTCGACGGTGGGATCGCGCTCGACAATCAGATCCTCCACCGTTTCTTGCCGCAGATCCAAACCATCGATGCCCTCGATCGTCCATTTGATGTGGTTTTGGTAGGCCTTCTTGTCCGCCTGCGACCGAGGGCTGTGCATCGCCGGTCCCTTTCGCCGATTGAGCAAGCGAAACTGAATTCCGGTGGCATCGATCGCTTGCCCCATGAGCCCGCCCAAGGCATCGACCTCGCGAACAATCTGTCCTTTCGCCACGCCACCGATCGCGGGGTTGCATGACATCTGCCCCACCGTGTCCAAGTTGGTTGTCAGCAAGGCCACGCGAGCGCCGACCCGAGCCGCTGCGGCGGCGGCCTCGGTCCCTGCATGGCCGGCGCCAATGACGATGACGTCGTAGTCGTACTGATTGGTCACGTTTGAGGTGGTCACGGGTTGGCTTGGACAGGCGAGGGCGTTGACGGTCTCAGCTCGAAATCAGGTGCGGCGAGATTTCAAAAAACTGAAGTCGGCTCGGCACGATGGCCGATGACCGAGGTGAGGAATACTCATAACGTTGTCTTCCGGCGGCCGAGTGCGTTGTGGCTCCAACGTTGTCAATGTTGCCCAAAGGTCGTGTTTTGAACAGCACCATGTCATCCAACAGCCATTGTGTGTGCCATTGGCCAGCGGCGTCGCGTTTACGCGCCCTGACGCGCGTTTACATCATCGCGTTTCTCTCAGTGCTAGCGCTTTGCGGTTCGGACGCGACTGCGCAGACGACAACTGCCAGCCAGAGCTCGAAGCCGGATCCGATCATCTTGAACTCGGGTTCCTTTCAGATCCCGTTTGATGTGACCAACGCGGGAAGCCAGCCGCGCGAGGTTCGACTCTATATGGCTCGGGTGAACCCGCAGCCATCGGTCGAAGATACCCTCGCCGTTCGATTTCCAGGCCAAGCCCAGGCGGTCGCGGATCGGCCCGTGCCCACTACCAACGATGCGCCTCAATGGCTTCTCTTGGATCGACAACCGCCCGGCGTCGGTCAGTTCCTGTTGTCCAATACCCCCGATGGGACCTTTTTGTTCACCACGCGGACCATCGACCAGCAAGGAAACCCGCACCCAAACGGGCCGATGCAGCCGGACCTTCGGGTGACCATCGATACCCTCCCGCCCGTGATCGAAATTGACACGGACGCGGATGCCGATGGTTCCATGACGGCTGCCATTTCGTGGCAAGACGCCACAAGCATCAAGCTGCTGACGACACACTACATCACCGACGCGACGCAGCAGTGGCAGGTCGTGGAACTGGACGCGCGAACCGAAGGTGCCGGTTTTGAGATCGCGCCCCAGGACGACTGGCAACAGTTGTCCGTTCGGGTCCGCGCGGTTGATTCGGCGGGCAACGAAGCCGTGGAAAATCACCTGGTGCGACGGCCTCGCATTGCCGCCCTCCCATCCGCTCGCCTGGCTTCTGGGCCCAAGCAATTGAACCGTCCCGATGCGCTCCCGAATGCCGGCGTATTTGCAGGACAAGTCAATCGATACGCGGTACCCGCTGGAAGACCCTTTCCCGGCACCGCGTCTCAACGCGGGTACACGCCGGCACCCTGGGCAATGGCGCAAGCCCAACAAGAACTCACATTCGAAGTGGCCGCCGAGACCGTGCCCGCACCTCCGGGATCCTTCGATTTGAACTTGCCCCCGCCAGCGACCGCTGAAGAGATCTCCGAAGCATTCGCATCGGGTTCCGAGCCGATCCCCGCGCCCCAGCCGGAGGCCAACACGATTCAGGGTTTGGCGGACGAACGTCGTGGGCAAACGACGGCTTCCGAATCCTTGCCGGTGACGCCGCAGGAGGCCATGCGACCGATTCTGAATGAATCGCAAAGGTCCTTTGCAGGCGAAGGAAGTCGCGTTGAAAACTTGCCAGCACCCTCCGGTCAGTACGCCCCCATGGCGACGCAATCCGAAACAGCAAGGCAGACCCCGATGCCTGAGACGTCCTTTGTTCCCGAGACCATTCCGACCCCCAACCCGCGTCCCGAGCCCCCAAGCGAGTTGGTTGCCCCAGAACTCAACGACGCAGATCTCCCACGAGCCAACGCGAGTGCCACGGACAACAAGGACGGTGCCGTGAATGGGAACCGCGATACAACGACCAAAGACGGCTGGTTGCCCAAGTCGCGGTTGCCTCCCAGGACAGAGGAGACCCGCCGCGCCACGGGCAACGCGCTTGCTCGTCAAACCGTGAAACGTCCAAGTCTCGAAGAACTGTCTCAAATCGCTCCCGTGCAACACAGTTCATCCAACCGATTCAGTTTGGAATACGAACTGGAGGCGGTTGGCACGCAAGGATTGGAGGCCGTTGAGCTATACGGAACCGAAGATGGCGGGGCCACATGGAAGCGGTGGGGAGCCGACCCAGACCAAGCCAGTCCTTTCGATATCGAAACCTTGACCAGCGGGGTTTTTGGTTTTCACATCGTGGTGGTCGGCGCCAATGGGCTCGCCAGTCCGCGACCACTGGCAGGCGATCTACCGCAGATGGTTGTCGTGGTGGATCAAGAGCAGCCTGAGGTGACAGTGACCGGAGCGAAGTATGGCGAAGGTGAATTCACGGGCTCCTTGATTATCCAATGGCGCGCACGGGACGAGCATCTTCTCGAGCGGCCAATCACCCTCGCGTTTGGCGAATCGACCGAGGGTCCGTGGACCACGATCGCCGGCGGGGTCCGCAACTCGGGTCAGTACGCGTGGCCTGCCGACGCGGCGTTACCAGCGCAGATCTACCTGCGAATCGATGCGGCGGATCAAGCTGGGAATGTGGGAACCTACGTGCTGGATACTCCCGTCGATACGCGTGGCTTGGCACCGAGAGCGCGCATTCGCGGCTTTCGACCCATTGCTTCAACGGGTGCCGCTACGACGCGTTAGCCGTCCAAGGCAATCCGTCCTGGCGCGGCAGCTTCGCATTCTGCCGACAACTTTGCCGCGACGCAACAATTCGACTTGTTGTTGCGCGTTGACGATTGGTAGGACACCTGAAACGCACCTCCTTTCGAAGGGCGTCCACGCGCACGGATCGCGTGAAACTGCCGCACGGTCGGTGGGTCCGCTTCCCCAGTTTGTCGGCTATCGATGGATCGAAACGCCAACCTCCCTCTTGCCGGTCCGCTTGCCTCGTCGAGTGTTCGTCGCATGTCTTGCGTGCATTGGCGGCATTCGGATCGCGGTCTGGCGTCCTGGCTAGCTTGTTGCTTCTCGCTGATCTTTGCTGCGCCAGTGGCTGCCCAAATGGGCGGCATGGGTGGTGGTCCCGGCGGGGGCATGGGAGGCGCCCAAGCACCGGCGGCCGACACGCGTCCTCGCTTCAAGGATCACATCCACGAACACGGGGGGATGACGTTTCGTCGCGAAAAGGGCGACAAGATCGTCCGCAGCGTGCGCTTGATCGGGAACCGGCGAATCACCGCGGCCGAAATCGACAAAGAACTCCACACGCGTCGAGGACGCTTTTACCAGTACCAAACCGTGCTCGCCGATGTGCGCCGTTTGAATGATCTTGGCTTCTTTGAACGAGTGACGTTTGAGATCGAAGACGTCCCCGCGACACCCGATCCCGGCGCGAAGAGCGGTTCTAGCGAAGTCGCTGGAGTGATCGTTACGTTTCGCGTCAGCGAGCGTCCCATGATCAGCACCGTCGTCTATCACGGGAACTACCGCGTGAACGATCGCGATCTGAAAGGTCGCTCCGGGGTCAGCCAGGGTGACCCGTTGAATGAGTTCGCGATTGAATCGGGGCGGCGTCGCTTGGTCGATTACTACCGCGGAGAAGGCTTCAACCAAGTGTCGATTGAGTCGACCACTGGAACAACCGATGACCCCGAGATGGTGATCTTTCGGATCAACGAGGGGCCGAAGGAGCGGATCTCTGCGATCCACATCGAGGGGAATCAAGTCGTCTCAAGGGCTCGCCTCAAAAAGATCATCCAGTCGCGTGGTCCCATGGTTGGCGTCATCTACTACTTGGGTAACACCGCCAACATGGAGAAGATTCGCGCGGATGAGGCGTTGTTGGCCACCTACTACCAGAACCTCGGCTTCCTGACGGTGAACGTTGGAACACGTTTGGAGTATGACGAAACCGGAACATGGCTCACCGTAACCTACGTCATTAAAGAGGGGCCGAGATTCAGGATCGGAGACATTCAGATTGTCGGCAATGACTACATCAAAGAAGAGAGTCTCCGCCGCCGCCTGGAACTTGCCCCGGGTGACATGTTCAGCGGCACGATCATGCGAGCCGATATCGGCCAGCTGATCTACGGCTACGGTGAACTTGGCTTCATCTACGCCGAGGTGGAACCAAAGACAATCATGCGAGATGAGAACGGGACCGTGGATCTTGTTTACGAGATTACCGAAGGCGACCGTTGGAAGATCGGGCACATCAATGTCCTGATCGATGGCGAACCTCACTTGATGCGCGAGACGACCATGTTGAATCTGATCAACATGCGAGAAGGGGACTTTATTGACCGACGACAATTGGAGTTGGGTCGTCGGCGGATTGAACGCAGCCAACTGCTGGAAACCAATCCTCAGGTCGCGGAACCACCTGACATCAAGGTCGTCCCGCTCGAGGAGGTACTGCGATGAGCCGCCTTTTGGGTCACAGCCGTTCTCGATCTCCGCGCCGGCAAGGGACTGGCGATTTGATGCCCCATGGAGTGTCTGCTTTGGACCATTGCTTGATGCTACGCTGGACACTGTTGCCGAGCGCGTTCGTTCTTGCGACGGTGTTGTCGTCACCGGTGCAAGCGCAATTGTCGGGATCAGTCCCCACCTATGGGTCTCCACCGGTGCAGGGATACACCGTGCCAGCGCCGCAGACGCCGCCGTCCTACGATGGTGCCACGGTTTATCAAGTCCCACAAACCGGGGCGGCGCCGCAGATCTATCCCACGACACCGACTTACCCTAACACTGCCGCCCCGAACTTCACGGGACCCACCTACCAACAGCCGGTCCTTCAGCCAACGGTTCGCGAAGCGGATCTGATCATTGAAGGTTACCCCGCGCGAACCGGACGCGTCACGTTCGGTGGTGCCGTTAACTCGGATGCAGGGGTCACGGGCCAGATCACCATCGACGAGCGAAACTTTGACATCACGCGGTGGCCGCGATCCTTCCAAGACCTGTTGTCCGGAACCGCTTTTCGCGGAGCCGGCCAAACGCTCCGATTGGAAGCCGTGCCCGGAAACCTTTTCCAACGCTACACGGCTCAGTTTGCCGACCCCAACCTGTTCGGCTATCTCCCGATCAGCATGTCGGTCAGCGGGTTCTTGTTTGATCGGCGTTATGAAGACTGGGACGAGCAACGTCTTGGAGGACGCTTAAGCCTGGGATACCGCGTGACCCCGGACCTTTCTGTTTCCGCTGGCATCACGGGTCAGGCCGTTGAGCTCACACGCCCGTCCGGCTCCGCTTCCATTCAACCTGTCGCGCCCGCAACCGATCCTGTCAGCGTCCTAACACCCTTCCTGGGCGACTCATCCATTTTCAGTGGGCTCGTGTCACTCATTCATGACACACGCAATAACCCCATGATGCCGAGCGAGGGTCACTTCATGCAGTTGAGCTATGAGCAGACCTTTGGTGACTTTGATTATCCAAAGTTCGAGTTCGAGTATCGCAAGTACTTCCAGGTGGCCCAGCGTGCGGATGGCTCCGGAAAGCAGACACTTGCCTACACCCTCCAGCTCGGCTACAGCGGCGATGAGACTCCCATTTATGAAAACTACTTTGCGGGCGGCTATGCCACGCTACGCGGTTTTGACTTTCGCGGGGCGAGTCCGGTGGATCCAAACTACACCTTCATCGAAACGGGGGGGCGTTTCCAGTGGTTGAACAGTGTGGAGTATCTGTTCCCGATCACGGCGGACGACGCCTTTCAGGGAGCTCTGTTCGTCGATTTTGGAACGGTGGAATCCGACTTTGAAATCGATGCGGATGACTTTCGCGTTGCCCCCGGCTTTGGACTTCGAGTCGCTATCCCGATGCTCGGGCCCGCGCCGCTGGCATTTGATTTCGCCTTCCCCGTCTCAAAGTCCGAGTTTGACGACGAACGCGTCTTCAACTTCTACATGAGCGCGAATCGCTTCTGATTGGTATCCATCAACGCAGCCGCTCCAGGGGCCGAATGACCCTGGAAGGGCGTCTCTGCCCTCAATGGGCACTGGCACTGCGACTCAATTCGGCGGCGTGGGATCGGCTCCAATCGCCTGTTCCTGCCGCCTCTCTGCAGCCACCGCTTCGTTGCGATTCAGTCCGTACTTGCTGCACATGCTGAGAATGTTCTTCTCGTGGCCGAGCACGATCACGGTGTCACCCGCGGTGACGGTGGTGTCTTCTGGGGGGTCGATGATCACGTTTCCCGATACCGTTCGGATCGCAACGACCAAGAATGTGTTGGCGCCGTCGGAGGTTAACTCACTCAGGCGGTTCCCGCACAACGGGGAACCCGACTGAACGCACAATTCGTCCAGTGTGATCCCGATGCTGACCAAGTCTTCGATCAAGCCCGCGGGCAGTTGATCGTTGCACAGCATGGCGGAGGCACTGGGCCGCAGGATCAGTTGACTCAAACGATCCGCACCGATCGAAGCCGTCAACACCACATGGTCGGCGCCCACGGCACGCAGTTTGGGTTCGGTGCTCTGTTGCTCACCACGTGCGAGAATCAGGATCTCATGGTTCAACTCGCGGGCCGTGATGGTCATGAACAAGCAGGTGGCGTCGTCGGGCACGGCGGCAACGAACGCGTCGGCGCGTTTGATCCCCGCCGCCATGAGCAAGGATTCGTCGACCGCGTTGCCCCGAATCGCGAGGTAGCCGTCCGCGATCGCTTGGTCGGTCCTGTCTTCGCTGGGGTCGAGGACCAGGACCTGCTTGCGTCCCTTGAGCGTGCTCGCCAAGCGTTGCCCCATGCGACCGTACCCGCACAGGATCACATGGCCTTGCAAATGCTGAATCTCACCAATCATTCGACGCAATCCTAGAGATTTTCGGAGCTCGCCGTTCATCACCCATTGAGCGAGTCCGGAGATCACAAGCAATGTCGCCACGTAGCCGAAGATGATCACGAACATCGTGACCATCCGAAGCGGTTCGGTATCGACAGGTTGAACTTCGCCGTAGCCGACCGTGAAGATCGTGATGACGACCATGTAAAGGCTGTCTGACCAAGACCATTCTTGGCTGCGATACGCCAGCGTACCACCCACCATCACGATGGCCATGGCAATCGTCCCGGGTGCAAGCCGTGTCACCGCGTTTCCGCCGTGGCTGGCCTCGCCACGAAGGATGGCGGTCCTCAGTCGGTCGGTCGCCAACTGAGACGAAGGCGGTGGCAAGTTCGGGCGGCGTGGATTTTGCATCGGCGATCCATGTGTGGGACCAAGCACTAGGCAGCTCGCTTGAAATCGAGCTCACTTTCCCCCTTTGTGACGATGAAATCCCGATCGGACAAGGTTCCGTCTGCACCGGGGTGCCGTACCAGCAAGGTTCTTTGCAAATGCGGTACCAGCGTGTTCCACCTGGCATCATGCATTCGGACGAGCCAGCGAACGACGGCGTCGCTCATCGGAAGATCCTCGCGGCCCGCGAACCGGAACGCCAAGCGCAGGCAATCCTGCCATTGTTGCGTGGTCAGCTTCTGAACCTGAAATCGGCAACGACTGGGCTCCGATAACGGGGGATCATCACCGGTGGTCATCAACAAAACAGGGCGACCTTGCGACGCCAGACGGGCGAGTCGATCCCGTGACTCCGGCACCTCCCGCGCATCATCGTCGTCCACCATCACGATGAGGGGGACATCGGCGACGGGAGCTTGTCCGGTCCGCCGCAGCGGAACCGCTTCCAAAGCACTCGTGAACTCCGAGTGCTGCACTGCCAGGAGGGGAGTTCCGTTGACACCATTCGTCGCTTGAAGCAGTCGAAGCAACGTCGAACGACCGCTTCCAGGCGCACCGTCCACCACGGCATGCGCGATGCCTTGCCGGAGTGTTTCCTCAACCCACGGAAGAAATCTTCGCTGGGAAGGACCGGGATAGAAATACTCTCGCAAGCCAAACGCCGTGCCAGGTACGCTTGCGAACGGCAGATCAAGCAATCGCCAGGCCCGCAATTGGTCCCGAATCGATCTCCGTTGCGCTGAATGCATCCGGCAAACCCACTCCATGGAAAGTGACAACTAACAAGAAGTCGGTCGTTTTTGCAGAAAGGTTGCGTGGGCTCTGGGTGCAAACCCATGATCCGCGTGCCGGGTCCCTCAGGGCCGATTCCAGGGGGCGGCTTTGCTTGATCCGCAAAACACGCACAATACGGCAACCTTCGCACGTTCTTGTTTCTGATGGATTGTCGTGACGCAGCGTTACTACGCACCCGATTTGGGCGACATCTTCCCCGATGTCACGCTCTCAACCGAGGAGTCAACGCACGCCACGCGCGTGATGCGAGTCGTGGAAGGCGATCATCTAACCTTATTTGACGGTCAGGGCCGCCAAGCCAACGGTCATGTGATCGATGCGAATCGGCGTGCCTGCGTTGTCCGATGTCAGAGCTTGAAACAAATCGATCGCATGCCGGGTCGAAAGCTGATCATGGCGGTAGCCATGCCGAAAGCCGACCGAGCAAAAGACATGATCGAGCGTCTCACGGAGTTGGGTGTGACCCATGTGATCCCGGTGGTGTTTGAGCATTCCCAGCGCGCGCCATCCGACGGGCTCCTGAACAAGCTTCGTCGTGCGTCCTTGGAGTCTTGCAAGCAGTGTGGACGCAACTCCCTGATGCAAATCTCGTCGCCGCGTCGCTTTCGAGACATTTTGAGCGACGAAGCCCCCATCCGGTTGTTGGCCTCACCCGCCGCGCCCGCAGCCTCTTGGCAGGTTTTGCAGGCCACGCAACCGACCCAAGTGCTGATTGGCCCGGAGGGCGGGCTTTCTGCTTGCGAAGTCGCACAAGCCAGGCAACATGGTTTTGATGAGATTGGGCTCGGCGGGCGAGTCCTACGTATCGAGACCGCCGCCATGACGTTGGCCGCGCGCCTCTTGTGGGATTGATCTTGGTGCCGCCGGCCGGTTCAACGCGCGGCGACGCGGACCAGTTCTGGCAGGGGTACGTAGTACCGTGCGTAACGACGGCCGTCGCTGAAACGTTCGCCCGAAGAAGAAGGCACTAGAACTGTGGCGCGCCGTGTGATCCGGTTCACACGGCCGATCATCGTGACCCCGTTGTGGGTGAAGCGAACTTGGTCCCCCACGCGAATGTTGAACTTGCGAGCGGCGCGCTCCCTCTGTGTGATCAGGTCGTGACGATAGTCCAGGTGGCCAAAGAAACGCCGGGCGATGGATTGGAACCTTGCTTGCGAACAGCTGCCACTGTCCCAAATCAACATCTCGACCAGGTGCGTCATCTCATGTTCCGCGACCCGTTGCATGGCTTCCAATCGGTCCTTGCACTTTCGACCGGTTACCACAACGGGACGGTCCACGTCGTCGAAGGTTTGGAACAACAGCGTCGACGACAACACCAGCTGAAACGACCGCTTGGTGTCATTCCGGCCGTGTGGGTACTGCGTCACGAGCTTCCCGGCGACACTGGTCATACGCGACGAGAATGAAAACTCGATTCCTTCGGCTTTGGCCAGCGGCAACACCCGACCGGCAAAGAATCGCTCGTCCAGCATGTGGATCAGACGCACCAAATCATCCCGGCCGACGCGACGGAAGTTGGGTCCGTCGAGACTGCGGCTCAAACGCAACATGTCTTCATGGATGTGCGCTTGATAACGGTCGATCTTCTCCGGATGAAGTGTCTGGTTCTGCACCCATTGGGCCAGTTCCCGCATCCGGGTCGGATCGCGCGGAGCCACCGAGGCGCGCGCAGGCTGGTTCACCACAGCGTTGCCACGTCGCGTATTGTGACGACTTGTGACCGCCGCTCGACGACGTTTCGATCCAGATCGGGGGTCCTTTGGCACCAGGAGACCTCAGCGGAAACTCCTGGAACGTAGCAGCCAAAGCCTTCCATTGGCACCCACCGTCTCCCTAATCCTCAAAGACGCCCTTGATGGTGGATGGCGTCAGGAACACACCGCTGAAGAAACTTGAAGTGGGAAGCTCAACGGTGTTATCGCGGTATCCGATGTTGGTGTACTGCTCTTCCGAAAGATCGTCCGGGACCGGAAATCCGGGATTCAGAAAGAGGTCGCCATTGATGTCACTGTAAATGCGTACGGAACCGTCCGCGAACAGGAACTGAGCCGCATAGCCCGAAGAACCCGTGTGCATCGCAGCCCAGCCAAGCGTCGATTGCATGTACATGTGGTTGCCCGAGCTCCCCGTGGGTGGCTCGCAGTTACGTTGCAGGTCACACTTCCACTGGGTTTCCAACCTTGAATTGTACGAACCGATCCGTTTGATCTTTCTCTGCGAACGATGGTAGAAAGCAGGGACCTCACAAGCAGACTCGGAAAGCAAGGCGCCGACATCGGCGTACACGCGACTGGTCGAATTTCCTTCCGAGAAGATATCGGAGGGGTCTACTTGGGCAAAGCAAGGACTCAGGCCCGATCGTCCCGTCGCCAACTTGGTCGGCAACCCATCCTTCGATTGACCATTCGTTCGCCTTTGCAAACATCCGCTCCAGTTCGCTGCCGGAAGCTCCAAATGAAGAATTGGCAAAGATCTTGGCCGCAGTCTACATCCGTGCCAAATCGCGGCAAAAGTCCATGCGCGTGCACAGAGCTTCGCCCGCACTCGTGCGTGCGATTGAAGAAAAACTTGCGGACTTATCGGTTGATGCATCCAAGGCGTCCAACATCGAGCGTCACAGGCCACCTGAAACGGATCTAAGTGAACTGAAGGACGCGAGCCATCGAGTAGACGAAGCGATTCGTTCTCACTTGGAGAAGCACCCCGGAGGCGATGATGCAGCGTAGCTAGGCACTCAATAGGCCCAACGGTAGAAGTTGCTTGGGGATGTGGGATCGTCATTGGGTGCCACCTCAATGAAACCATCACTGTGGGCCAGCGAGGCGAGATCGCCCGAGCCACGTCCGGCGACGATCTCGGCGACCCCCGGTTCCGTCATGTGAACGGGGCGCATCCACCACAGGGGCAGTGTCTTCGAATCGCTGGCTTGGACACTTACCAGCGTTGGCATGGGTCGCCATGCTTCCAGACCTGCTATGCGGTCCAGCAACGGAAACGCAAATCGACGCGTGCATGCCGTGGCACTGACTGGATTGCCCGGCAAGCCAAAGACGAGACGCGAGAATTCTGACGCTTCGTAGATCGCTCCCAACAACGGTTTGCCAGGACGGATGGGTAGCTTATGAAACACTTGTGTGCACCCGAGCTTCCGCAGACACTCAGGCACCAAGTCATAGTCGCCCATCGACACGCCGCCAGTGACCAAGACCGCATCATGAACGGACAGTGCACCGCCGATACACTTGCCAAGTTCGTCCAAGTTGTCCGCCGCCGTCAGTGATGTGATATTCTCGACGGCGGGATGCGACGCCAGGAGAGCGGCCAGCGCAGCCGCATTGCTGTTTCGGATCTGCCATGGCCGCAATTGACCTGTGGGCGTGCCGGGGGCAATGAGTTCACCTCCCGTCGTGACGATCGCAACCGAAAGCCGTCGATGCAGGGCAACGTGGGTGATGCCAAAGTTGGCGAGCGATGCGGCCACCGGGCCATCAACACGTTGTCCCTTCCGGAGTGCGACGGAACCCTTGGCAAGGTTCTCGCCTTGGCGACGAATGTTGGCGCCCGCAGCATTGGCTCTTGCCGCGTCAAGCCACGTGATCGAATCGCCTTGTTCGTCGGACGTTTCGCTCGTGTGCTCGCGCATGACAACGGTGTCGCAACCATCCGGCACGACCGCTCCCGTGAAAATCCGGATGGCACCACTGCCGTCGTAGGGCGGTGGTGAAGAACCCGCGGCGCACTCTGCAACGACACGCACGCGGTCATGCTGAAGCAAGGCCTGATGAATGGCGTAGCCGTCCATCGCGGAGACGTTCGCGGCGGGACTATCGCGGTCCGCAACGATGTCTTCCGCGATCACCGCGCCCACACTCACTTCCCTTCGCTCAGACGAAACGGGTATCAGCGACGCGGCCATCGCCGTGAGTGCCGCGTCGGGGCTCGCAAACTTGAAACCACTCATTGAGATGCAATCCAGGCTTGGTAATCGTCAGGCGTGTTGAGATTCAACAAGCGATCCGGAGGGAATTCAATCCGTTCGTGTTCGATCTGGTCCAACAGTCGCATCATCGAACGTTCCGCCGATGCGGCATGGCATTGCATGGCCTCCGCCAAGTCAACGGGGTAGTAGCCCACAAGCGGCTGGAGCTGTCCGGAGACCGTGTCCATGGCGACACGAATGGTGTGTGTGTTTGACGCCGTCGGCAACAATCGCAGCTGGTCGCCAAGCGTTAACGACGGCATATCGATTGGCGCGACGAGCAAACCTCGGGCGCCGCGCTCGCTGGCCCAATGCAGGCCTGACGCGATGCCGGCCACGGGACCGCTGGACGGCACAGCGTCAAAGGCCATTTCCGCGCCTTGCACCCCCGGGAGGTCCGGCACCTGCGTCGGATCGGCGAACAACAACACCACGAATTCGAAGGCATCCGCCACTCGGTCCGTGGCAAGGTCGATGAGCGTGTGCTGCCCACGCCCCGGGAGCATGGCCTTACTTTGGCCCATGCGTCGTGATCGCCCGCCGCAGAGAATCCCTGCGGCGACGTCCCTACGAAGAGACTTGCTGATTGAGGGCATCGACGGGAATCGGAATGCCACGGAGGATGCCCTCGAACGCGAGGTTACCTTCGACGGCTCCCTGAAACTTAGCCACGATCATGCGCCCACGACGAACCTTCTCGAGCTGGACCATGACGACCAAGCGGTCCCCCGGGGTCACGACGCCACGAAAACGGACCTCATCGACCCCTCCAAAGCCAACCATCGCCGCGCCAAGCAGATCGTGCTTTTGGGTGTGGTAACTGGAGAGTTGAGCCGCCGCTTCCAACATGATGACGCCCGGCATCAAGGGCATACCGGGCATATGACCCCGAACCCAGAACTCGTCGTCGCGAACCTCTTTGTAGGCCGCGCAGCGGTGAGTCTCCAGGTCCTCAAAGAGGATCGCCGTGAGCTGTTCCATCTCGAATCGTTGCGGATTCAGCTCTCGAATCGCATCGAGATCCGCGATCGGATTCTCAAAGTCCAACTCACTCGGGTCGACAATCAGTTCCGACCGAGGCATCCGATCAAGTCTTGATCTTCTTGCGTTTCGCTTTGCGGGCCTTCGCGCTAGCAGGACGCCGTCCGTGATTGGCTTTCTTCAGCTTGTGATGTGGTTTCGCCACGGAAGGATCACCTTGAGAAAGAGTCGTGTGGTTTGGAATGAATGGAAACCGCGACGCTAGCGTTCCCGATAGACGATGCGTCCCTTCGTGAGGTCGTAGGGCGACAGCTCAACCCGAACTTTATCGCCGGGGACGATCCGAATGAAGTGTTTTCGCATCCGACCTGCAACGTGTGCCATCACTTCGTTGCCTGTTTCCAACTGCACGCGAAACCGCGTGTTGGCCAGGGCTTGCGTCACCGTGCCTTCGACTTCGAAGGCCTCTTCTTTCTTTGACAAAACGGAATCCTATTAGCGCTTACTGAATTGGACGCCGCGACGAGCCCCACGCAAGCCGGGCTTCTTCCGCTCTTTCATGCGGGAGTCCCGGGTCAGAAAACCAGCTTCGCGAAGAGAATCATGCAGGGCCTCGTCGTGGCTGCACAGGGCACGAGCCAGGCCCATCCGCACGGCGCCACTTTGGCCTGTCATGCCACCGCCGGTGACGCGGGCAAGCACGTCGACCTTGTCAGTCAGTTCGACGGCCTCCAGTGTCTGGAGAATGGCTTGGCGATCTTGCTCGTTGGAGAAGTATTCGTCCAGCGAACGTCCGTTGACCTTCACGGTGCCCTGACCGGGACGCACACGAACACGGGCAACGCTGCTCTTGCGACGCCCCGTTCCAAGGGCGTCGCCACTGATTTTGTCTTTCTTTACGGCAACCATTTTGACAGGCTTGATTTGCTTGGGGTTCTCTCGTGGCACGACATGCCGACGAGGCTGTAGGGGAGTCGCGAGTGGCGACGATCAATCGATTCGGGAGCAGGACCACCCTGACACCCGCGTCTTGCGTCACGCGGGTCGGGTTTCGCGGTCAACCACGTCGCCTTAAGCACTCACTTTCTTGCTAGTGCGTTTCAACTCGGACGGTTGTTGAGCCGTGTGCGGGTGCTCCGATCCGGCGTAGATCTTGAGCTTCGACAACATTTTGCGTCCCAGCTTGTTCTTCGGCAGCATGCGACGAACCGCGTGTCGGAGCAGATCCTCCGGCTTGCGATCCAGTCGATCCTGATAGCTTTCCAAGCGGAGTCCCGGATACCCCGTGTACCAGGTGTAATGACGGTCCTGCATCTTGTTGCCCGTCATGCCCACTTTGTCGGCATTGACGACGACGACATGGTCGCCGCAATCGACGTGCGGGGTGTAATCCGGACGATGCTTGCCCATCAAGACGACAGCGATGTCACTGGCAAGTCGGCCAAGCACTTCATCGCTGGCATCAACGACGAACCAGTCTCGTTTGATTTGGCCGGTCTTGGCCATGAAGGATCTTTGTACCGCCACGGTGCGCATCTGAGGGGCGAGGACGAACGGAATCGCCGGGTTTTTCGGGACAGACCGAGACCGCGGCTCTGAAAAATTGAATCGCAGAGCTTACTGGACCATGCTGAGAGCGGACAAGGGCTAAGCAGCGGTTTTCGCCCGCAATTTGTCAATTCTCCCCCGCTTCTCACGGGTCGGAAGCACATCGCATGCCCCGCCAACACGCCGGGCCGCCGGTGCGTCAGGGCACGCTGGTTTGTCGGGTCCTGTCCGCTATCCTGATTCGGTTTGCATCGAAAACGACCTTGCAATCACCAGGCAGGCTCTATGTCAGACTACATCGAGAAAGTCGTCAACTTGATGGATCCCGAGGGAGACATCTTGCTGGACGGCTCGCGCGCAGGGGCAGAGGCGGCCATTCGCAGTGGGGATGCGTCCAAGGTCGCCAAGATCCGCGGCCAGTTCGCAATCCTGCAGCAGCAGGGCAAGTCCGTGTTGATGGCCCGTTCGATCGGTCGGCCCATGCGGTTTTTCTTGGCGAAACGATCCGAGGGCCCCTGCCTCATCGTGGCCGAACGGATCGACGAGATTCACGAGCAGCTTCGCCGGGAAGGGCTCGCTGACCAGTTTCATCCGTCGTATACCCGGATGGTGCCGGCCCACCACCTCATGCGTTTGGAATTGGTCGGTTGCCCTGATCCGAATCCGCAACTGCATCGCTTCTTCAACCCAAAACGCAATGTCCTGCCCAGCGAAGTGGAAGTGATCGGCCATCGCTACATCAGCGCCCTTGTCGATGCCTGTGACGAATGGTTGGATTCGCTGGAACCTCGGGCTCCCATCGGGGTGCTTTTCAGCGGCGGCATCGATAGCGGAGCCGTCTTGTGTGCTCTTCTGCATGGGCTGCAGAAACGCGGGGAAACACCCCAACGCCTCAAGGCGTTCACCCTGCGCGTCCATCCTGACGCGGCGTCCTTGGGAAGCACGCTTGGCGCCGGTGCAAATGGCGCGGGTGCAAGTGCCGCGAACAGCACGATCGCAGGGGGTGACGATGCCGATCAGGCCAATCGGTTCCTGGAGGCGATCGGCCAAGCCATGCTCTTGGAAGTCATCAACGCAGATCCCGCAGCGCTTGATTGGCGGGCGACGGTTCGTGTGTTGGAGGATTACAAGCCACTCGACATCGAAAGCGGCACCATGGCGCGTTTGCTATGTCAGGGGATTCGGCAACGCTACCCCGACTTTCGATACGTTGTCGATGGGGACGGTGGGGATGAGAACCTCAAGGACTACCCGATCGAAGACAACCCGGAGCTGACGATTCGCAGTGTGCTCAACAACCAGATGCTTTATCAAGAAGGCTGGGGCGTCGATGCCGTGAAGCACAGTTTGGTCTACAGCGGTGGGCAAAGCCGAGGCCACATTCGCACGTCGGCGCCTGCCAGATCCGCCGGCCTCGTGGGGTTCAGCCCCTTTGCCTTACCCGAAGTCATTGAAGTCGCAGAAGGCATCCCGTTTATCGAGATGTGTGGTTGGGACCACCAGCGACTCTATGATCTCAAGGGACGCGTGGTCCACGCGGGTGTGAAGTCGGTGACCGGGATCGACATGCCGATCTTTCCGAAGCGGAGATTCCAGCACGGCGTCGCCGAGCGGCGGATCACGCAATCGCTGTTTCCAAGCGACCCGCTTGTTTACCGGCGGGCTTTCGACGAGATGTTCACCAGCGAAAAACTGTCAGCGGAACGTGCTCCAAGGGAACCGGCTACCAGCAGTGATGCAGCCACGGCCTAACTAAGGCCGTTTCAGTCCACTTTGACTTCGTTCACAACACGGTTGCCATTCGCAATGGGTCGAACCGTCTCTTGTGCCAGCTGCTTGTGGTAAAAGCTTCGCACGCGGCCGTTTAAACGGATCTCATTGTCCTGGTGATCGACGCGCAAAAACCGGAGCTCAGCCACCGAGCTTTCAGCCAGTCGCTCCAATGCGGCCAAGGCCACTTCGTCGTGATTCGCTCGCCCGAAATCCGAATCGACCTGACCATCCGTCGCCGAGCCAAGCCGAGACGGGCGATCAATGCGACGGTGCTCGACATCGACGTCCGAGCTCGTCCTCCGGGGGAGGGCCAATCCAGGCTCTTCCTGCGGAATGGTCGTTTGCGTTGATTCGGTAAAATAGGTTGGCTGCGTCACAAGAAACTCCGTCCTGGAAGGGTTTGCCAGAGCCAAGAAGTTTGGCCTGCAACTCTGTCTTATGCCTTTGCGGAAAGCCAGCTCAAAGTGAATGGATTGCGCGATTCCGTACCCGCTCCCTCGCGGAATCCAGCGGTTGCACCGGATGTGTGCACCCGATCAGGATGAGCATGTTTAATCATATTTTCCGAATCGCGATATCGAAATTGTCTATTTTTTTCAGAATTCATTCGAGGCACGACAGCCAAAACGTGTGTCAAGTCACGCTCGTCGACGCTGCGATAGATCGCTCGTGATGGGGTTTGAGGCCGCCTACGGGCTCACGGGTCTCGATTGCTAGCAATTCAGACTTTGCGATGAATCTTCGAAGCGAGAATGGTTCTTTGTGACCTAAATTTCAGCAGCGTTTCTCGTTTGCCGGGGGACCCGTTTTGGTTCTGGTCGTCGGAGCACTGCGACATGTATCTCGACGTTCTCATCACGGTCAGTTGTTGCGTTGTCGGTTTGACCTGTGGCTGGGTCGCGCACGCCATGACCGGCGCTTTGCAGCAACCTCAGATCGACGCGCGACAGGCCGGCATCGCCACGTTGCAACGCGGCGCCGACGGTCAGGAACCCTCCTTGGAAGATGATCAGGGTGGGAATCACATCAACTCCGATGCAGAGCCTGGGCTGCACGCGGAACTGGTCATGGAAACGGCCCAACAGATCGCTACGGTCGCCCAATCCTTGGCCGCCGACGTCGACGTTCACCAGTCAAAGGTCGACGAATTCAACGATCAGGTCGCCGACGATCTGAATGCCGGAGCGGAGATGGGCCAGAACTCGCCGCAGCGCGTCATGCAGGCCGTTGAGCAGCTCACGCGAGCCAACGGTCTGATGCGTGACCAGTTGCGAGCGGCACAGCAACACATACGCGAACAATCGGAGAAGCTGGAGACAGCGGAACGAGAAGCTCGCACCGACGCGCTGACTCAGATCGCCAACCGGGGAGTCTTCGATTGTCGCGCCGACGCCATCGCTGAGGAACACGCCACTCCGGAGCACGTGGATGATCAGACGCCCGTTGCGGTCATGGCTCTATTGGATGTCGACCGCTTCAAAATCTTCAACGACACGCATGGACACGCCGCAGGCGACCAAGTCTTGAAGGTCGTCGCTTCCAGCCTGCACGAGGAGCTCAGTCAACATGGGACGGTCACCCGCTACGGTGGCGAGGAGTTTGCCGTGTTGCTCAATCCGATGCCGATGTCAAACGCGATTGAGTTGGTGGAAGCGGCCCGGCAACAGCTGACAACACGCCGGATCGTGGTTGATGGGGAACTGCTCTCGGTGACGGCCAGTGCCGGGATCGCGGCCTTGCCCTCCACCCGGGATCTTGCCTCGGACGAAGGGGACGATTCTGCCATGCCGGACATCAAATCCGCTTGGTTGCAATCGGCAGATGATGCCCTGTATCGATCCAAGGAAGGGGGCCGGGACTGTGCTCACTACGTCGAGGGTGGGTCCTTCGCGCGTGTCAGATTGGACCAAATGCCGTCCCGCGAAACGAGCCGTCCGTCGGCCGACGAGGCGGGCAAAACGACCGTGTCCGCTACTGAAGCATCCAGTCAATCCGAGTTGGCAGACACGGATGACGGCACCGCAGATTCATCCGCGAAGTCGCAAGCCCACTCGGCGAAGGGGACATCGGCGGAACAGAAGGTCGCTGATTCCGTCGAGAAACTCGAAGGTTTGGTGGCCCAAGTCGATGGGGCTGCCAACACCGTAACCTCGTCCGGCGGGTCCGCGGAAGCATATCAGGCTTGTCTGGCACGCGTGTCTAGCAGCGATGCAGCCCCACCGCCGGCGACGCTACGGTATCTGCCCGACCGCGAGACGCTGATCGAGCTGTTGGAAGAACTGCCACCGAATCGCTCTGAAACCTCGATGACGCACCTGCTGACTTTGAGGCTGGGTGGGACCCCCAGCGGCGCGACACTTCGATCCGTTCTGCAATTGCTTCGTGCCGGTGGCGGCGCGCAGGACCGGATTGGATGTCTGGACCAAAACCATTTGATCGTCGCCATCCCCGATTCCTTTCAAGAGTCGGTGATCGAACGCGCCGAACAACTTTGCCATGCAGCGGCCGGACTGGGAGTGCCCCTCTGTGATCCGGAGTGTCCGGATCAGGAAGAACAGATCTCCATTGGCATCTCACCCTGTCGCGCCGAGACGGCAGCGGAGGATGCAGAATCCGATGGGTCCCCCGCGCCACCGATCGACGTGCCACCGATCGACTGGGATCACATGATCAACCGTTCGCTCGCTGCGGCCGCCCTCGGAGAAAGCCATCCAACACCCGGGAGCAAGCTACCGGTTTGCTTCTACGATGAAGAACCGACGCCGGTAGCGGGCTGACTTCGTTCCTGGGGTCGAATGGTGTTTTTTCCGTTGCATCGAGGGCCCGCGGTTGGCTAAAACGCCAGGTGGACGGGCCGATCTTCGGGCCACTCCCCGATCGCGTCCGGCGACTCCATGCAAAGGATTGCTCATGTCCCCCGATTCAACGTCGCTTGACAGTCATCACCTACCGCCACCAAGACGCCCGCTGACGCTTGAGCAGGTCGTTGCCATGACGGGTGGCATTGTGACCGCGTTTGCCAGGAACGAAGGACGAGGGCAGACCATCGTTGGGGACGCTCTCATTCACGCGGCCTCACCACCCTACGAAGCCTCGATGGGACACCTGACGCTACTGCAGGACGTGGCTCAGGTTGAGACCTTGCACCAATGCGAAGCCACCGCGGTGCTCGTTGAACGCGAACTGGAATCGCCCAGCGCAGGAGAGGAAACGCTGGGTCCCGCGTATCAGATTGTTGTGCCAGACCCGGTCGGCACATTCATTGAGCTGGTCAGTCAGTTTCGACCCCCGCTCGCCGTCACAGCTTCGAGTTCGAACACATCCGCTGGCAACAACATCAGTGCCTCCGCGAAGGTGGATGCAACGGCGCGGGTGCATCCCACTGCCGTGATCGGACCGGAGACGCAGGTCGCGGCTGGCGTTGAAGTTCACGCGGGTGTCGTGATTGGCCCGCGTTGCGAGATCGGAGCGGACTGCGTCTTGCATCCCGGTGTTTCCCTTTACCCGTACACGGTGCTCGGGCAACGCGTCATCATCCATGCAAACAGCGTGTTGGGCGCCGATGGGTTCGGTTATGAGACGCGCGATGGTCGGCACCACCCGCGTCCACAGCTTGGGTACGTGATTGTGGAGGATGACGTGGAGCTGGGGGCTTGCGTCACCATTGATCGCGGCAGCTTGGGCAGCACGCGGATTGGCCGCGGAACAAAGATCGACAACCAAGTGATGGTTGCACACAACTGCCAAATCGGTCGCCATAACCTGCTGTGCAGTCAAGTCGGAATCGCGGGCAGTTGCCGCACCGGTGATCACGTCGTGCTGGCGGGCCAGGTGGGCCTCAAGGACCACATCACCTTGGACGATGGTGTGATTGTGGGCGCTCAAGCAGGTGTGATGAAGGACCTGGACGCCCATCAAGTCTATCTCGGGTCGCCCGCAACCACGCAGAAAGAGCAGATGCAAATCATGGCAGTTCAACGTCGTTTGCCGGAGATGCGACGTGAGATTAAGCAGCTGCAAACGCAGTTGGAGCAGCTCGTTGCACCGGAGAATCCGTCCCAGCGGTCGCGTCGAGCTGCCTAGTGCTTTGGCTAGTTTTGATTTTAGGATTAGCCGAAGGGCGTTAGCCCCGGTTCCCACCGCGATAACCGGCGCTAACGCCCTTCGGCTCATCTAGGGAACCCCAACTTTAAATCTGGACAAAGCACTAGGTGATGTCGGAAGTTCTGCTGTCGGAACAACCGGAGTCTCGGGCTTCGCTTGACTTGCCTGAGGGTCGGCCCGTTGGCTTGGTGGCGGGTTGGGGCCGCTTTCCTGTCTCGGTGGCTGAAACGCTGGCGCGACGCGGGCATCCCGTCTACTGCATTGCGATCCGGGGGCACGCTCTCTCGGAACTTGAAACGGTGTGTCAATCGACTCTTTGGTCCGGTGTTGGGCGCTTTGGGCGTCACATCCGGTTCTTCAAACGCCACGGTATCGGGCACGTCACACTCGCCGGCAAACTGTTTAAATCCGAATTGCTTTATCACGGGTCCTTGTTGCTGAAGCATCGGCCTGACTGGACCTGCTTGAAGACATTCTGGCCCCTCTTGATGGGCCCCAACCGCGACGCTCGTGATGACCGTTTGCTGGGTGCCGTCATCGACACGTACCAGAGGAATGCGATGAGAATCTGCGCGGCAACGGAACTAGCACCAGATCTACTGGTGGACGCCGGCGTGCTCACCCAAACCCAACCCCAGCACAAGCAGACACGCGACATGGAACTCGGCTGGGAAATCGCGAAGGCCATGGGAGGCTTCGATATCGGTCAGGCAATCACGATCAAAGACGGGACGGTTCTGGCAGTGGAAGCGATCGAGGGCACGGACGCGTGCATCCAACGTACCGGTGAGTTGTGCCCGCGTGGAGGATGGACCTTGATCAAGGTCAGCAAACCGAACCAAGACATGCGTTTTGATGTGCCCACCATCGGCACGCGGACGGTCGACCGTGTCCAGGATGCCGGTGGAACCATGATTGCGATTGAGGCAAACAAGACCATCTTGCTTGACCAAGCCGAGACGATCCGACGGGCCGATCAACATGGAATCACCATCGTCGCTCGGTAAGACGACAAGCAAGCGCGCAAAAAAACGGGCAGCGTCACTTCAAAGCAACGATGCCCGTTCTTGTCTTTCCAGCTCGTAGCGCCGCCAAGGGCGCCCGTCAGCTTCAGCAACCGCAAGGATCAGGAGGGCAGCAGAAGCGAGCCTTCAACTTGGCGCGGATGCGATCAAGCAAGCAAGGCTTTTCGCAGGGGTCCGGGCAGCAGACGGGCTCGGGAGCAGGGCAGCAAACCGGTTCCGGTGCTGGTTCGCAGCAGACGGGTGCGGGAGCTGGCTCAGGGCAGCAAACGGGCTCCGGTGCTGGCTCGCAGCAAACGGGGGCAGGGGCGGGTTCAGGGCAGCAAACCGGTGCTGGCTCGGGGCAGCAAACTGGTTCCGGCGCTGGACAGGCCGGCTCACAGCAAGCACCACGAAGACGCGCGAGCAATCCAAAGCCGGCATCGGCCTCTGGCGCCCAAACCACGGTGCTGGCGGCCAACAAGGCCAAAACTAGCAACGAACGCATTTCGCAACTCTTTCAATTGGAGTCGAATTCTCGGCAGCCCCCAACAGCGGAGGCAAACTGCGCAAAGTTTAACTTTCAGGGGCAGTGCGTCAATCGCGTGGCCTTTTCCATGCCAAATCGAAGAGAATCCGCCTGATTTCGAGAGCGATCGCCCGGAATCCTGCGATCCGAGCGTTTGTGCCGTTCACTGGGCTGATGACAATCGTCCGGTTCATGCGGGCAAATTGTCGCAGCCCCGCATCGCGTCCTGCTCTGCGAGCGCGGTCACGCGTCTGCAATCATCTCTGCCATCAGGTAGCTCTTCAAACTACCAAGAATTTGATGCAAGCAAGGTTCCAGGTCGCGGCTCCTGCGATCGCGGTTCCGCGTCGGCTGGACCAGAACGTCCAAACCCGTTGAGGTGACACCCCCGCGACGATTCTCACCCGGGCTGGCCGCAACCTCGGTGATTTTGATGTTGAGTTGCAGCGTCATCCGGTGGTCAGCGGCGCGCCGGCCCGTCCCGCAACGCACGTCCGTTCGCAATGAGATCTCCGTGTCGGTGACATTGATGATCTCGGCACGATGGTCGGCAATGAAACCGCGCAACTTCATGATGGCCAAGTCCGTCGGCACGGGCGTGATCAGCTGGAAACGATGTTCCTTCGCACTGGAACCACCCGTGAACCAGTTCAGCCAGCTCCCTCCACTTGGGTTGGCTTCGATCGCGGAATGACCGCTTCCGAGTTGGACAACGCGGTTACGGCCATTCTGCTTGGCTTGCAACAACGCACGGTCGGCACGAGCCAGTACCGTTTCGGCATCGTCCCCGGCTTGGTACTCCGTGACACCAAAACTGGCGGTGACGGAGTTGCCGCCCAATCCGTTCAGTGGCGTTGTTTCCAAGGCGCGTCGAATCTCTTCGGCGCGACGGGTCGCCGTCGCGTTGTCGGTCTTCGTCGCGAGCAGTACGAACTCCTCCCCACCGTAGCGTGCCACCACATCGGTATCGCGGGCATGGCTGTTGAGGATGGCAGCGAACTCGATCAAGGCTTCGTCACCGGCCGGGTGCCCATGCACATCGTTGACGCGTTTGAAGTGATCGATATCACAGATCACGAGTGCAAACGTTTCGCCCTGAGCAGCCGCTCGGGTGGATGCATTCAGGAGGGTGCGGTCCAGTTCGGCGCGATTGGCGACGCCCGTCAACGGGTCGCGTGTGACCTTCTGTTGAAGCGATTGAACCTGATTCTGCAGTTGAGCACGATCCGACATATCGCGCAGGATCAGAATGGCTCCCGAAGCGGGCGCATTGATCGGCGCCGCCTGCACAAAGACATCCCGCGACTTATTCTCATGGATAAGCTTCATCGACCGGGTTACCAACACGCGCCGCTTGATCGCTTCCGTGACGGGGCAGGTTTCGGCGTCATTGGATGTGAGTAAGCCCACGCTCTCAGGATCCCAAGCGTGGTTGACCACCGCAGCCGAGGCGACTCCTGTCAGGCGACTCATCGCCTCGTTCCACATCAGGATCTGACCTTCACGGTCGATGAACACGATCCCGTCGCGAAGCTGGCGACCCAGTGTTTCGTAATAGGCTGCGAGACCACCTGGCATCGCATCGACCGATGGATTTTGCTCAGCGGGCGTGACCTGTGCCTCTGGGAGAGTCGCATGATTGACCGGTGCCGCGCTTCCAAACAGATTGCCGCTGTGACACTCCAGCGTCCTCAGCCAGCGATGAACCACGTTGCCATGAAGCAACTCCGGCTCCTGTTCCAACATCGCCGCGTAGTTCTGCACCAACTGCGGATCAAACTGCGTTCCGGCGCCTTGAAGCAACTCTCCGAGCGCCCGTTCTCGGCTAAGCGCGGGCCGGTAAATCTGGTCGGTTGTCATCGCGTCGAAGGCACCCGCGATGAGCAACATACGCGCCCCAAGCGGGAGCGCATCCCCACGAAGCGAATCTTCTTGGCGACGACTGTCAAACCAGCAGTTGCTGTGCTCAACCACGGCGAGCAACAGGTTGTCCTGTGTGCAGCCACGCAAGATCTCGCACCCGAGCTGAGCGCGACAATCGATGGTGAGCTGCTCTTCCATGCTGAGGCGAGCTGGTTTGCGCAGGATGCGATCCGGGATCCCAATGGTTCCGATGTCGTGCAACAGCGCGGCCACTTCGATTCGATCGCGGTCTTCTTCGCTTAGCCCCAGGCGATCGCACCATGCCGAACACACCAGGGCGACTCGCAGGCTGTGTGCCGCCGTCGGCGCGTGCTTGGCGCGAAGCGCGTAGAAAAGCGAAGTCGCCATGCCCAAGCGAACCATGGCCAATTGGTTCTCAAACCGACGATCGGATGCTCGGGAACGGGGGGCGGGCGCGTCGGAACGGATTCCGGAATCGGGTTCTTCGGTGACCTGATCGGAAAGTCCACCGAGCAACTGGCTCAGCCGCGTGGCGGATTGCTGTGCCGCGGCGACCGGTGTTTCCGGAGCCGCTTGAGGCTCTCGATTTGGAACAACGGGAACGACAGACGATTCCGCAGTTGGGACGGCCGTGGGGACTGGATTTTGGGACATCAGATGTCTTGGTGGCAAATCAATCAGAATGAACACTTCCTTGGAAAGGCTACGTCACGGCCTTCGAACGGGATTCGTTCCCCGTGTCAGTGTGGACGCTCGTAAGAAGCCACCGGCGAAAGATCCCTCCAATCGATACAAACGCGCTCTCGGCACTCGCCAGCCGGGGCTCAAGCGGACCTCCGGGAGCAGAAAAAACCCCGCAAAAGGCCCAAAACTTGCTACGGCGACCAGGTCCACCTACGATGGCGGGGTTCGGGGTGGTGTCACCTTCTCGTCTTCACTCTTGCCTGTAGCCGCCGTGAGTTTTTCGGACGTCGATCGCGAACTTCTACGACGCTGCCTCGATCGTCACGGAGGAGCCTGGAACGACTTCGTCGATCGCTTTGTCGGTTTGGTGATTCACGTGGTCAACCGAACGTCGCTTGGACGCGGTCATTCGATCAACGAGGCGACGCGTGACGACCTGGTTTCGGAGGTGTTTCTCGTCTTCCTCCGCAACGACTTTGCGGTGCTGAGACGTTTTCGAAGGCAATGTTCCCTCGCCACCTACCTGACGGTCGTGGCGCGACGCGTCGTCGTGCGTGAACTGCTGCGATTGGAAAGCAATCCGGCGAGCGTGAGTGCCAACGGGAATCCACGTACGGTCGACCTCAACGAGACTGTCAGCGGCGGTGAAGATCCGATCCGACGCATTGAAAATGTCGAACAGCTGGAGGCGTTGCTGACGCGACTCGATCAGCGCGAGGCCAGCATCGTTCGTATGTTTCACCTCGAGGGAAAGTCCTACCGTGAGATCGGGCAAGCGATTGGGATTGCCGAGAACAGTGTGGGACCCGTCCTGCATCGCGCCCGCGAAAAGATGCGCCGTTAGAAACGCGTCTCGCCACCCAACTGCACCCTCCCACGCGCAGCGAAGGGAGGGTCGAAATCGAGCCTCAAGCGAGATTTCGGGGAGGGCGTGGGTACGATGTGTTTGACTGCAATTGTTTTCCTGCGACATGCCCTCCCCGGCCACGCTTACGCGGGCCGACCCTAGTATATCGCTGTCGTGACGTTTCGGTCTCATTTGGACCCACTTCGTTGTGATGACCTGTCCGTTGACGTTCGACGGCCAAGGTCGC
>JBCCYK010000045.1:0-31656 GCA_039189905.1 Planctomycetota bacterium
ACGCTCGCGTACGGATCTGTGCGGGGGGCGGCCGGCGACGGCCGTCCCTACCGCGCTCCTAAAAAAATCCCCCGTCTCCGGCTTCACCCATGATAAAGCCGGATGGACCGATTTAATCAGAATCACAACCCGAAGCGTGTGGGACGACACCCTGAAACAGGATCAGTGTCGAATCAGGCCTCGCTAACGCTTCGGGTTATGAATAAATCGACAAGCCAGCTAACCGCCGATTCCGCGAGCCATCCCAACCGAAAGCCCCGCAAGGGCGGCGCAGTCGCGCCCTGTGCCGCCCCTCCAGGGCTTGGTGTTGCACAGGGTTGCATCCGGGCCCTGACGGGCCCGGCTGTGAATGTGCCGCCACTTCTTGGCTGAAAATCGCAATTTCAAGACTGACGCGTCGGGGTATGACTGTTGCCGTCTTTTACAGGTCTTGATTAGATCGATAACTCGCCGAGTGTTTCGTTGGGACTCGCTTCGCGGAATGCCTTTACTTCCGCCCTTTGCGTTTCGCCAGTCGCATCGCCTCAAGCTCTTTCATCAGAGGTCGCCAATATTGCTGGTCGGCCTCACGCTCGAGTGCCTGCTCCTTTTCCAGTTCTTGCCGCAAGGCGGTTCGACTTGCTCCCATCGTTTCGACGAGAAGTCGCCTGTCTCGTATCACTTCTTGCAGCATCTCTGGATGTTCGGCTGCCACGCGGATCAGGATCTCGGGCGTTCGAGATTCACGCAGCCAGAATCGCACGCGGTCGGCGGTTGGATCATCGCGATTCTGGTCGTAATGAGCATCGACGAGCCTGCGAATCATTGGCCAGTCCTTGTCTCGCTGTGTCTTCTTTGCACGGACGAGGTCTTCGATTCCAAGCAGTTCGTAGATGACCCCATCCAAGTCCTCAATGGTGGTCCGCTGCTCCCAAAGCGACTGGAAATCGCCGCAACCTCGCATCTTGGTCATCACATCCAAGCGGATTCCGCGGGCATCTGCAGTCATGCATCGAAAATGGATCGCGTGCCCACGTTCGAGATGCGTCCAATCCATCGAAGGCACGGCGATGCACTCCGCTTCCAGCTCATCGAGAGCAAAGGTCAACCGTTGGAAGTTCTCATCCTCCGCGAGGATGACGATGTCACAGTCACGACTAAACTCGGCCGCGCCGTAGAACACGCACGCCTGCCCGCCCATAAGCAGGTGCCGAACCCCGTGGGATGAAAGCGTCGAAAGGACTTTGACGATCGGGTTCGGGATCAAGTGAGCCTCCTACTCGGAGATAAAACTGCCATAGCCTCTTGGATTCCTCCCAGCGCTCCAGCGGCGTGAGCCGATACCACTCCGTCCATGAATCCGCTTGGTCGCGAGCTTCATTCAGTCGTTGGAGGCGTTCTTCGGGGGACATGCCCTCAGTCTAAGCTCGATTCACCATCGACGGAAGCAAAGTTGCCGATCACTTCGACGATCGTAGCGCGCTAGGCTGCGATTCCGGAGTAATCCGCTACGGTGTTGCGAGCCGGAGCACTCCAAGGAGTTAGTCAACCCGTGAATCGCACATGGGCTGGGAAAGTCGCTTCCGCTCCGGACCACTCATTGTCCGCCGATCTGTTAAGATCCCGTTCTCAGGGTGTCTGAACGCCCGTGTTATGGAAGTGTTAGCAGCGGTCATCTTCAACGTTGCGGCAACAAGTTCAGTCCGTCTCTGTTGCCTTCCGCCTTTGTCCTTCCACCTGTTACCTCCCCCTTTTCTCGAGTCTCTTCCTTGCGACTTCCTCGTCAACTCTGCAATCTTCTTGGCCGCGGGCTTCTCGTGTTTGTCTTCATCAGCTTGATGTCGTCCTGCGTTTCGGCACAAGAGATTGAAGCGGCCGAATCTGGTTCGCCTCTTTTGTCACCGACCGTGATGGTGGTGCTTGGCATTGTCAGCGTCTTGGGAATGATCATCTTTCTCCGGCTCAACGCTTTCCTGGCGTTGATCATTTCGGCGATCATCGTGTCTTTGGCCGTCGGGCTCGTGAATGGCGATGCCGCGGGCGCGCGCATGTCGGCGGTCGTGTCGGCCTTTGGTTCTTCGGCAGCAGGCGTTGGCATCGTGATCGCCATGGCTGCGATCATAGGCAAGTGCATGTTGGACAGCGGATCAGCGGACCGAATCGTTCACACGGCGGTCGATGCGACCGGCGAGAAGAAAGCATCGCTTGGATTGATGATCAGCGGGTTTGTTTTGGCCATCCCCGTCTTTTTCGACACGGTCTTTTACCTGTTGGTGCCGCTTGCTCGCAGTCTGCATAAGCGAACACAGAAGAACTACCTCCGCTATTTGATGGCCATCGCCACCGGGGGTGCGATCACGCACACGCTGGTGCCGCCAACGCCGGGTCCCTTGTTGGTTGCTGCGATTCTAAACGTCGACATCGGCATGATGATGATCATGGGGGCGGTGATAGCGATTCCTTCCGCGATCATTGGCTTGCTTTTCTCAATCATCGTCGACGCAAAGATGCCGGTGCCAATGCGGTCTTTGGGGGCCGGTGAAGACAAGCACCAGCCCTTGGCCAAGGAGAAACTCCCGTCGCTAGCAGCGTCGCTGCTGCCCGTCATCCTGCCTGTCGCGTTGATCGGTGCCGGCACGCTTGCGACTACCTTGGCCGACCGAGAGGACCGTGCTCGATTGCGGCAGGACGAAGTGGAGATGTTCCTTTTGTTCACGGAACGTTTCACGGAAGCATCCGAGAATCCGGATTCCGCTTCCCCCGCTCAACGCATCTTCTTCAGTGATCGGCTGTCACAAGATCAGCGTGATCTTCTGCTGAAGGAGCCGGAGGACATCGGCGAGAAGATGGCCATTTGTGCGGCTATCAACGAGGCCTTGCTGGATCCCAACTTTTACGACGAAGCAGCCTTCGCCGATGTGCCCATGCCGGCGATCACGAAGAAACTCATGGCTGCTGACCAAGTCCGCATGAAGCCGGTTGACCGCCGGCGGATGAACCGGGCTTTGATCGACAATGCCTTTTCAGATGTGATCTCACCACATCAATGGGACAGCACAGCACGCTGGTTCGCGGACCGGCTATCCCTTTGGAGCAATCCGAATTTCGCGCTTTTGCTGGCGGCCATCGCGGCGATGTTGACGCTTAAGAAGATTCGATCTTTGTCGTGGAAAGATCTGGGTGACGATGTCGAGGAGTCGTTGATGAGTGGCGGCGTGATCATTCTCATCACGGCAGCAGGCGGTGCCTTTGGTGCGATGCTGACCCAAACCGGAATCCGTGACACGATCCAAGGCTACTTTTCCGACCAAGAAGCGACGGGTGTGTCATTGCTCTTGCTCGGTTGGACGATTGCTGCGGTCTTGAAAATCGCCCAGGGCAGCAGCACCGTGGCGATGATCATCGGCGCTGGCATGATGGCCGCCATCATGTCCGGTGGCTCGGTGCCCTTCCATCCGGTCTACATCGCAATCGCCGTTGGCAGCGGGTCTTTGATGGGCAGCTGGATGAATGACAGCGGTTTCTGGGTCTTCACCAAGATGGGCGGCCTAACCGAGAGTGAATCACTTCGCAGCTGGACCCCGCTGCTCGCGATCCTTGGGCTCAGTGGGTTGATCTCAACCATCGTTCTCAGCTTGATCTTGCCCATGGCGGGTAGCAATGGCTGAGTCCCAACCAAGGAGCATCAACTGCCAGAGAAGGTCGCCGTCGACCGGACCTGGCTTTGTTCTTGTCCGCTTGGGCTGTCTCCTGGCCACATGCATCTCGTTCGCATGTCGTCTCGACGCGGCAGAGACGGGTTTGCCGAACATCCTGCTGATCTTGGCTGATGACCTGGGATATGGTGACGTCGGCTGTTACAACGCAGAATCACGCATCCCGACGCCCCACCTGGATCGACTAGCGTCAGAAGGCATGCGATTCACGGACGCTCACAGTCCTTGCACGGTATGCACGCCCACGCGATACAGCCTCATGACGGGGCAAATGGCGTTTCGTGTTCCCAACGGGGGTCGGGTCTTCAGCGGCGCAGGTGGCCCTTCGCTGATCGCGCCTGACCGCCTGACTTTGCCCGCGATGCTTCGGCAACAGGGTTATTCCACCGCGTGCGTTGGGAAGTGGCACATCGGATTGACGTTTCGCGATGAGGACGGCCAGGCGATTCACAAGAGCGGCGCCGACGCGGTGGAACAAATTGATTATTCACGGCGGATTGAGGGCGGCCCCTTGGACTGCGGATTCGACCACTTCTTTGGGACGGCATGCTGCCCGACGACGGATTGGCTCTACGCCTTCATCGAGGGCGATCGCATTCCCAACCCGCCTGTCGCGCTACTCGATAAAACGAATCTGCCGAAGCATCCCTACGCGAACGACAACCGGCGTGGGTGGCAAGCAAACGATTTCGATCTGGAGTCGGTGGACCTGACTTTCCTGGAGAAGAGCCAGCAGTACCTTCGTGAACACGTGAAGGAATCACCCGACCAACCGTTCTTTCTGTTTCACAGCACGCAAGCGGTTCACTTGCCGTCTTTCCCGGCGAAGGCGTTTCAAGGCAAGACCGATTTGGGGCCGCATGGGGACTTCATCTTCGAGCTGGACCATGTCGTCGGTCAACTGCTGGAGATGTTGGATGAACTCGGGATCCGAGACAACACGCTGGTCATCTTCACAAGTGACAATGGCCCGGAAGTCCCAACCGTCTACCACATGCGGAATGACCACCATCACGACGGCGCCCGGCCGTGGCGGGGCATGAAGCGTGACAATTGGGAAGGAGGGCATCGTGTCCCCTTTCTGGTGCGTTGGCCGGGGCATATTCGTGCAGGCTCGCAGTCCGATCATCTGGTTTCCCTTTGCGATGTCTTTGCCACCGCCGCTGACATGACGGGCCATCTGCTACCGGAGGATGCCGCTGAGGATAGCTTCAGCCTGCTGGGCTTGTTTCAGGGCTTCAAGCAGACGCCGGAGCGACCCTACCTGTTGCAGCAAGGGTTTGGCGGGACACGCTGGTTGGCGATTCGTAAAGGGCCATGGAAGTACCTTGCCCACAAGGGCTCCGGCGGCAATAACTACAGCAACCATCGTCTTCTCAAGGGATACGCACTGCCCGACACCGCGCCAGGCGAAGCGGGGCAACTTTATCATTTGCAGCGTGATCCGGGCGAGAGACACAACCTCGCGGGCGCAGAGTCGGACACCGTGAAAGAGATGCAAACGCTGCTGGACGAATCGATCGTCCGTGGCCGAAGTCGTCCGCGAAGCTAGCATCACTTCTTGACACGCCATCTCGAAATGTCGCAACTGGAAAACGGTCGTGCCAACGTCAGATCCAGCAGTTTCCTCACCTTCATGAGGGTGCGGATTCGTGTGGCGGCGTTTGCGATGAGCGCGTTTCCCCTGGGCAATTGGATTCCAACTCGCGTTGACGCGCAAGAGAAGCTGGTCGATCACTATCCCGCCGCGGCACAGTCAGGTTGCATGGCGTGCCACGGGGACATTGAGCCGATCCGCGAGATTGGTTCCGAAATGCTGAAGCAGATCATGGCCTTGGGACCCGAGATGGGTGACCCGGCCGGCTGCGTTGTCTGCCATAACGGAGATCCCACGGAAACCAAGGACAAGGCCATCGCACACGGCGGCGATAACTTCTACGCCGACCCAGGCAGCCCTTGGGTCAACGAGGAGACGTGCGGTCGCTGCCACGCGGAACAGGTTCGCGTCCAATGGCAAAGCCTGATGATGACGGAGGCAGGCAAGATCCAGGGAACGTGCTGGTCGTTTGGAGCCCTCACGGGTTACGAACACAAGTACGCCAACTATGCCGTCGAGAACCCGGCAGATCCCAAGGCACGCTTGGGAACCGAAACCTACCGCCGTTACATGCAGCGTCTCAAGGATTCCCATCCGGATGTGTTCGTCGATTCTCACGAACCGCTCCCGGACGCCTTGCAGTTTGGCGAACTGGATGAGCTGAAGGCCGACCCCACCAAGGCCGTCTACACCTACATCCGTCAAGAATGCAATCGTTGCCACCATGCCGTGAAGGGTCGTTCCAGGCGAGGTGATTTTCGTGGCATGGGCTGTTCTTCCTGTCATATCCCTTACAGCAATGAAGGCAAGTATGAAGGCTTCGATACCAGCATCCCCCAGGATGAAGTGGCGCACCCACTGACACATCAGATTCAGGGCACACGCGAAGCCACGGTGACGATCCACGGGGTGAGTTATCACGGGCTGCCTGCGGAGACTTGCACCACGTGTCACAACCGAGGCAAGCGAATCGGTGTGTCGTTTCAAGGATTGATGGAAACACCCTATGCGTCGCCTTTCACGGAAACCGGCGATGAGCAGCCTGGCCTACACACCAAGCATTACTTGGCCATGGAACAAGACATTCATTACCAGAAGGGAATGAAATGCCAAGACTGCCACACGTCGATCGACGTTCATGGTGACGGGTTTTTGGCGCCAACCAACTTGGCGGCAGTGCAAATCGAATGTGCGGACTGCCATGGCACACCCGACCACTATCCGTGGGAGCTTCCCATCGGTTTCATGGATGAGTTTGAGATGGAAGCCGCCGTTGGTGCGCCACGTGGGGTCGCGGATGAACAGCTCCCGCACACGTGGGCCGGAACCGCGCACGACAAAGTGGACGGTTTTATACTCACTGCGAGGGGCAACCCGTATGAAAACGTGGTTCGAGACGGCAACGAGGTCATCGTTTACACAGCGGAAGGAAAAGACCTGCGATTGAAACCACTGAAGAAACTGGTGGACGAAAAGGAGGTCAGTCTGAGGGGGCTCGTTTCCATGCGTGGTGTGAGCAAGCACTTGGACCGCATGGAGTGCTATTCCTGCCATGCTAGCTGGACGCCCCAGTGCTACGGCTGTCACGTGAAGATCGACTACAGCCAGAAGGACAAGTGTCCGGAATGCAATGAATCGAAAGCAGCGTTTGACTGGATCGCTGCGGGTCGCCGCCATGCCGAACCCGAGCACCGCGCGGACGCGGGCGAGTCCGCATATAGCGATTTGATGATCCCAGGTAAGGTCTCGGAGCAACGCAGCTACCTTCGCTGGGAAGATCCGATTCTGGGTATCAACGGCGAAGGCCGTGTGACGCCCTTGGCGCCGGGTTGCCAGCCATCGATCACGATCATTGGCGAAGATGGCGAGCCGATTCTGACGAATCATATCTTCCGAACGCCCGCGGGACTGGAAGGAAGCGCGTCAGGGCAACTCGCGATCGACATGAGTCCGACCCAGCCGCACACCATGACGAAGAACGCTCGCACGTGTGAATCATGTCACGCGTCGGACAAGGCCTTGGGTCTGGGCATTGGCTCGACGCGGCCTTGGAACGAGCAGCATTTCGTCGACCTCGAAACCACCGAGGGAGTGATCTTGTCGAAGAATGCGCAACCCCAGATGAATGCCATCGAGAATCTCACGCACGACTGGTCGCAGATCGTCGATCGCGAGGGCAATCAGGTCGCAACCGTCGGGCATCACTGGCCCCTTTCACGCGCGTTCAACCATGATGAGCTGACGCGGATGACCCGGGATGGCACCTGCGTTGCCTGCCACCAGGAGATCCCCGATGGTTCACTGGCGGTCAGTCTGCTGCATCACGTTGCCGACTTCACCGGCCAAATCCCCGTCTCAAACGATCAACATGCGGGCCTGATTCACAAAATCACACTGATCGCCGCATGGACTCAGGTGGCGGGGCCGCCGATGTTGTTCGCGATCTTTGCGGGTGCTTGGTGGATTCGTCGTCGCAACCAAGCGGGCGCGCGGACGAGCAGCAACGCCTGATCCCAGACGCCGTCGACGCATCACGAACAACCGCTCCGCTGAACTCACGAACGCCCGCTCCGCTGGGCATCTCGTTCGAGCTGTTCTTGCATGCGGCGGACGCGGTCGGCGAGTGTCTCGCTGCTGACACGCTCACGAAGTCGATCCACCAGCAAGCTGAAACTGAGCGGGGTGATCTTGGGGGGACTCGTGATCGTCAACTTCTGCTTGGCGATCTGTGCTAGCGCGGCGGCGATGCGTTGGACATCGAGCTGTTGGTCCAGGACCTCGCGCTGCGCCTGTGCCAGGAGCAGGTTGTCAGGGTCGTACCTCGTGAACACGTCGTAGAAGAGGTTGCTGCTGGCTTGGAGATAACGATTGGGTTTCTTCTGTCCGGGATAGCCTTCTTGGATCAACCCGGCGACACGCGCGATGCTGCGAAAGCCACGTTTGGTCATTTCCGTTGCGTTCATGGAATCCAAAACGTCGGCTTCCAGATGAGACATGCTGAAGAGTCCCGAGTTGATCGCCTGATCAATCGGGGCACGACGATCCGAGCGGAGCACGAAACCGTAGTCGTTGCACGCCATGGAGAAGGAGATCTTTTCCAGCTCGGAGATCCGTTTTGCGAAGAGCGCCGAGAGTCCCTCGTGTGCGAGACGCCCTGCGAACGGGTAAAAGAACAGCTGGTGACCATCCCGAGTCTTGATGGACTCAATCAAGAAAATGTCTGAGCTTGGCAGGCGACTCCATTCCGCTTGCAGTTGAAGCAGTGGTTTCAGGCGTTTCAGCTCGGGTCCTCGAAACGTGCCTTCGGACGCTTCGTCCAATCGCAGTCGCATGTTTCGACTCAACTCGCTCGACAGCGGCATACGCCCGCCCATCCAGCGCGGAACCGTATCGGGGCTTCCCTTGGTTCGTCGCACGTAGGCTTGGTTTTCTTTGATGTGAACGAGTTCGACCAGGCGACCGGCAAACAGGAACTTGTCACCCGGCTGGAGCTTGGACAGGAAGGATTCCTCTGCAGTTCCGAGCCTGCCACCGGTCATGTATTTGACGATCATCGCGGCGTCGGAGACGATGGTGCCGATGTTCATGCGATGCGCGGATGCGACGCGACGCTCGCGAACAACATAGCGACCGTCGACGATCTCGACCCGTTTGAATTCCGGATAGGCCTCCAAGCTGCTTCCGCCGCGAACAATGAAGTCGAGGACCCAACGCCATTGCTGGTTGGTGAGCGATTCGAAGGCAAGTGTCCCGCGGATTTCTGCGAGTGTTTCATCAGGATCGAATCCGCCGCCGATGGCGAGTGTGACCAAGTGCTGTGCGAGCACATCCAGTGGACATTGGATGAGCGGTCGTGATTCCAATTGGTTTTGCGCGATCGCGTCTTTGGCCGCGGCGAGCTCCAGCAGTTCGAGCGCGTTGGTTGGGACAAACGCTAGCTTGCTGGTGGCATGAAACTGGTGGCCACTGCGGCCCGCTCGCTGCAACAATCGTGCAGCGCCTTTGGGGCTGCCGACCTGGACAACGAGATCGACGGCCGTGTAATCGACGCCGAGATCGAGGCTGCTGGTGCAGACGACCGACTTGAGCTCACCCGCCCGCAGCCCGTTTTCAACCCACTTGCGAACAGTGGCATCTAAAGAACCATGATGCAGAGCGATCTGGCCTGCCCAGTCGGAACGTTGCTCCAGCAGCTTGGCATACCAGATCTCTGTCTGGCTGCGCGTGTTCGCGAAGATGAGTGACGACCGAGCTTGTTGGATCACTTCGGTGACCTCGGGAACCATGCGTGTCCCGATGTGACCCGACCAGGGGAAGCGCTCGATTTTGGGGGGCAAGATCGTGCTGATTTGAAGCTTCTTGCGTTTGTAGCCTTCGATCACAACAGCGTGATCGCGATTGTCGGAACCAACCAAGGACTCCATGGCCTGCTGAAGGTTCCCGAGTGTTGCGGAGACGCCCCAGGTTCGCATCTCCGGTGCAAGTTGCCGCAACCGCGCCAGGGCAAGCTCGGTTTGGACGCCACGTTTGGTGCCCAAGAGTTCGTGCCACTCGTCGACAATCACGGCGCGAAGGGATCGAAAAGGTTCGGCCAGCCTCTCGTGAGTCAACATCAACGAAAGGCTCTCGGGCGTTGTTACCAAGGCGCTTGGAAGCTTTTTCAGCTGTCTCGACTTGGTGGAAGCCTTCGAGTCCCCGGTGCGACTTTCCAGTCGCCAGGGGAGCTGCAGCTGTTCGAGGGGCCCGCGAAGTGCCTCCTCGGTGTCGCCGGCAAGGGCGCGTAAGGGCGTGATCCACAGAGCCTGCAGGGCAGCGGGTCGTTTCACATTCCACTTGGAGCGATCGCGATTGAGACGCATCCACTGCAGCAAGGGGCCGCCCCAAACGGCCAGTGTCTTTCCTGTCCCGGTGGCCGAATGTACGAGGCCTGATTTTCCCTGCGCGTACGCACGCCAGACTTGTTTCTGGAAAGGGAAGGCTGACCAGCCCAATGCCTCGAAATGGGACCGCAGCAGTTCCCTCGGCTTGATGATGTCCTTGTCAGGATTCACACTCGTCGCCAGCGCCATGGAGAAACTCGTTGAAAACCAAGCTGATTCCTAGGATGTCGACCCCAAAACCATTCGATGTGAGCGTGGATCGTGTTGGCAGTGTAGTGGGGCATCGAGTCGCTTGGACCACAACGGCCAGCTTGGTGCTACTGTTCTTGGGGGCGATCGGCGGGCCTCGTGCCGACACGCTTGCGGCGACGCTGGAACTGTCGATCCGCCCGGGTGATACGTCGGCGGAATCGCAAGCAACCCTGATTCTGCCCCACCTGGACGAAGCTTCGATGAGAAAGCCCGCTCGGGAACAGGTCCCCAGGGTCCCGCTGGTCATCGTGTTGCATGGCGGTGGTTGGTTCTCCGGTGACAAGTGGATGGTAACGGCCCACAGTGAGCGCTTGGCTGATGCTGGCATTGCCGTTCTGAACATGAATTATCGCCTGGCCCCCGCACACCCGTTTCCCGCGTCCGTCGACGATGTTCGAAGTGGCTTGTTGACCGTCGTGGACCATGCGGACCTGTGGCGCATCGACGTCAAACGGATCGGTTTGTTCGGGTATTCCGCCGGTGGGCACTTGGCGACGCTTGTGGTACTGCTGGGCGATGAAGCGTTGGAAGTCCAGAGCAGAGCCAGTGAGTGGCCGAAAGCCGATCCGCGTTGGAAACGCTTGCCTCCGGTCGCGGCGGTGGCGGCGGGCGGGCCCTACTGCGACTTTCGTGGGCTTCCCATCGACAGCACGCTGATGTCCTATTTTCTAGGCGGGACCCGTCGTGAATTGCCACTCATCTATGAGGCCGCGTCCCCAACCGCTCACGCCTCGATGGGAGACCCGCCGGTCCAATTGATTCATGGTGACAAAGACATCATCGTTCCCATTGCAAGCAGCCTGCGATTGAGGGACGCTTTGAAAGGGGCCGGATCTCGGTGCGAGTTAACGGTGCTATCGGGGCATGGCCACCTTGTCACGCACCTTCACCCGACCACGTTGAGCAAGCTGGAACGATTTTTTGTGGGCGAACTATTGAACCAGTCGATCCTTGAAGATTTACCGTCACAACTTCCAAACGCGGCGCCGCAAGCATCGCAAACGCCCCAGGAACCCAACCCATGAGCCTGTCCGTTTTCGATGGAATGAAAGGCGCACTCCCAAGCGGGCGTATCGCTGTCATCGCAAGTCGCTACAACGAATCGATCTGTGATGCGATGCTGCAGGGGGCCGTGTCGACATTGCAGGAGGCGGGGCTGACCGACGAGCAATTGATTGTCGTTCGTGTCTCAGGAGCTTGGGAGTTGTGTTGGGCAACCGCAGAAGTGTTTCAGGCAGCGGATGTTCTGGGAGCGGTGGTCTTGGGTGCTGTCATCAAGGGCGAAACCACACACGACGAGCATATCAATCGAGCCGTGAGTTGTTCGCTGATGGAACAGTCCGTCCAGGCGGGCAAGCCCCTTGGGTTTGGGCTGCTTACTTGCAACACGGTCGACCAGGCATTGCAACGCAGCGGGGGCAATGTCGGCAACAAAGGCTGCGAAGCCGCAGAAGCGGTGCTGGAATGCCTCCGCCTACGAGAAAATATGGTCACATCCCTCTGAGATGCATCCGTCCAATTGGCTGCTGCCGCATGCTCAAAGGGTTGGTCGCGGGAGAAATCGGCGTGCACATCCGGAGGCCTGATCGACGTGCTTGATTGACTGGTGAATCAGGTGCCATCGAGGTTAAACTGGGGGACGCCATTTCGCCCTTAGAAAAGCGAAGCAGGTGCCCGTCAGTCGTGACGTCGCAAACGTCGATTGCGTCAACCAGGTTTGGCTAACGCCGCAACCGCAGTCACCCCCGCCTCAACGAACGTCGAGATCCCAGTGAGATTCACGTTGATTTGTACCCGCCGCCTTGTCGTTTTGCTTGGCGTTCTCGTGATCCTTCTGTCAGCCCACGCCACCAGCCATGCCGACCCACCAAAGCGGGTTTTGATGCTGGCGGGCAATCCCAGTCACGGCTACGGCGCGCACGAGCATTACGCGGGCTTGAGGATCCTGGCGGATGCACTCAATCAGGCGTCATCCAGCGTCCAAACGGAGGTGATCCGAGGCTGGCCGGAGCAAGCGAGCAAGATCGACGCGGCGGACGCGATTGTGATTTATTGCGATGGTGGCAAGCGACACATGGCGACACCGCACCTGGAACTTCTGCGTCAACACTTGGCCAAAGGGGGTGGCTTGGTTGCCTTGCACTATGGAACGGAGTTAGTCCCTGGAGACGTCGGGGATGCCTGGCTCGAAATGATGGGCGGCCACTTTGAGATCGACTACAGCGTGAACCCGCACTGGAAAGCCGAGTTCACCTCGTTACCCGATCACCCGATCTCAAACGGTGTCGCGCCTTTCGCCACCGACGATGAGTGGTACTTTCACCTTCGCTTCGCGCAAGATGACCATCTGACGCCGATTTTGCAAGCAGTTGCACCCGAGCACACCATGCGGCGGAAAGATGGCCACCACAGTGGAAATCCCCACGTTCGAAGAAGCGTCGCGAACGGGGAACCTCAAACCGTTGCTTGGGCTTACGAATCTCCCATCGGCGGGCGCTCGTTCGGTTTCACCGGCGGCCATCATCACTGGAACTGGGCTGAGCCGAACGTTCGACGTTTGGTAACCAATGCGATTCGGTGGGCTGCCGGGGACACGATCGAAGTAGGCGGTTCGCAAACCGATCCGTTGACAGAACCAAAGATGTTGGCGAACCAGGATTATGACCCGCCGAAGAAGTTTGATTTTGAGGAGATCAAAGCGCGGTTTGAGCTCCCGATTGGTTATGACGACGGGGCCGTTAAGCCGGCAGAGGCCGATGCAGCGAATCTTCAACCCAAAGCGAAGCTGTTAACGGTGTCCCCGTTGGTCACGATAGAAACGAGTCGCTACCGGGTGGACATGGATGTGCCACTGAATGATTTGGACGACGAACGGAATCTCTATCTGGTGGTGACCGATGGTGGCGATGGGTTTCAATGCGATTGGGCCAACTGGGCGGTGCCAACACTGATCGGCCCGAAGGGCGAACAAAGCCTTCTGGATCTCCCGTGGGAATCAGCACAATCCGGATTTGGCAAGGTTGAGAAGAATGCGAATTGCCGGGGCCAGACGGCGATCATTCGCAAGGACGCGCTCACGCCGGTGATCGGTACGCACGCGCCCAGCGTGATTCATTATCGCATTCCCCAGGGCTACGATCGGCTGACGGTGACGGCCGGCTTGGACAAAGGGGGGACCGACCAGCAGGACGGCAAGGTTTCGAGTGTTCGGTTTGCGATCTTTTCCGGTGGCAAGCCGAGCGATTTGAGTTCCATCGACCGTCGATCTGGGAAGGAACAACGCGACCCGGCCAACGCGCTGGCGGGATTGAAGGTTGCACAGGACCTCGAGGCCACGTTGATGGCGAGCGAGCCCCAGCTTCGCAGTTTGACCAATCTGGATATCGATCATCGCGGACGCGTTTGGGTTTGCGACGTGATGAATTATCGCCGTCGAAACGGTGCCAGGCCGGAGGGCGATCGTATCCTCATCTTGGAGGACACGACGCGCGATGGGCAGCTGGATTCCGTGAAGACCTTTTATCAGGGGCGTGACATTGATTCGGCGATGGGCATCTGCGTCTTGGGACAAGATGTGATCGTCTCCGCCTCGCCGACGATCTGGAAGTTCACGGATCATGACGGCGATGATGTTCCGGATGAGAAGGTGGCGCTCTTTACCGAGACGGGGCAAGCGCAACACGACCACTCCGCCCACTCGTTTCTTTTCGGCCCGGACGGAATGCTGTATTGGAATTTTGGAAACACCGGGAATCAGGTGAAAGACGTCAACGGAGAGACCGTTATCGACATCCATGGCCGGCCCGTGGTGGACGATGGCAAGCCGCTCTTCGGCGGCATGCCGTTTCGATGCGACTTGGATGGTGAGCGTTTCGAGGTCTTGGCGCACAACTTTCGAAACAATTGGGAAACACCTGTCGACTCCTTGGGCACGCTTTGGCAGAGCGACAACGACGACGACGGCAACCGAGCGACTCGGATTAACTTTGTCATGGAGCAAGGGAATTATGGCTATCGGGACGAGTTGACCGGCGGCACATGGCGGCAAGACCGGATCACCATGGAGGATGAGATTCCACAGCGGCATTGGCACTTGAATGACCCCGGGGTCGTGCCGAACCTGCTGCAAACGGGTGCCGGTTCTCCTTGTGGCATTTGTGTGTACGAGGGCCGTTTGCTTCCCAAGCAATTCTGGGATCAGGTCATTCATTGTGATCCCGGTCCCAACATGGTCCGAGCCTATCCGGTGACGCCTCAGGGGGCCGGCTACTCGGCGACGATCGAGCCTTTGCTAACCGGCATCACGGACAAATGGTTTCGTCCCGCGGATGTTTGCGTTGCGCCTGATGGCTCCCTGTTTGTGACGGATTGGTATGATCCGGGTGTTGGCGGCCATCGTCAGGAAGACAGTGACCGAGGGCGTTTGTTCCGCATCGCTCCTCCCGGACACACGTATGCGGTCAAGGAACCTGACTTGTCCAACGCCACAAGTGCGGCTGCCGCCTTGCGAAGCCCGAACCGCGCGACACGCTACATGGCTTGGCGGGCATTGGAGTCGATGGGCACGGATGGCCACGACGCCGTCGCTGGTTTGCTCGACGATGAGAACCCACGCATCCGTGCCCGTGCATTTTGGTTTCTGGGAAAGCAGCCTCAAATGGAGAGAGCTACGATCGATCGTGCTCTTAGCGACGCGGACCCCAACATCCGGATTGTCGGGATTCGCTTGGCGAAACAGGCAGAAGGCGTCTGGGCCTCGGAAACTGCGGGCCACCTGGCAAACAACTCGGAAGTCGCGGTTCGCAGAGAGCTGGCGATCTCGCTTCGCTTTGACAAGTCCTCGGCGATGCCGGGAGTCTGGGCCAGATTGGCGCAGCAACACGACGGTCGGGACCGGTGGTATTTGGAAGCCTTGGGCATTGGGAGCGATTCCCGACCCAATGAATGCTTCGCGGCCTGGGAGTCTTTGGTCGGGCAGGATTGGAATACCGACGGGGGCCGAGACATTGTTTGGCGCGTGCGAGCCAAAGCGGCTGCTCAAAGCCTCGTTGCGATCATCTCGGACGCCTCGTTGCCGCTCGCCGAAACCGATCGTCACTTCCGTGCACTGGAATATCACGCACCACAGGTTCGGGACTTGGCGCTATCGAGGCTCCTGCCGACGAAATCGCATTCCACAGGCAGGGAACCTGCTGCGCAGGATGAAATCGTGGTCCGCGCGGTGATGCGCATGAGTGACTTCGATCCCTCCGAGAACCCAGGGGCGGTGGCGGCGATTGAACGGCATATCGGTCGCAAAGTGGGAACGCCAGAGTACCTGGATTTGGTCCGACGCTTTCGTCCCAGCGGTGCGACAGCGGAACTGGAGAAGGTGATGCTTTCGTCATCCAACGACAGTCAGTCTGTCGCGGCGATGCAGGTGTTGCTGGAGGGACCGGACGGGTTTCATCGATTCGCGACGTACTTTTCGGAACTGGAATCGCGTCAACTGCGACGTGTCGCTCGACTGCTGGGGGCAATCGGCAATCAGCGGACGACCAACTTGTTGACACGACTGATGCAAACCTCGGACGAGAAGTTTGAAATTCGTGCCGCCGCGGTGCGAGCGCTCGCGAAGAGCGGACTTGGCGCGAAGCAGCTTTTGTCGATGGCCGAGGACGGCAGTTTGCCGGCAGAAACGCGGTTGCTGGCCGGCGGATGTCTCGCGAACCACGCTGATGATCGGATCGCCAAACGCGCTGCGACGCTCTTGCCGCTTCCGGCGGCGGCGGATCGAACCCCTCTGGCTCCCTTGGATCAGTTGGCTTCGATGACAGGTAACGTTGGAAACGGCTTGAACTTCTTTCGCAACAAAGGGACCTGTGCTAACTGTCACTTGGTCTCTGGCCAGGGCAAGCAGGTGGGTCCCGATCTGACAGAGATCGGTGACAAACTCTCGCGACAGGCCATGTTCACGGCGATCTTGGATCCGAGTGCGGGCATCAGCCACAATTTTGAGAATCACATCGCGCTCACGGACAGCGGTCAAGTTGTCACGGGCATCCTCGTGACGCAGACCGATGAGGAAGTGGTCCTTCGAAATGCGGAGGCGATCGATATCGTGATCGACGCGGACGAATTGATCGAACTCAAGAAGAGTCCAAAATCAATCATGCCGGAGAACCTTCATCACACGACCGATCAGCAAGGACTGGTCGATTTGGTGGAGTATTTGATGACGTTGACCAAACAGAGCTGACCTTTTCATGTGGGACCATTGCTCGAGTCCTCGCGTCTTCAATCTGGTTTCGAATTCCCTTGCCAAGCGACTCCCGTTCTACTACGGCTATGTCATGGCACCGATCGCGATGATGATGCAGATCGGAACCAGTCCGGGGCAGACCTTCGCTGTCAGTGCGTTCACGCCGGCGCTGTTGGAATCCTTGGATTTGAGCCAAGGCCGGCTCGCATTGGCATACATGCTGGGCACACTGCTCGCAGCCGTCCCCTTGGGTGTCATTGGCCCTTGGTCCGATCGTTGGGGTTTGCGACGCGTCTCGTTGCTGGTGATCGTGGGACTTGGCGCCGCGTGTTTTTGGGCATCCCACGTCAGGGGATTCCTTGGACTCTTCGTCGCGTTTTTCTTGTTACGCTTCCTCGGTCAGGGTGCGCTCTCGCTGTTAGGTGGCAACACGGCGTCCATGTGGTTTCGAAACAAGTTGGGCCGCGTCTCCGCGCTGATCAGTATCGGGACGGCGGCTGCGTTCGCCTGGGTTCCGGAATGGCTCACGGACTCCATTCACACCCACGGATGGCGCGTGACGTATCAATGTGTTGGCTTGATCTTGGTCGCGGGACTGACCCCGTGCATTCTTTTGCTGTTTCGAAATCGGCCGGAGGAACTCGGGCAGGTGCTCGATGGGGAAGATGTGCTTAACGCCGAGCGTGACGAACGCATCGAATCGCGGGGCGCCTCGGAGTTGAACCGCAGAGCCTCACGGCAAGCGATGGCCCGCGTGCATGACACAGAGACCGTTGTGTGTGACGATCTGACGTTGGGGCAAGCGAGGCGAACGTGGGGGTTCTTTATCCTGGCGGCGACGCAGTCGTTGTGGGCCTTGGTGGGAACGGGAATTGTGTTCTACCTGTTCACCCTGTGCGAAGACCGAGGATATGAAGCGACGACGGCGCCGTCTCTCTTCAAATCATTCGGCTTGAGCATGTTGGTTGCGCAGGTGGTTGGCAGCGTCCTCGCGGATTATCAGCCACCGCATCGGCTCCTTGGGATTGGAACCGGCTTGTTGACGCTGGGGGTAGCCGCAATCGCGTTCCTGGATTCGGTTTCGACGATGCACCTGTTTGCCCTCGCGTTTGGGGCCGGCCAAGGGGTCTTGATTGCCGTGATGGGAGTGGTCTGGGTGAAGTTCTATGGTCGCATGCACCTGGGCAGCATCCGGGGTGCTGTCTGGTGTGTGACGGTTGCCGGCAGCGGTTGTGGGCCTTTGATCATGGGTACCCTGAAAGATGCCACCGGTCACTACGAAGCGGCGTTGTTGGCTTTCTTTGCCATGCTATCGCCCGTCGCAATTGCAACGTGGTTCGTTCGAGCGCCTAGAGAAACGGCACTGCCCGCATCATGATCCGGGGGTTTCCGTGACTTCAAGGACTGGCCAAGTCAATCGCATGGTGACTCCACGTTGTGGCGTCTCGTTCGTTTCATCTGTCGCGTTGTCGATCACCTCAATGGCACCACCAACGGAGTCCGCGTATCGCCGTACGATCGATAAACCAAGGCCACTCCCCTCAACCTTGTCACGGCTTTGCAAGGATTCGAAGGGACGGAAGACACGTTCGCGGTACTCGACGTCAATTCCTGGACCGTCATCGATCACATCCACCTGGAGTTGATCGCCCTGGAGCTCAGCAACGATCACGATGGCGCCCTCATCCCGATCCTGGTGCTTGATCGCGTTGGAAATGAGGTTTCTTAAGCAGCATTCCAGCGGAGCATGGTAGGTCTGCACCGGAGTTTCTGGCAGTTCTTGGCGAATTGCCATGCCGTCTGGCACATCGAGGTTGCTGATCACCCTTTCAAGCAGTTGTTTCATCACGAACACGGTGGCCGTGCTGGGTTGGAGCCCACTCCGGGCGTATTCCAGTAGCCCGCGCAACAGTGCGTCCATCCTCGCAATGCGCTGATCGATCAGATCCAAATAGCGGCGAGGCGTATCGGGAATCGAGTCGCCCACGTCTTCGATGACGAAACGTATCAAGGAGCGAACCGATCGGAGTGGGGCCGTCAGGTCATGCGATGCAGCGCGTGTGAATTCCTCAAGATCCTTGTTGGTGTGTTCAAGCAACTCGGCCTTCTCACGGAGCTCTCTCGCCGTCTCCAGGCGGACGGTGACATCCACCATCACGAACAGAACGCCGCCTTCTTGACCAGTGATATTGACCGGTGCCATCCGCAACGACACGCTACGGCGCCGTCCCGCCTTGTCGATCACCGACCAGTACGAAAAAGCGTCGTTTGTCGCACAGTCGACGAGGAAGTCAAACGAGGGTTCCGCATCCAGAGCCTGGGCTCGATCGGCGACTTCCTCCATATCGTGCCATAGCATCGGCGTCTGCTTCGCGAGAATGTCTTGGGCTGTATAGCCGAGGAGTCCCTCTGCGCCTCTGTTAAAGAGTGTCACAACGCCCCCGGGATCGGTACCGACGATCCCAATTTCCGTTGATGCGTCCAACAAGGCTCGTAGTTGAGCAATCGCTTGATCACCCGAAGGAGTCGTTTGCATGAGAGATGGGGTTGCCGGGGTGTCAGATTGGAAAACAGGGTCTAATGGTCATCGCGGAAACCTTGTTCGAGGCCCGATTTCGAACCCCAACTCTCTGATCCGCAACCCCGTGTTTCACGATGATTGCGGTGTGTCAGTCTTTTTGGTGACGCGCATCCTGCGGCGTTGACGGACCCTTTCATCGCGGTTCCCTCCCTCGTTTGCGCTCGGTTCTCACGCATTTGGCAGATCTTAACGGTTGGGTGGTTTGCGACCGTGCGTTGGGTTAAACCTGAATTATTGCTTCTGACACGTCGATCTGTGGAGTCCAGAGGGGGTTCGGTCTGATCATTCGGGCTTTTCCGCATGATCGGGTCACCCCAATGAGAACGATCAATGGCTTTGTTAGTACGAAGGCGGGCGTGATGACGAGACGCTTACAAAAACTGCTCAAGAGAGTCGCACTCGCAGCGAGTGTTTGTTCCTGCACAGCCATTCCCGCATTCGCGGTGGACGAACTGTCGCCGGAGATGCAGGCTCAGATGAATGCCAAGACGGAGTTCGAGCAGTCATTCATCGAGAAGCTGTACGATGCCGACACCATCGACGCAGAGATCGCTCTCGCCGTCACTTCTGACGAAAGCAGCGAAGAGATTCAGCCGGTGTCATGCAATGAATCGTCAGGCGGTGTTCTGGGGGGCTTCAAGTCTTTCCGCAAAGACGCCCTTTGCAACCCAGACCCTTGGTGGGCTCATCGAAGTGGTGTTTTTGGGGAGTTGCTCTTCCTGACTCCGGGAAGCAGTGACATCATTCACGCGATCGAGCAGACCGACCCCGACCCAACGATCGCATCGCCAACGGGACCTGTCGGGATCGTTGCGATCGATGCGGAACCTGGCGTACGCGTGGGATTCTCGCTTGCCGCCAGCCACTGCAGCAGTCTGAATGTCGCCTACACCTGGTGGGAAGGAAGTGCCAACGACGTTCTCAACGCGACCGGCGCCAACGTTTTGGATTCGCAAGTCGCACACCCGAGTCTTGCGACCAGCGGCGCCGCCAGCCTCTCTGCTGAGGCCGATCACGACGTGCAGTTCCAGACCGTTGACGCGAACTACCGTCACCTCTGGAAACGAACCGAAACCATGGCGATCAATTGGTCCGCTGGCCTGCGATACGCGAACATGGAGCAAGGTTTTGTTGGGCAGCAAACAATGCAGGTCGCGACGGGCTTGACGACAGTGACCACTGACATCGACTTCAATGGTTTCGGCATCACCGGAGGACTGGACCTGGAACGCTACAGCTGTCGCAGCGGCATGTTCATCTACGGGAAGGGCATGGCGAGTCTGTTGGCCGGAACCTGGGAAGCGAATTACTCGCACGTCAACCAGCTCGGCGGGGGTGTCACCGCCAGCGAGTATGAAGACTTTCACGCCACTCCCATTCTGGAGGGTGAAGTCGGCCTCGGATGGATGAACAAGACCGGGCGTATTCGAGCACAAACCGGCTTCATGATGGCGGGATGGTACGAAGCCGTCTCCACGCGAGGCTACATCGACGCAGTGCGAGAATCGAACCTGATCGATCTGGGTGAGACCATGACCTTTTCGGGTTTGACCAGTCGCGTCGCACTCCGCTACTAGCAGCCCGTTGATCTTCAGTACCGAGGCCTGTTTGTTGTTTAACCGCAATACCGTTGAAATTTTCGTTTAACAGTCAGCCAGAGGCGTACTCTCCTGCATTGGCGTACGCCTGCTACTCTTTGAGTTCTCGCCGAACCACCAACGAGGCGGTAGTCCTAGGTGCTCGGCAGTCCTAGGTGCTCGGCGTTTTCTTGCTTGGTCGCTAGAATAGGTCCAGGCGGAAGTCGGGGATATCAGGACGCGGTTTTTAGCAGTCGCGTTTGCTATTCTCGTGGTCGCTTCCGTCGGCGCCCCAGAGGCGCTCAATGGCTCCTCTTCGCTGACCGGACGAAAGCATCTGATGAACCAAACGATCGAGCTGAACACCATTCCCGAGGCAGTGGATTCGATCGCCGCAGGCGAGGTGGTGATCGTGGTGGATGCGGAAGATCGGGAGAATGAAGGCGACTTCATTTGTGCCGCTGAAAAGGCAACCACGGAAACGATCAACTTCATCCTCACCGGTCGCGGACAACTTTGCGCGCCGATTCTGCCTGACGCTTGCAAGCGTTTGGAATTGACACCGGTCGTTCAGAACAACGACGCGCCCCTCAAGACCGCGTTCATGACGCCCGTCGATATCGCAACGGCACGAACCGGGATCACGGCCGCTGAACGTGGTGAAACGATACGCAGGTTGGCCGATGAAAGGGCCACCGAGTCGGATTTCGTGCGTCCCGGGCACGTTTATCCACTTCTTGCGAAACCGGGTGGTGTGCTGAGGCGCGCCGGTCACACGGAAGCCGCGGTCGATTTGGCTCGCATGGCGGGATTGAAGCCTGCGGGCGTTCTCTGCGAAATTCTGAATGAGTCGGGAGACCGAGCTTCGCGTGAAGACCTGGTTGCTTTGGCCAAGCAGCATGGCCTCAAGATGATCAGTATCGAGCAATTGATTGCGCATCGCCGCGTCAATGAGAAGCTCGTGTCGCGTACCGCGCAATCCAAGCTTCCCACGACGTATGGCGACTTTCAGGTCGTCGTTTATGGGGTTGAATATGAAACGCAGGAACCCATTGCACTTGTCTTTGGGGACCTGGCGGGTCCCGGTCCAGTTCCCTTGGTTCGGATGCACAGCAGTTGCTTTACCGGTGACTTGATTTCTTCCCTCCGCTGCGATTGTGGCGATCAATTGCACATGGCGCTCGAAATGATCAGTCGCGAGGGCCGTGGTGCGCTGGTCTATCTGCCCCAAGAAGGACGTGGGATCGGATTGGCGCAGAAGATTCGAGCCTATGCCTTGCAAGACAAGGGCTTGGACACCGTTGAGGCCAACCATGCACTTGGGTTTAAGGCCGACATGCGTGACTACGGCGTCGGACTGCAAATCCTGAAGGATCTTGGCCTGGCACATGTGCGATTGTTGACCAACAATCCGAAGAAGACAGAGGCGTTCAATCTACGAGGCTTTGATCTCAATGTCGTGGACCAGGTGCCGATCGTGCCTCCGGTGAACCAACACAATCAGCGGTATCTCGAAACAAAGCGTGAGAAGATGGGGCATCGATTGCCGCCCCTTTCGTGATGGATTGCCGCTGGGTCGTCTTGCTGCATCAAGTGGGTGCCGTCAAAACCCAACGCAGCTTTGCGGATCAGGACCATTGGGATTGGATGTTTCAAGACGCCGCGGACCGTGAGGCCCGTTTGCTGACTTGGGCCACTGAGCCCTTGGATTTTGCTGGTCTACCGTGGGATCCGTCAAAGCGGGATGGCGTCCAAATCGTGGAAAACGCGATTCGGCTCGGCGACCATCGCGCCGTCTACTTGACGAAGGAGGGTTCGATTTCGGGTCAGCGTGGCAGAGTGACACGAAGGCTCGCTGGCAGCATCCGAGGGTCACAACGAAATGCACGGGAATGTGTTTTTCGGTGCGAAACGGATGAGTCATGCATGCCTGGATGGCCCGTCGGGACCGAATGGACGCTCACCTGGACTTTGCTCGATCAAGATTCGTTGCAAACGCGTCTTACATTGCATCGACATGCCCAAGGCTAAATCGAAGTCAGGCAGTCGACGGTGTCTGTCGGCGGCACATCAGCAGTCGGTACAGGGAGGGCACCAGGATCAATGCCAGCAAGGTTGCTCCCGCGACGCCACCGGCGATGCAGATCGCCATGGGAGGCCAGAAGCCGCCACCGTCAATGATCAGCGGTGCGAAACCAGCCATGGTTGTGAGGGTCGTGGCCACAACATGGCGCGTGGAGTGCAAGACTTCGGTCGTCATGGCGGATGGATCTCCCGCGGCGGCGGTCGGATTGGCCCGGATGCCAGCGAGCACGACGATGGAATCGTTGATGGCAACGCCGATCAATCCCATGGTCCCTATGATGGCCATGAATCCAAACGGGTGACCGGACAAGACCAAAGCCGCCATTCCCAAGCCGACGGATAGTCCGGCAACAACGGCAATGATGCCCGCCATACGAAAGGAACCAAAGGAGAGCACCAGCGTCGCCGCCATCAGCGTCATCAGAACGCCCACCGTTGAAAAAAGGTTTCCAACGGCATCATCACGTTTCGCCGCTTCACCTCCGAAACGCATTTCGTAACCGGGCGGCAAGGCCAAGGGGGCCTCTGCAAGCGATGCTTCCAGTTGCGTTTGAACGACACTGGGCAAGACCCCGGCATGAAGGTAGGCCAGCACCTCATTCATCCGTTGCCAATTCATCCGCGGGATGGCGGCCGATTGTGGTTGAAGCTTGACCTTCGCAACGGCGTGAAGTGGCGTTTGGGAGGGCTCCCCCATTGGGTCGGAGCCGGTCAAGTTGACGGGCATGCTGGAAAGGCGAGTCAAGTCGCCTCGATCGCGACCGCCGACGCGAACGACGATGGGGAGCTCTTCGGTGTCTTGATGAATCCTGCCAGCGACCATCCCATCCAAAGACACCGACAGTTGACGTGCCAGGCCGGCGGGCGTTGCACCACTGCGTCCAATCGCTCTGGAGTCAAAGTCAAAGGTCACCTGTGGGAGTGTTTCGCCAAGGTCGGTGCGGACGGCAGCGACTTCGGGAAAAGCCGACAATCGCTTCCGAACGTCATGTCCCAGTTCTCGTAGCACATCTGGATCCGGTCCAAAAAGGCGAACTTCGACGGGAGCCTCAAAAGGTGGGCCTTGTTCCAACTGCCGAGCCAACACGCGGGCTTGGGCAATCTGATCGTTGAACTGATGTTGAAGTCGGCTGATGACCGGGGTTGGGTCAATACCCGGCTTCAGCGTCACCAAGCCCTGCGCGAAGTTGTCCGTACCTCGTCGATTACTGATCACGTTGTAATAGAACTGGGGAGCCGAATCGCCAAAGAACCACTCGATGCGTTCCACCTCGCCACCGGCACGTGCAATGGCATCGACCTCGCTTGCCGTTCGCTGCGTGACTCGAATGGAGCTGACTGCCGGGCCTTCGACCGTCACGTGGAACTGATTTCGCCCCGAAGGTGGAAAGAACTGTTCGCGCAACGTGGGGGCGAGTCCGAAGCCGAGGAGTGGCACCGCGACCGAGATCGCGATGCCGAGCACGGGTCGGCGAATGCACTGCCTGACCACGCGTTCAAACCCACGCGCCAGACGTGGTGTGGAGATTCCATCGCGCAACCAACGGAGGTGTCGTTCCATGGACGGCGCGTGACGCGATGGAACTGCCGTCTGCTCCGGGCTTGCTACCTTGGCGAGCGTTCGAGCCGAGATGGTCGCGATGACCGTCAGCGAAAGAAAGAGCGAGGCGACAATCGCCGCAACCACGCTGACCGCAATGGAGCCTACGAACTCACCCGCCGGTCCAGGCATCAATGCGATTGGCGCAAAGGCGAGGGCGGTGGTCAGTGTGGAGCCAAGCAGAGGAACGGCAAGGTGAGTCACACTGCCAACCATGGCCGTCTGCGCGTCATCACCCTTTGCTAAGCGACCACGAACTTCGTCGACGACCACAATCGCATTATCAATCAACAAACCGAGCGCGATGATCAGTCCCGTGATCGACATTTGGTGAATGGGAATCTCCAGCACGCGGAGAACAAAGAGCACGGTCAAGCAGGCCAAGGGAAGTGTCATCGTGACCAAGACCGCCGAGCGCCATCCCATCAAGAGGACGATGACGCAAGTCACCGCGAACGCACCAAGAATCAGATTGGTTGTGAGTGACTGTAATCGATCGGCGACGTAGTCGTTCTGCTTCAAAATGGTGCGCATTGCCACGTTGGCTGGTAATGAAGCCTGAAACTCTTCGATGAGAGTCTCGATGCGCTGCGTCCATTGGTCGATCCGAACCCCGGGACGCACCATTGCGCCAACTGCGACCGCCGGCTGTCCCTCGATGATGGCAAACCGCGGCGGCGGGTTGGGAACGTTGATCGCCACCTCGGCAATTTGATCCAGCAAAACACGTTGCTGGGCCGTATCCAACACAGGCAGCCGACGAATCTGATCGATCTGGTCAACTTGGTTGCCCGCTTCGACCAAGAGCCGCGAAGCACCATCTCGAATTTGCCCCGCCGCCTCCTCCGCATCATAGGCGGCCAACTGGGCACCCACTGTTTCCACTGAAATGCCCAACGACGACGAACGTACCGGATCAATGATCACCTCGATCTCTTCACCTGGGTCTGCGAAACGCGCGACGGTTTCCGTTCCGGGGACGTTCTGCAGTTGATCTTGTAAGTCGACGGCCAAACGACGAAGCAAACGAATGGAATCCAGCGACTCCTCGGCAAAGAAGTCGGTCTCGTTCGATTCTTCTTCGCTCAGGTAGAGACCCACGATCAAAGCGTGAGCACGTACCTCGAGCTCCTCGAACGTGCTCTTGGACGCTTGCTGCGGAAGGTCGGCAGCCGCGTCGTCGACACGAGATCGCACGCGCGACCAGACGGGATCGCTGTCTGTCACGGCGTCGAGTAACTCGACCACGATCGTGCTGAGCCCCACACGGCTCACGGAGCGAACCTCCTTGATCTCTTCAATTTCACGAAGCCGATCCTCGATGATCTCGGTCACTTGCGACTCAACGCGTACCGCATCGGCCCCCGTAAGCCGCGTGTTGATCATAGCCACGCGGCGGACCAGGATTGGATCCTCCATACGAGGAAGGATCGTCAGGCTGGACAAGCCCGCGACCACGATCAACGCAAGCAACAAGACGACCAGGCGACGGTCGTTATGAATCGTCGAAGCGATTCGGGACAGAATGCCTTGACTCATCTTGCAACCGTCTCGTCCAGGGCCAACGACGCGCTGTTTTCGGACTCTTCTGAACTCCCGTATTCCAGCGGATCGTGAATCTCCGCTTTGACGAAAACGCCCGGGCCGATCCGGGTGGTTCCGGACGCTACGATCCAGTGCCCCGCCTTGGATGCGTTGTTTCCGATGGACGTCAGTCTGATTTGGGTCCAACTGCCAACGGTCTTCACAACCCAAGCGTTCCAACGCTCCACCTTGCCCGTGAAATCCTTCGTAGTCGCTCTAGCAGCGTCATCCTTGGTTGGCTGCTCCGGTGCAACGATGTAGACGGACCAAAGCCCCCGTGTTCCGCGAACCAACGCCGTGGTCGGAATCCAAAACGCGTCGTTCCTCCGATCGCCATCCGTCACGGTCGGCACCGAGCGGTTTCGATTGATCCAAAGGGTCGCGGTTTGCCCGGCGACCGCACCCAAGGAGGGGTCCAAGCGAACCTCGATCCCTCGGGTCCTGGTGGAGAGATCGAGCGCCGGATCCATGCGGACCACCACAGCGCTCTCTTGTATCTTGTCGATATCAAACGGGGTGTTGAACATTGACTCCGTGGTGACGTGCGTCCGCTGGCCAATGTGCCAATCCCGAGCGACGTCCGCCGGCACGCCAAATCTCGCTTCCAGCGGTGGCGATTCCATCATGGTGAAGACCTGTTGACCTGACGCAACGATGGTGCCCTCGTCCAAGTCGCGACGAAGAATCATCCCGTCATACGGGGCGACGATTTGGCTGTCGGCCCGATCCACGCCCACTTGATCGAGTTGCGCTCGGGTGCGTTCCAAATCAGCCGCGGCTGACCGTATCTTCTCGTCTCGGGTTCCCTCCTGGAGCTCGCGAAGCCCAAAATCAGCCTCGTCCAGTGCAGCAATCAGCTCCGTGACGCGGAAGCCCGCGTCTTCGGCTTCCTGGGATGAACCGGCCCCGCGCCTCATCAATGTCTCTTGGCGTTTCAGCCGTGTTTCGGCAGAACGCAACTGACTGCGAAGCTGCTGAACTCGTGCTTCGGCAGCGCGAATCGTCTGATAGCGCGGGCCCGCGATTGCTTCGTCATAGGCTGCTTGCGCGGCGTCGACGTTGGCTTTAGCCAATCGCTCCGATGCATCGACGTCGGCGGTTTCGATCTTAGCAAGCACTCGGCCCGCCGTAACCGCGTCCCCCGTGTCCACCGAGACTTTCGTCACCCGTCCGCTGCGTCGAAATGCAAGCACACTTTGACGTCGCGGCACCACATCCCCTTGGTAGCGAGCCCACAGCGGCGGAGCAGGCAAGGAACCGGCGGAAAACACTTCCACCGTCAAATGGACATGATCGGTTTCGGACCCTTCGTTATTCTCGTCCGCATCGCTTTGTCGGCTTCCCCACGAACCAACCAGGCCGACCAACACCAGGCAAGCCAAGACGCCGTATCGCATCGGCCTCGAATATTGGTTCGATCGCTGGATGCCCTGGCCACCGCGCGGGTTGGCTTTTAGGTCTTCGGTTTCAGGAATCATGGTCCTTCTCTCCACCGTTGGGTGTCTGAGCTCCAAGCATGAGATCACTCGGGCCTTCGAAGTGTTCATGCTGCAACTCGTTGGCGCGCACGATTAAATTGGGCGTGATGCGATTGACCAACGCGTTGTATTCACTCGCCTTGTAATGCGGTCGCCAATCAAGCTGGTCGAGCAAAGCGTTGCAATTTCGGCGGATCGCTTGACGCGGTTCTTCGATTCCACTTGTGACGAGAGACGGGCTGGTCGCCTCAATCACCAGTCCTCCGTAGACAAGCGACCACAGACCAAACGTGATTTGTTGTTTGAGGGACGCGATCGTTGTGGTCGTGCTCCCATCCAGGTCACCACACTCAATCGCAGCGTCGATGAGGGAACCGATCGCCTGAATGCACAACTCCTCACAATCGAGCAAGACGGTTCGTCGTTTGGGCGACGTCTTTTGCCAGACAGGATCGTGACGAACCATCTGCTCGATGGCGAAGTCATCCGGCAGGTGGTCCGCATAGACTTCGGCGGCCAAGCCGATCGCGGCACAGGACCAGCGCGGGCGGTCCGCCAGTGTCGTTGCAAAGTGGAACAAGGCCATGCGACGCGCCACGGCACGACCGGCCATCGCCATCAAAATCTCTTCCTTGTTCGGAAAATGGTTGTAGATGGTGCCGCGAGTCAAGTTCATGGCTTGGGCGATCGAATCCATCTTGATCGCGGACATCCCGTGTTCGCGGATCATGGGGGTCGCCACATCCAAGATCCGCCGCTCGCGTTCACGGATCTCGCGTTGCTTTGGGGTGAGAGTTTCCATACCAACACCCTAGATCGGCTTTCATTTTTGACAACATGTCAAATTTGACATTTTGTCAAAAAAATCGGTATCCCGTCCGTGGGAGGAGGTCGTGCAGTCCTTTTGGCCATCCCCCCGGGTGATATGACGAATCGGTATTAGCTTTGCGTTTTCGTCACTTGCCTATCAACGCCAAGAGGTAGGCGGTGTTTCGTTGCGCGGTCAACGACGTGGATTGTGCCGTGGTGGGTTGAAACACAGAGGCACGGAGATCACAGAGTCCCAGCAGCGCCCACTGCTCTGTGATCTCCGTGCCTCTGTGTTTCCAAACTCCGGGACGCATGCGTCTCTGCGGCCTCGATAAACCGCACGACCTCGATGGTGGAGGCGAATGCCGCCCGGTTTTGGCGGGCTTTGCCATCGAGGTGGACCTTGCTTGGACCCGGACAATCGTCACCAACCGCGCGATTCCAAGGTCTTGCCCAGCACGAAAGGCTGACGTGAGCATCTTTTTTGACTCAGTCGGGACGTGTCGTAGCTTTCGGTAGTGAGAAAGCGTTGGTTCGGCGACCGGTCCCTCGGGCCCGGAAACCGGAGCAACGCTACCGAGAATGGGTCCGTTGGTGCGTTGCCGATTGTCCCGTTCCTGGTCAGCCAACGTTCCCTGACAAAGGCAAACTACCTGAGAGGGTGGGGCGCAAAACCACGGGTCCGTGGGTCGATTCGATTTGTTGCCCGCCTCCCGAATGTGCTCGCACGTTTGGAAGGCTCTTGGATCGGGTTTGGCCTCAGGATAGCCGGGTTGCCAATGGCGCGACTGTTCGCCGGGTGTGTTTCACGTCCGGTGGCGAGTCCGAACTGATGGCTTGTCAGATGATTGCAAATGCGATCGCTACGGCTGCTTCCCGCTGCGAATCGAAGGATGGCTTCGATTCTCATTCGTCGTCGGTTTGATCGTTTGCCCCTGTCCTGGTGATCGATTGAGCCCCATTCGTCTTGGAGTCAAAGATGAAGAAGTTTGCTGATAGCGTTGTTGCGTTTCTGAAGGAAGAAGACGGACCGACCGCGGTTGAGTACGCCGTGATGCTCGCTCTGATCATCGTCGTTTGTGTTACTGCCGCCACGAGCGTCGGTACCGCAGCGAGCGACAAGTTCGACGAAACCGCTGGCATCATCTCGAACTGAGCGGTTTGCTTGGCTCATTCTCGCGCCGCTTCGTCGGTGTTTCCGGGATGAGCCTCTGCGACATCTCCGGGCGGCGGATGCGTGCTCCGCGTGCGCGCCGCCGTTCGGGTCGTGTCGTCTTTCGACTTCCGATCTTTTGCATGACTGATCTGCGATGAACTACCCCTTCCTACCTGCCGACGCTGCTGCGGATGCATGGCAAATGGCCGTATGTGGGGTGACACTGCTCTTCGCGATGTTCAGTTGGATTGTGATGCCACGCTGAGTTTCACGATCGCACTGACCTTCGTTGGCTCAAGTTGGGCTGACACCAAACACCCTTTCATCTCGCCTCACCCATTTCGTCGTGGTTGAAACACGGGGACCCCATTATGAACACCCTTATGCAATCCGTTGTTGAGAACTGGTCGATCTGGTTTGTCACCGTCGTCCTGATCGTCGCCGCCGTGATCGACGGGATGATCCTGAAGGTTCCCAATTGGTTGACGTTCCCCTTCATCGTGCTTGGTTGGGTGCATTGCACTTTAGAGGGCGGATTCCCCGGGCTGGGATACAGCCTGCTGGCGACCGTCGTTGGCATGATGTTGCTGTTGCCCCTTCGTAACGTCGGTGGCATGGGTGCCGGCGATGTGAAACTGCTCGCCGGCATCGGCGCCTGGTGCGGGACGGCGATCACGCTCAAGGCCTTTGCGGCAACCGCCATCGTCGGTGGGATCATGGCCGTCGGCATGATTCTTCTCAGCGGCAACTGGGAAAAGCACTACGCCATGGGGCATCAGATCATCCACGAGTGGAAAACGATCCGCAAACCGGGATCACTGGCCAAGATCGCGCGCGATCGCAAGCCCAACATGTACTTGCTTCCTTATGGGATCCCGATGGCCATTGGAACGATCATCTACTTTGCCGGCGCGGGACTGATGATCTGATCGCGGTTGTGGCCTTAGGCAATCTGGTGAAACCTTTTGGGTGCGGTGGCTTGTTCTAGCCACAACGGTAATCAGTTCAGTCTGATCCATGCGTCCGTCGATACCCCACACGACGGACGGTGCGCGTTCGCTGCGACGGGTTCAATCCCTTCACGACGAACCATTGAAATTATCCTTCGAATCCCGATCACTGTCCGTTCAGATTAAAGACTGTCATGCGTAATCGATCCCTCTTCCTGCTTTTGGCTTGTGTTTGTGGCACCATCGCCGCAATCGGCGTTAGCCAATGGATGCAGGCGCAATCCTCTTCTGGGACGCAAATCGACACCGTTGAGATCTTCGTCACGGCCAAGACCATTGACGTGGCCGAACAGATCACCGCCGACAAGATTCGGCTGGAGCAATGGCCGTCGGATCGTGTGCCGAAGGGAGCGACGGGCAAACTCGAGGACCTGGAAAACAAATACGCTCGCCAGCGGTTCTATGAAGGCGAGCCCATCATGCCGCTGAAGCTGATGGAAGACGCCAGCGGTTCCTCGCAAACGATCCCCGTTGGCTACAGCGTGGTGTCGATGAAGGCGGACCCGGAAAGCACGGTCGCCACGCTTCTCAATCCTGGCGATCGTGTGGATGTGACGGCCTATTTCGAGAAGAGCGAGCTGATTCCAGAGACAACAGCAAAAACGGTGTTGGTGGGCGTGCGAGTTTTCGCCATCGATGGGCGTACCGAACGAAACTTGGACGAGGACGAAGAACGCAAGCCCGCCAAAACGATTTCGCTTCTGATCCACAAGTCTGACACGCCCGCTTGGACCTACGCACAGGAACTTGGAAAGATTCGTCTCACGCTCGGGAATCCGGGTGATGTCTTGGCCAAGAGCGAGGGCGAAGAAGGCAATTCCGCAGGTCAGTCATTCCTGACCTGGCTGGCGGATTACCAAGACGCTCAAGCCAGACGCGCTCAAGAGGAGCAAGAGAAAGCGAACACGCTGGCGAGCCGAAACACGCCTGCTCCGCTCGCCAAGCCAGAGCCCGCGAAGAAGGGCTTCAGCATGGTCAAGATGTCAGGTGGCGTTCTGACCGAGTACTGGATCGAGGAAGGTAGCAGCGTGCCACAGATAGTGAATCAAACGGGCGGTGAAGACGACAAGCCCCGCGATGTCACGTCAACCTAATTCGGCGAGCAAATGA